>JBGAUK010000023.1:0-37892 GCA_044228695.1 Chromatiaceae bacterium | reverse complement strand
GGGAGCAGGGCCCGGTGATCCTGTCCTGGGCCGACGTGGCGGCCGGGATGCAGCGGGACGGCTACAATGTCGTCATCCACGAACTGGCCCATAAGCTGGATATGCGCAGTGGCCCCGCCAACGGCCACCCGCCCCTGCACACCGGGATGAGTGACGCCGCCTGGGCGCGGGATTTCGGGACCGCCTATGCGGCCTTCGTCCGCCGCGTGGACCGCGGCCGGGAGACCGCCATCGACCCCTATGGCGCCGAGTCCCCGGGGGAATTTTTCGCGGTATGCAGCGAGGCCTTCTTCGAGATCCCTCATCTGCTCCGGTCGGAATTCCCGGCGGTCTATGCCCAACTCGCCGCCTTCTACC
The DNA here is from genome assembly GCA_044228695.1 of Chromatiaceae bacterium. Lineage (GTDB taxonomy): Bacteria > Pseudomonadota > Gammaproteobacteria > Chromatiales > Chromatiaceae > M0108. The sequence continues at coordinate 37,535 of JBGAUK010000023.1, read as the reverse complement.
GCCAGGACCCCGCCGCCCGGCTGGCACCGGTGGCGTGGGACCGGATTCCTCGGGATGAGGACGACAGCAGACCGGCGGAGCGCTCCCGAGCCCTGACCTGGGTCCCTATTTGAGGGCTCGAGGTCGGTGGTGTCAGGAGGTCAGCCGCCGGTAGATGTCGGCCAGTTTGTCTTCAATGGTCATCAAACTGAGTGGAAGTAGGGTAGACATGGCGTTCATCTCAATTTAATTAGAGCCTGGCCCGTTTTGCCAACAAGCCATAATCTTGGAGCGAATCTGGAGTGTTATCCTGAGGCGCACAATCATCGAGGTGGAGTAGCGGGAGCATGAGCGTAACCGACGAGCACTGGCGGATCCCCTATGGCGTGGCGGATTTCATCAAGCTGCGCCAAGGGCATGAATACTATGTCGACAAGACCCACTACCTGCCGCTGCTCGAGCAGGCCGGACGCTTTCTGTTCCTGATCCGCCCGCGGCGCTTCGGCAAGAGTCTGCTGCAATCGGTGATGGAGTGCTACTACGACGCCGGCTGGACACGGCGCTTCGATGAGTTGTTCGCCGACACCTGGATTCATCGGCAGCCGACGACTGAGAAAGGCCAGTATCTCTGTCTGCGCTTCGACTTCTCGGCGGTTAGCTCCACGCCGGCCGAGGTGCGCGAGTCCTTTGAGGGCCATACCCGGATCCTGCTGCTCGACTTCCTCGATCGTCATGCCGAGCGCATCCCGGAGAACAGCGCCCAGGCGATCATGAGCGAGCCCACCCTGGCCCGGCGTCTTGAGCGGCTGATCAGCGAATCGCGCAAGCTCGGGCTGTCGATCTATCTCTTCATCGACGAATACGACAACTTCGCCAACAATCTCCTGGTCAATGCCGGGCGCGAGGCCTATCGGGAGCTCACCCACAGCAGCGGCTTCTTCCGCGACTTCTTTGCGCTGCTAAAAGAGGCCGTCGGGCGCACCGGCAGTGGGCTGGCGCGGCTGTTCATCACCGGTGTCTCGCCGATCACACTCGATGATGTCACCAGCGGGTTCAACATCGGCACCAATATCAGTCTGGAGCCGGAATTCAACGCGCTGCTCGGCTTCACCCACGCTGAGCTCGAGCAGCTTTTCACGGATTTCGGCCAGGACTTCAGCGCCCATCGCGCGATCATTGATGAGTGGTACAACGGCTATCACTTCCACAAGGCCCGCCGTGAACCCGTCGTCAACAGTGACATGGCGCTCTATTATCTGCGCGCATTGGTCCGTCGCAACGAGCCCCCGGACGATCTCATCGACCACAACGTGCGCATCGACTACGGCAAGCTGCGCCATCTGGTGCAGATCGATCGCCAGCTCGCCGATCGCGAGGCGGCCCCCGCAAGTGCTGGAGGCATCGACGGCGCCGCGCGCCTGAACGGCAACTTCTCGCGCCTGCGCCGCATCATCGAGACCGGCGAAGAGGTCGCCGCGATCCAGACCAGCTTCCCGGCCGAGGGCCTGCTGCGGCAGGACAACTTCATCTCCCTGCTCTACTACCTCGGGCTGCTGAGCTTTGCCGGCGAGCGCGAGGGTCGGCCACTATTGAAGATCCCGAACCGCACCGTGCGCCAACTCATGTACGGCTATCTGCGCGAGGCCTATGACGAGGTCGGCATCTTCCGTCCCAGCACCTACGAGATCGCCGACCGGCTCAACAAGATGGCCTATCGCGGCGAGTGGGAGGGCTTCTTCGACTATCTGGCCGAGGAGATCGCCCATCAGGCCAGCGTGCGGGATTACCTGCAAGGCGAGAAGATGATCCAGGGCTTCCTGCTCGCCTGGCTGAATCTCTCGCCCTATTTCCGCGTCTTCTCCGAGGCCGAGCAGGCCGGCGGCTTTGTCGATCTCTACCTGGCGCCCTTCTATGTCCGCTATCCGGACATGCGCCACGCTTATCTGATCGAACTCAAATACCTCGGCCGCGCCGAGGACAGTCCCGCCAAGCGCGAGCAACTCCTGGAAGCCGGCCGCGCCCAGTTGCGCCGCTATGCCGGCGATGCGCGCGTGCAGAGCCAGCTCGGAGAGGCCAGACCGCACCCCATCCTGCTGCTCTACAGCGGCTGGGAGCTGGTGCATCGCGAAGCGGTCGAGCTGTCACCATGCTCCTGAAGGTCTGATTCAGCACCGGCGAGGTGTTCGACGATCAGAACCAACGCCCGCGCGGACCGGCCACCAGCGCGCTGCACTTCGCCGGTCAATGCCAATTGGACAATCGCCGCGCCCTATGTCGGCGCCTGGGGCTGGCGGTCGAGACGGGCGATGCCGAGCTCATCGGCGCGGCCTTTGGGGGCTCGAGGTCAGGGCTTTCAGGAGGTCAGCCGCCGGTAGATGTCGGCCACTTTCAGGGGCAGCTTGCGCACCTCGTCGATTTCTACCCAGTTGGCGTGGCCGTACATGTGCGGCAGGTAGGCCTTGCCTTCGCGGTCGATGGTGATGCAGAAGGGGTGGATACCGCTGCGGCGGGCCTCGAACAGGGCCTGCCGGGTGTCCTCGATGCCGTATTGGCCGCGATAACTGTCGAAATAGTCGTCGGGCTTGCCATCGGAGAGGGTGATCAGCAGCTTGGTCTTGGCCTCGACCTCGTTCAGCCGTTTGGCTAGGTGGCGGATAGCGACCCCCATGCGGGTATATTCCCGCGGCACGATGCCGGCGATGCGCGCCTTGACGCCGGCGTCGTAGGCCTGGTCGAAGGTCTTGATGCGGTAGATCTCGCAGCGTTTGCGGGTGGTGCCCGAGAAGCCATGGATGGCATAGCGGTCGCCCAGGGTCTCCAGGGACTCGCAGAGCATGATGAGGGACTCCCGCTCCGCGTCATTGATCCAGCCCTTGGTGGAGCCGCTCATGTCCACCATGAACATCACCGCCAGATTGCGGTCGGCGCGGTGCCGCTGCATGAAGAGTTGCTCGCTCATCTCCCGCCCGTCCCGGGCATCGGCCAGGGCCTCCACCAGGGCGTCGATGTCCACGTCATCGCCCTGGGGCTGGCGCTTCAACAGCTTGCTTTCATCGCGCATGGCCTCGAAGGTGCGGCGCAGGTGCTTGACCAGGCCCTGGTGCTTGGCGATGACCTCCGCCACGTACGCCGGGTCGCCGGGCTCGAGGTCGATCTCGCGCAGCACACACCAGTTCTTACGATAGTGCTGGCGGGCAAAATCCCACTCGTGATAGAGGTGCGCGCCCTCTATGTGATAGGTGCCCTGCCAGACATCGTTGGGGTCCTTGTCCTTGACCTCATAGCGGGCGGCGTCGTATTCGCCATCGCCGGCGGCGACCAGCATCTCGGGGGGAATCTCGCCCCAGTCCAGGGCGATGGAGGTGAGCAACTGCCTCACGTCTTCCGGCGGGGCGACGGGCTGATCATCCAGCGTCAGTTCCCAGCCCAGGCCCTCGGGCTTGGCCTCGAATTGGGCCGGGGGCGGGGCTTGCCGCTCCTCGGACGGGTCCAGGGGGGCGAGCGGGGCCTTACGCCGCTGCTCTTCCGCCAATTTCGCCAGCTTGACCCGCAACAGGATAGTCTCCCGTTCCAGGCGCGCCTCCCGGGCCGCGGCAATGGCGGGAGGGTTGAGCCGGGCCTGATAGACGCGGGCCGTGGGCAGTTCGAGGCGATAGGCGGTATCCAGCAGCGCCAGGGCGGTCTCGGGGACGGCGGGGTCGCGGTTCAAGACCGCCGTGAAGGACAGCCAGCCGGCGGGAATGGCGGCATCGCCATGACGTCGCGACAGGCCCTGCATGTCGCGCCACAAGCCGGGCAGTTCTCGCGCCAGGCAGAGATCCAGGCGCAGGCTGTCCAGGGCCTGGAAGGCGGCCAGGGCCTGGTCAGGATCGGGATAGCGCGATAGGACCGCGGCGAAATCCACCCGGGCGCTGCCAAATCGCGTCTGGGCCCACATGAAGGTGACCTGGGCCTTGCAGAGCAGAAAATTGTCCGCCTCGCTCTCCATGAGGGCCATGACATTGGGCAGGAAGAGCCGTTCGCTGTCGGTATAGACCTGTTCGCCCTCCTTCAGATCCAGCCGGCGCCCGGACAGTCCGCAGAGAAAGCTGGAGAGCACGGGTTGCACCTCATGGAAGAAGGCACCCGCGGCCCGCGCATGGGCGTGGGTCAGGAAGTCATCGACCTTGAATAGCACCTCTAGGGCCGGACGCAAGCCGACTTGATCGTAGGTGTCCATGGCATGCACGGCCCAGGCCTCGATGACGCGCCGGTCCAGGCGGTCGAGGGCCTCCACCACCCTGCGGGTGAATTCATAGCTGATCTGGATGTTGGTGCTGGCGATGCGCTCGACCAGATCGAGGATGAAGTCCTGGGTGTCCCGTTCCAGGGGCGCCAGGATAGCCACCAGATGGCCGACCTTGTGGAAGGTGAACTCCACATCGAAGGCCGTTTCGAGCCGCCGGGTGAGTTCCTCGCCGGCGAGAGGCGGGCTAATCCGCACGGGGCCGACCCTCGCGGCCAACCCGGCGTGCGCCGCCGCGCGGCCCGAGCGGAAAGGCCTCCTGGCAGGGGCTACCCATTCAGAAGAGGGCGGCGATCAGTTCATTGACCGCCGCGATCAGGTCTTCGTCATCGGTCAGAGCCAGCGCGACCGCGCCCTGGCAGGCGGCGCGCGCCTCCACCCCCTGGGCGATGAGCTTGCCGGCATGGACCAAGAGGCGGGTGGAGGCGCCTTCCTCCAGGCCATTGCCCTTGAGGTTCCGCGTCATTTCCGCCAGCTTCAGCAGTTTGGCGGTGGCGGACTCGTCCAGTCCCGTTTCGTGGCGGATGATTCTCGCCTCGAGTTCGGGCTTGGGGTAATCGAAGGACAGGGCCACGAAGCGCTGCCGGGTCGATTGCTTGAGTTCCTTCAACACGCTCTGGTAGCCGGGGTTGTAGGAAATAGCGAGGCAGAAGTCGGGGGATGCCTCCAACAATTGGCCGAGTTTCTCGATGGGCATCATGCGGCGGTCGTCCGCCAGGGGATGGATCACCACCATGGTGTCCTTGCGCGCCTCGACGATTTCATCCAGGTAACAGATGCCGCCAGCGCGCACGGCGCGGGTCAAGGGCCCGTCCACCCAGGTGGTCTCACCGCCCTTGACCAGGTAGCGCCCCACCAGGTCGGAGGTGGTGAGGTCGTCGTGGCAGGAGACGGTGATGAGGGGTCGCTTGAGGCGCCACGCCATGTATTCCATGAAGCGAGTCTTGCCGCAGCCGGTCGGCCCCTTCAGCAACACCGGCAGGCGGTTAGCATAGGCGGCCTCGAACAGCGTTACTTCATTGCCAACAGGTTCGTAGTAAGGTTCCTGGGTGATGAAATGCGCTTCGGTGGGAGACTGGGTACTTTCCATACGGCAGAGTGTCGTCAAGAGAGGTGGGCCAGGTGGGGGGCGGGGCGATTATATACGAACAAACCGGGTTTTTAGCTTTGCTGGGCCGGGTGGTGGTGGTGAGGCGCCGTGAATATACCCAACAGCCTTGAGTTATCGGTATTCCGGGCCGGGTGACGTCGGGCGGGGGACGCCGTGAATACGTCCCTGTAGGCTTGGCGACAGCATCCCTGCTGTCGACACCCCCGCCCGCCGCCACCCAGCCCTCCTGCTAGCGCCGAAGCGTGATCAGCGCTGGAGATACCTCCTGGTGGGCTTGACGACGCCTTTGGCGCTGCCCGGAATCGCCTCCTCAATCGGATACCTCCCGGTAGGCTTGAAGACACACTCTCCCGCCGTCACCCCGCCCTCCGACCTTAGCCGCCCTGCCCTCATTCCTCCAGGTCCAGGACATTCAAGCTCCCCCCGAAGACGTCGCTGGCCAGGTCCACCAGGTGGTGGTGGTGACTGAGGAAGATGACCTGGGTCAGGCGGGACAGGTCGGCCAGGGCGGCGAAGCCGGCGCGGGCCCGGCCATTGTCGTAATTGATGAAGAGGTCGTCGGCGATGAAGGGCAGGGCTGGGGTCTGTCGCAAATGCAGTTCCAAGGCGGCCAGGCGCAGGGCGAGATAGAGCTGGTCACGGGTGCCCTCGCTCATACCCTCGATGTGTACCCGGAGCCCATTGGGGCGTTGACCGAAGAGAGTTGGAGGCTGGGTGTCATAGTCCACCTGGAGTTTCACAAGGGCCCCGGCGGTCAGGCCCCGAAAGATTTCGCTGGCCCGGGCCAACAGGGGTCCCTGCTTGTGTTCCCGGAAGCGTTCGATGGACCAGCGCAGCAGCTTGGCGGCGGTATGGACGCGAATGAAACGCTCCACGGCGTTGCCCATGCGCGCCAGGGCCTCCTGCCGCCGGGCTTCGGCCTGGGCCGCCTCGTCCTGGCCGGCGATCCGCTCCAGGTTGGCCTCAGCTACCCGTAGATCGGCGGTCCGCTGATTCTGCTGGCTGACCAGTTGATCGATTTCCTCCCGGAGTGCCGACAAGCGGGCCGGGATGGCCAGGATGTCAATGCCGGCCCGTTCCGCCTCCAGGGCGGTAGGGTCCAGCCCATCCCCATCCTTCAGGAGCTGCGCAAGGTACTGATCGCGTTCCGCGCCGAGCATGCGCCGGAGATCCGAGCGCTGGATGGCCTCTCGCAGGGCCTCCAGGTCGGCCCCGGGGGGCAGGCGCCGACGCAAGGGGTCAAGGCTCGCCTCGGCGACGGCGATACGGACACGATCGGCCCGGGCATCCTCGGTCGCCTGGGTCAGGCCCGCCTCGAGGCGGGCCCGCTCCTGAGCCGCCGCGGCCTCCTGCTTGAGGCGGCGCCCCAGGTCCAGGGCTATGGCGTCGGCGAGTTCCGGGACCAGGGAGGGGTCCAGGCCCCGGGCCAGGGCCCGCGCCGCCTCGGCAAAGTCCGCCAGGTCCCGACGCATCATGTCGATGCGGTTGAGGCGCAACTCGCGGATCTTTTCGAGATTCCCGTGCATCTCCTCGAACAGGTCCAGCGCCTCTTGCAAGGCGCCCGGGCTGGTAGCGGCTGGCAGGTGCGCGAGGGCCAGGTTGCGCTGCATCTCCGTCCCCCAGGCGGCCATGGCCTGGTCGGCCTCCGCGCGCCGCCGGCGGTTTTCGACCAGGGTGGCCTCGGCGCGGACCTTCTGCTTGAGGAGCAGCTTGCGCCTCTCCGCGGCTTGGTGGGCGCTGGTCACCACCTCCTCCGCCAAACGCAGCAGGGCGGCCAGGCCGGGGGCCTCCCCCTCCGGAGCCAGGGGGCCCAGGGCTTGCGCGAGGGCTAGGTTGGCCGCGGCGACCCGCCGCGCAAAGTCATCACGGCGGGCAACGGCTTCCTCCAGGGCCTCCGCCGCCCGCAGGACCCCCTCCCGCGCCGCCCGCCAGGCCTCGACGCGCGCCAGGGGCAGCCCGGCCAGTCCCAGCCGGGCGCTCTGCCCCTCCCAGTCCTGGCGGTGGCCCGTCAGGGCCCGGTCATGCTCCTGGGCCCGCACCTCCAGCTCCCGCGCCTGTTGCCGGCACTGCTCCAGGCGATCAAGCAGGGCTTGCAGCTCGGCGGCCTCCTGGGCCTTGTCGTGGCGTTGGTCCGCCAGGGCATCGGCGCTGGCGATGTCCTGCTCGAACCGATCGGCGGTCTCGGCCAGGGCCAGGGCCCCGGCCTTGATGCCCTCCCAGGTGGCGTCACGCCCGGCACGCCGCTCCCGCACCTCCGCCAGGGTGACGGGCCGGTGGGCCGCCCGGTAATGCCGGCTTGCCAGCTCCAGCCGGCCCTCCTCGGCCCGAAGGTCCCGGAGACCATCGGCCAACTTGGCGGCGGTGGCCTCCAGGGTGGCGCCCCGCTGCAGCAAATCGGCGATCTCCGGGGGCGCGGGGAGCGCCAGGCCACGCAGGCGCTCCAGGCCGGGATGCCCCTCCCCCAAGGCCAGCAGGGCCCGGTCCAGATCGCGGGTCAAGCGTTCCACCTGACCGTTCAGTTGCTGTTGCTGGCGGCGGGTATCGCCCAGGTCGCGGGCGGCGATCAGGGCCGCGGGCAAGGCCAGCGGGGGTTGGGTAAGGGGCAGGTCGGCCAGGTCGGCATCGATTCCCTGGAGTTCGCTCTGGCGCGCGCGAATCGTCTCCTCGGCGCTGGCGAGGGTCTGGGCCAGGGCCTCGTAACGCCGTAGCAGGTCCCTGATGGCCGAGCGCACCAGCCGGCCCGGCAGGCGTTGCCCGAGGGCGACCTCCTCCTCGTCCGGCCAGCCCAGTTGCCGGGCGCCGTCCTGGACCTGTTGCCACAGCACCCGGACCTCCTCCAGCCGCCGGCCGATATCCCGCTCATGGTGGCCGAGGCGCTGGCGCTGTTCGGCGAGGGCCTCGATCTCGGCGGCACGTTCCAGGATGGCTGGGTCCGGGTGCAAGGCATCCCGCCGCGCCGTCAGGTCCGCCACCTGAGCCTCGTGGAGTCGCAGAGACTGGCTGGCCAGGGTGATATCCCGTTCGGCCTGGGCCAGTTGGGCGCCGGACTCCGCCGGCAGGTTCGGGACCGTGCCGAGGGCCGCCAACTGCTCCTCCCGGTCCCGGAGGTTGGCCAGGGGCGTGGCGATGCGCCACACCCGTTGCAGGCGGTCGCGTTCCTGCTCCAGGATCTGGCAACCGGCGCCCGCCTGCTCCAGATCCGCCTGCAGGTCCGCGACCCGCTCCCGCGCCGCCAGCCAGTCCTTGGCGCGCACCGTGGCCCGGTCCAGATCCGCCTTGGCCTGCTCCAGTTGGGCGCTGGCCTGGTAATACTCACGGTTATCGGATTTGCGCTTGCTCCAGAGCCGGTCGGCCTCCTGTTCCAGTTGCTCCCGAATCTCCCCCAGGCCCCCGATACCCGCCGCCGCCTGAAAGAGGATGCGGCCGATGTCGTTGGCGGCATTGAGGATCTGTTCCCCGCCCGCCACCAGTCGCTGATGATCCAGGCCGAACATCTGGTCGAAAAAATGGCGGTCCACCTGCCCGAGGAAGGGGGTCAGGGCATCCTCCGGCAGGGTGGCACCCCCGGGGGTCTTGAGGGTGTTGGAGCGGGCCTTGAGGCGGATGAAATCCAGGGGGCCGGCGTCCTGGTCGCCGTCCCGCTCCAGGCAGGCCCCCAGGCGCATCTCATGGTGGGGATGCAGAAAGTTGTAGCGCGAACGGGTCTCGATGCCGAACAGCAGGTCCTGAATGGCCGCGCGCAGGGTGGACTTGCCGGCCTCGTTGGGTCCGACGATAAAGTGAAAATCCTGGTCGGTCCGCGGTAGGGTCAAGGACCGGTCCGTGAATTTGCCGTAGCGCAGGAGATCGAAGCGGGCGATACGCATGGTCGGCCTCACCGGGTCCGGCCCAGATGGGCCAGGAGATCCGGCGTCACCGCCCGGATCAGATCCGCCACCTCGCCTTGGCGGATGACCTCCAGTTCCGGCAGGGCCGCGAGGAGTTCCCGGGGGGCCTTGTCCACCAGGGGGCGCAGGTCGTCAAGCAGGGCCTTGAGGAGGTCCGGGTCGTCCGGGGCCGCGGCGAGAAAGGCCTGGAGGTCGGCGATGGCATCTCCCCGGGCGCTCAGGAGGGCGGCGTCCCCGGGGGGCCGGGTCTCGACGCACACCTTTTCGACCCAGAGCCTGTCCAGGCCCTGGGCCGCCGCCTGGCCCAAGATCTCCTCCCGCAATTGGGCGGCCAGACCAAAAAGCTCGCCATGGGCGACAGTCTGGCCCCGCAGGACCAGGCGGACGGCCAGATAGAGGTGCTCCGGGGTGGCGGCGATGAGGCCCTCGAAGGCCCGGCCCACCCGGCGTACCACCGCCTCCAGGGTGGCATCCGCCACGACATCAACCTCGAGCCGTTCCCAGCGCAGCAGCGCCACCGCCAGTCGCTCGACCGTCTGGATGCCAGCCTCGTCGGCGGTGACCAGGAGGGCACCGCGCTCCCCGGTCTCCCGGCTATGTCGCCCCTGGAGATTGCCGGGAAACACCACCCAGGGGTCGCGGTGCAGGATGGCGAACTCATGCACATGGCCGAGGGCCCAGTAGTCATAGCCCTTGGCGGTGAGTTCGGCCAGGGTACAGGGGGCATAGCGGGCATGACTGGCGTAGCCCTCCAGTGCCGTGTGCAGGACGCCGATGTTGAGCCAACCGGCCACCGGAGGGGGATAGCTCGCGGCCAGGTTATCCAGGGTCGCCGCCTCGCGATAACCGCGACCATGGAGGGCCACCTTGAGGGTGTCGAGTCGGAAGCTGCTGGCCTTGCGGCTGTCAAAGAGGTGAACATTGTCCGGCAAGGTCAGTCGCCGGGTCATCTCGCTCTCGGCATCGTGATTGCCATGGAGCAGATAAACGGGAATGCCGGCCCGGTTCAGCCGCCCCATCTCCCGACAGAAGTAATGACCGGTATTGGCGTCCTTCCAGTTGCCGTCGTAGAGATCGCCGGCGATGACCATGAAATCCACCGCCTCGTCCAGGGCCAGATCCACCAGCCGGCCAAAGGCATCGCGGGTGACGGTGCGCAGCCGGTCCGCAGGGGCGTCCGGATACGCCGACAGCCCCGTGAGGGGGCTGTCCAGGTGGATGTCGGCGGTGTGGATGAATTTCATGAGGGTCCTGGGGGATGTCAGGGATTGCCCTTAACGCAGCAGGGGGCGGTTGCAAACCGCCCCCAACATAACGCTTTCCCGACCGGCCCTCCAGTGCGGAATCAGCCAGTACCCCAGCCCATCAGGCGGGCGCCGAGCCGCGGATCAGGTAGTCGAAGGCCGCCAACGAGGCCTTGGCGCCATCGCCCATGGCGATGATGATCTGCTTGAAGGGCACCGTGGTGCAGTCGCCCGCCGCGAAGACCCCGAGCAGCGAGGTCTGGCCCCGGTTGTCGATCTCGATCTCGCCCCGCGGCGAGAGCTGGAGGGTTCCCTTGAGCCAGTCGGTGTTTGGCAGCAGGCCAATCTGCACAAAGACGCCTTCCAGATCCAGCTGGTGCGAGTCGCCGCTGGCCCGGTCCTGATAGACCAGACCATTGACCCTTTCACCATCGCCGGTCACCTCGGTGGTCAAGGCCTGGGTGACGACGGTAACATTGGCCAAGCTGTGGAGCTTTTTCTGCAAGACGGCATCGGCACGCAGGGTCGGATCGAACTCAATGAGGGTGATATGGCCGACGATGCCCGCCAGGTCGATGGCGGCCTCCACGCCGGAATTGCCGCCCCCGATCACCGCCACCCGCTTGCCCTTGAAAAGGGGGCCATCGCAATGGGGGCAATAGGCCACGCCCCGCCCGCGATATTCCAGTTCACCCGGGACATTCATCTCCCGCCAGCGCGCTCCCGTGGAGAGGATGATGGTCTTACTCTTGAGGGTCGCGCCGCTGGCCAGCCGCACCTCGGCCAGGCCATCGGGGCCGGTCGTCAGGGCCTCGGCCCGCTGCAGGTTCATGATGTCCACTTCGTACTCGCGGACGTGCTGCTCCAGGCCGGCCACCAGCTTGGGGCCATCGGTCGCCTTGACCGAAACAAAGTTTTCGATCGCCAGGGTATCGAGCACCTGGCCACCAAAGCGCTCGGCGACAATCCCGGTCCGGATGCCCTTGCGCGCCGCGTAAATGGCGGCGGCGGCGCCGGCGGGACCGCCCCCGACGATGAGGACATCGAAGGCCGGCTTGGCCGCTAGCAACTCGGCGTCGCGGGCGGCGGCGCCGGTATCCAGCTTGGCCAGGATTTCCTCCAGGGTCATGCGGCCCTGACCAAAGGGTTCGCCATTGAGGAAGACGGTCGGCACGGCCATGATCTGGCGGTCATCGACCTCCTTCTGGAAAAGGGCGCCATCAATCATGGTGTGGCTGACACCGGGATTGATCACCGCCATCAGATTGAAGGCCTGCACCACATCCGGGCAGTTATGACAAGACAGGGAGATGAAGGTCTCGAAACGGAAAGTCCCCGGCAAGGCGCGCATCTGTTCAATGACGGCGGGCTCGACCTTGGGCGGGTGACCGCCGGTCTGGAGCAGGGCCAGTACCAGAGAGGTGAATTCGTGCCCCATGGGGATACCGGCGAACTGAATCCGCGCCGTTTCTCCCGGGCGACCTACGGCGAAGGAGGGCCGGCGCGCATCCTGACCGTCGTAACGAATACTGACGAGGGCGGACAGGGGCCCTATGTCTTCCAGCAGCGCCCGCATCTCTTGAGACTTGGCGCTGTCGTCGAGGGAGGCGACCAGTTCGATTGGTTGTTGCAGGCGCTCAAGATAGGCCTTGAGCTGGGTTTGGATGTTGGCGTCGAGCATTGACTTCTTCCCAAGAGTGCGGGGTTGCGCATTACCCCCTAGCCCCTCGCAACCCGGGGCTGCGGAGGGGCCGGAGTCTTAGATACTGCCAGGCTTAGATCTTACCCACCAGGTCAAGAGACGGCGCCAGGGTGGCATCGCCCTCCTTCCACTTGGCCGGGCAGACCTCGCCCGGATGCGCCGCGACGTACTGGGCGGCCTTGATCTTGCGCAGCAACTCGGCGGCGTCACGGCCGATACCGCCGGCGTTGACCTCGATGATTTGGATCTTGCCCGCGGGATCGATGACGAAGGTGCCCCGCTCCGCCAGGCCCGCCGCCTCGATCATGACCCCGAAGTTGCGGGTGATGACCCCGGTGGGATCGCCAATCATGGGGTAATTGATCTTGCCGATGGTCGCGGAGCTGTCGTGCCAGGCCTTGTGGGTGAAATGGGTGTCGGTGGAGACCGAATAGATTTCCACCCCCAACTGCTGGAAGGTGGCGTAGTGGTCGGCCAGGTCGCCCAGTTCCGTGGGGCAGACGAAGGTGAAGTCAGCCGGGTAGAAGAAGACCACGGACCACTTGCCCCGCAGATCGGCCTCGCTCACGGCGACGAACTTGCCCTGGTGGAAGGCGGTGGCGTTGAAGGGCTGGACTTCGGTGTTGATGAGGGAGTGCATGGTGGCTACCTGTGAGTGAGGGGTTAATCAGAGTCGATGGGTGCATGGTAGAGAGCCGCCGGCTCGGTAGCCAATTGATTGTTACGATACTGGCGATAGGGGTTGGCTATGTATACCAAAGCCACTGAGTTTTCGTTTTCCCGGGCCGGATGGCGTCGGGCGGGGGACGCCGTGAATACCTCCCTGTAGGCTTGGCGACAGCATCCCTGCTGTCGACACCCCGCCCGCCGCCACCCGGCCCACCCCTATGCTCATCCCAGTAAAGGCCATTGCCTGACCGGAACCGAGGGGCGCCATCGCCTTCCTGACTGGCTCGAAGCCTGGGAATTGGCTTGGGCCGGTAGCCTGATAGGAAATAGGAAGGGTAAGCGCCAGGGTGACCTTGCAGCCCCCTCTCCCCAACCCTCCCCCGCAAGGGGGAAGGGAGCAAGAAAAACAGTGGCTTGAGCTGGGGAGGTAGCATGAGAATCAGTGGCTGGAGCTACCGAGCCCTAACCATGCGGCCGGGGGTCTGAACGCTTACGCGCCAGGTGCTGCATGACGCGATTAAGGTGGAAGGAGGAAGGCAATTTACTTAAGTATTTGATTTGGCGGTGGGGGTGGGATTTGAACCCACGGAAGAGTTTCCCCTTCGCTGGTTTTCAAGACCAGTCCAATAAACCGCTCTGGCACCCCACCCATGACTTTTTCCGGGGTTGCGGGGTCGTTATGAAACCCTCTCGCGGGTTTTCAAGACCACCGCTATTGGCCACTCCGCCAACCTGCCGGGATTGGCCGGACCCGGCTTGGATTGGAGTGGCCTAGCCCCCAATATGTCCAACAGCGACAAGGATACCGGAAGGGGCGCACCAGGCCAACGCGACTTTGATTGCCTTTTCCACCCGGACAGGTATTCTTCGGAACTCGTTTTCCCCCTTACTGTCATAGGCTGGACAGATTCCAGATCCACTCACAACCCAGGAGAGACGCCACATGGCTACCCCCCAATACTCCGTACTGAGCGGCGCCCAGAGCGCCATTTCCGCCAACAAGGTGTTGAAAAACACCTATATGCTGCTATCCGCTACCCTGGCCTTCAGCGCCGTCATGGCCCTGGTCTCCATGAGCCTGGCCCTGCCGAGTTGGATGTACCTGGTCTCGGTAATCGGCGCCATGGTGCTGGGCATGTTCGTGCTGCCCCGGACCGCCGATTCCAGCGCCGGCATCGGCGTCATCTTTGGCATCACCGGCCTGCTGGGCCTGGGACTGGGCTCCATCCTGACGATGTACATGGCCCTGCCCCGGGGTCCGGAGATCATCGCCACCGCCTTCGCGGGCACCGGCCTCATCTTCCTGGGCCTGTCCGGCTATGCCCTGACCAGCAAGAAGGACTTCAGCTTCATGGGCGGCTTCCTGTTCGCCGGCATCATGGTGGTCTTTATCGCCGCCATCGCCAATATTTTCCTGGCCATGCCGGCCCTGTCGCTGGCGGTGTCCGGTGGCATCATCCTACTGATGAGCGGCTTCATCCTCTTTGATACCAGCCGCATCATCAATGGGGGCGAGACCAACTACATCATGGCCACCTATGGCCTCTACCTGAACATGTTCAACATCTTCGTCAGCCTGTTGCAGATCCTGGGGATCATGAGCAGCGACGAATGATCCTGGCTTGAAGCCTGACATGGACCCCGGCTCCGGCCGGGGTTTTTCTTGTGGCCCACCGAGACCCAGATCATGGACCTCTTTCTGAAAATCATCGCGGCCGCCGCCATGGGCATGATGGTCTTTTACGCCTGGCGGTCCTATCAGCAGTGGCAGGAGCATGGCCCCAAGGCCGAGAAGGGCGACTGGCAGGCCGTCATTCTGCCCCTGGCGCTGGTGGTGGGACTGGTCATCCTCTTGATCGCCATGGTGCGCTAGCCCGCCCGCTAGCCATCACCGGGTCCCTGGCCAGCCTGACCAGGGGCCATTTCCCTTCCCCCCCGCCCTCCTCCTACAAAAACTCCGCCCCACCCATGTAGGGCCGCAGGACTGCCGGGATGCCCAGCCGGCCATCCTCCTCCTGATAATTCTCCAATACCGCTACCAGGGTGCGGCCCACGGCGAGACCAGAGCCGTTCAGGGTATGGAGCAACTCGGGCTTGCCGGTCTCGGGATTGCGCCAGCGGGCCTGGAGACGGCGGGCCTGGAAGTCCTGGAAGTTGCTGCAGGAGGAGATCTCGCGATACTGGTTTTGACCCGGCAGCCAGACCTCTAGGTCGTAGGTCTTGGTGGCGGAAAATCCCAGGTCGCCGGTGCAGAGGGTCACTACCCGGTAGGGCAGCTCCAGTTTCCGGAGAATGGCCTCCGCGTGACCGGTGAGGGCCTCCAGGGCGGCGAAGGAGTCCTGGGGACGCACCATCTGGACCAGCTCCACCTTTTCGAACTGATGCTGACGGATCATGCCCCGGGTGTCCTTGCCGTAGGAGCCGGCCTCGCTGCGGAAACAAGGGGTATGGGCGACCCAACGGCGGGGCATGGAGTCCGCGTCCAGGATCTGATCCCGCGCCAGGTTGGTCACGGGCACCTCGGCGGTGGGTATCAGGTAGAAGTCCTTCTCGCCAGGCACCTTGAAGAGTTCCTGCTCGAACTTGGGCAGTTGCCCGGTCCCATAAAGGCTCTCGGCATTGACCAGATAGGGGACATAGACCTCGACATAGCCATGCTCGCGGGTATGGGTGTCGAGCATGAACTGAATCAGGGCCCGGTGCAGCCGCGCCAGGGGGCCGCTCAGGACCACGAAGCGAGAGCCCGTGAGCTTGGCGGCGACGTCGAAGTCCATCCAGCCGGTGGGGACACCCAGGTCCACATGGTCCTTGGGCTCGAAGGCAAAGACCCGGGGCTGGCCCCAGCGCCGCTCCTCGCGATTGTCGCTCTCGTCCCGGCCATCGGGCACGCTGACATGGGGCAGGTTGGGCAGGCCCAGGGCGATCTGACTCAGATCATTCTGCACCTCGGCCAGCTCGGCCTCGGCGGCCTTGAGCCTGTCGCCCAGATCGGCGACCTGGGCCAGCAGGGGCGCCACCTCCTCCCCCGCCTTCTTAGCCTGGCCGATGAGCTTGGAGCGGCTGTTGCGCTCCCCCTGCAATTCCTGGGTCCGCACCTGGATCGCCTTGCGGCGGGCCTCCAGGGTCTCGATGCGCCCGGTATCGAGGGCGACTCCACGACGGGCAAGCTGCTCGGCGACATAGGCCAGCTCGGCGCGCAACAAATGGGGATCCAGCATGATGACTAACCTGGGTGGGATGACCGGAGCCAGACGCAGCGACCTTCGCTGGCCTTGTCGATGGCGGCGAGGCGTTGCCGATGGGCCTGTAGTTCCGACTCGGTGGCCCGCACCACGGGCAGAGGCCGACGGTCGGCGGGGAGGCGGCGGACGGGATGGCGCTGGCTCTCCTGGCCCTGATCGCCCTGGCCCCCGAAGGCCAGCTTGACCTGGCCGCCGGTCATGGCGAGATAAACCTGGGAGAGGATCTCCGCATCCAGCATGGCCCCGTGCAGGTCGCGACGCGAGTTATCGATCTCGTAGCGCTTGCAGAGGGCATCGAGGGAGTTGCGTTGCCCCGGATGGCTCCGGCGCGCCATCGCCAGGCTGTCGATAACCCGGCACAAGTCACCGATGCGCGGGGCATCCGGGCGCCAGAGCTTTAGTTCGTGATCCAGGAAACCGACGTCGAAGGGGGCGTTATGGATGATGAGCTCGGCGTCGCGGATGTAGGCGAGGAAATCCTCGGCGATATCGGGGAAGCGGGGCTGATCGCGCAGAAAGTCGTTGGTGATGCCATGGACATTGACCGCCCCCTGCTCGACATCCCGATCCGGTTGTAGATAGCAATGGAAGTCCTGGCGGGTCAGGCGGCGCTCCAGCAACTCGACGCAGCCGATCTCAATGATACGGTGACCCTCGGCCGGCTCCAGGCCCGTGGTTTCCGTATCCAACACGATTTGACGCATCGTTAACTACCGTCCTCGGGAACCATCAGCGGGGAATGCCCTGGTTGGCCAGGGCATCGGCGCGCTCGTTTTCGGGATGTCCGGCATGGCCCTTGACCCACTGCCACTCCACCTGGTGATCAGCCAGGGCCCGATCCAGACGCTCCCAGAGGTCCTGATTCTTGACCGGCTGCTTGTTGGCGGTCTGCCAGCCGTTGCGCTTCCAGCGCGCCATCCACTGGGTGACCCCCTGGCGCAGATACTGGGAGTCGGTGACGACCCGGATGGGCATGGGCCGCTTGAGGGCCTCCAGGGCCTGGATGACGGCCATCATCTCCATGCGGTTGTTGGTGGTATGGGACTCGCCGCCGCACAACTCCTTCTCGAGGGCGCCGAAACGCAGCAGAGCGCCCCAGCCACCGGGGCCGGGATTGCCCTTGCAGGCACCATCGCTGAAGATCTCGACCGGGTCAGACATGACGGCTGGACCCACGCGTGGTGGGTTCGACGGCGTTGCCAGGCAGCAGCTTGCGGCGGGTCTTCCAGGAGGGCCGCAGGGGCGTCAGGGTGGAGACGCGCTTGACGGCGCGCAGGGCATAAACACCGCCCAGGGCCGGCCAGAAGTGGCGCCCCGCCCGGTCAAGAAGACTGCCCGAACACCATCGGGAGCCGCCCCAAGGGGCCTGAAACACTAACATCCGCTGCATCTCCAGATCAAAACCCAACAGGGATAGCCACTCAGCAACACGGTAGCGAGTCAGGAAGTGGCCGCACCAGGGCACTCGCCCGGGGCTCCCCAAGCGCAGGAGGGCCCAGGGGCTCAATGCATTGAAGCCCAGGATGATGAGCCGCCCCTCGGGGATCAGGACCCGTTCGGCCTCCCCCAGCACCTGACGCGGATCGGCCGCGAAGTCCAGGGTGTGGGGCAGAAAGACGGCATCCAGGCTGTCGCTGGCGATGGGCATCATCTCCGGGCTGGCGGCGATCCGCATCCCCAGCCCGCCGCGATGAAAGGCCGGGGGTAGCGAAATGGCGTGGCGGACCTGACTGCCCGCCACCACCTCGCGAAAGACGTCATCCCCACCCACCTGGAGGAGATAATGGCCGAAAATGCCTTCCAGCATCCCCTCCAGGCAGGCCGCCTCCTGAGCCGCCACCTCCCGACCCAGGCTCGACCCATACCAATCCTCGATTTGGGCGATCAGTTCGACCCCTTGGGGACAAGTCTTGGTGCTTTTCGGGGACATATAGGACTCAATCCGCCGGCGGCGCGGGCGCCAGGACTTCGCGGTTGCCGTTGGTCTCGGCCGCGCCCACGATGCCAATGCGCTCCATCTCCTCGATCATGCGGGCGGCGCGGTTGTAGCCGATCTTGAGTCGGCGCTGGACGCCGGAGATGGAGGCGCGGCGGGATTCCACCACGATCTGCACCGCCTCGTCAAAGAGGGGATCCTGATCCTCCAGGTCGCCGCCCGGGCGCGGCTCCGGGTCGATGCCGGGAATACCATCGCCCATGTCCATGAGGATGGTGTCGATATAGTCCGGCTCGCCCTGGGCGCGCAAAAATTCAACGATTTTATGCACCTCATGGTCATCGACGAAGGCGCCATGGATGCGGTAGGGGATACTGGTCCCCGGTGGCAAATAGAGCATATCGCCATTGCCGAGCAGGTGCTCGGCGCCCATCTGATCGAGGATGGTGCGAGAGTCGATGCGGGAGGACACCTGGAAGGCCATGCGGGTCGGGATGTTGGCCTTGATGAGGCCGGTCAACACATCCACCGAGGGCCTCTGGGTCGCCAGCAGCAGGTGGATGCCGGAGGCGCGGGCCTTCTGGGCCAGGCGGGCGATGAGTTCCTCCACCTTCTTGCCCACCACCATCATCATATCCGCCAGCTCGTCGATGATGACGACGATGTAGGGGAGATGATCCAAGGCGGGCGGCGCCTCCAGGGGCATCTCCCGCGCCAGGTTGTAGAGGGGGTCGAGGATGGGCTCGCCCGCCGCCAGGGCATCGGCGACCTTGCGGTTGTAGCCACCGATGTTGCGCACTCCCAGCCGCGCCATCAGCTTATAGCGCCGCTCCATCTCCGCCACGCACCACCGCAGGGCGTTGGCGGCCTCCTTCATGTCCGTCACCACCGGCGTGAGCAGGTGCGGAATCCCCTCGTACACCGATAGCTCCAGCATCTTGGGATCCACCATGATGAGGCGCACATCGCGCGGCCCAGCCTTGTAGAGCAGGCTGAGGATCATGGCGTTGAGGGCCACGGACTTGCCCGAGCCCGTGGTGCCGGCGATGAGGGCGTGGGGCATGCGCGCCAGGTCCGCCACCACCGGGTGCCCGGAGATATCGGTCCCGAGGGACAGGGTCAGGGGTGACTTAGCATCCTGATAGGCGCTGGAACCCAGGATCTCGCGCAGGGCCACCGTCTCCCGGAAATTATTGGGGATCTCCAGGCCGATGACGGACTTGCCGGGGATGACCTCGACCACCCGCACGCTGACGGTGGAGAGGGCCCGGGCGATATCCCGAGACAGGCCGGTGATCTTGCTGGCCTTGGTCCCCGGCGCGGGCATCATCTCGAAGAGGGTTACCACGGGGCCCGGGTGGACGGCAACCACCTGGACGGTGACGCCAAAGTCCGCCAGCTTGATCTCCACCTGGCGCGAGAGCTCCTCAAGCTGGTCCTTGGAATAGCCCTTGCCGCTGCGACGAGCCTCGTCCAGCAGCAGCAGGGGCGGCAACTCGCCCTCCAGGCCCAGAGGGATCAAGGGCAACTGCTCGGCCAGGCCCGCCGACTCCGGGGGGAGTTCGGGGGGCTGCAGGGCCATGTCGGGCTTGGTCGCCTTGAGGCGTGGCTTGGGCTGGGGTTTGGCCTCCGGCTTGACCGCGGGTCGCGCCACTGGCGGCGTTAGAGGAGGCTCGACGTCCGCGGGCTCGGGCCTGGTTAGCTCGATCAGGTCCTCCTCGTCCAGCAAGGCCTCATCGTCCTCGTTCACGTCGGGTGCGCGAGGAGCGACCGCCGCCGGCTCCCGCTCCCGCTCCTGCCGCCGCTCCAACACCGGCGCCTTCGGGACCGATGGACGTATGAACCAGGTCATCAACTGGTTACCCGCCCGCCACAGCCACAGGGTCAGCCAGCCAATGCCGTCCAGCACCGCCAGCCAGGACAGGCCGGTAAAGAAGGTGATCCCGGCCAGCAGCAGGGGGGCCAATAGCAGGGAGGCGCCGGATTGGTGGAAGTTGGCCACCAGCTTGCCGCCAACCAACTGACCGACCCCACCGCCGATGCCATTGGGGAGCGCCACGGGAATGCCCTGCAACAGGATACCCGCCAGGGCACTGCCGGCACCCAGGGTGAGCACAAAGCCAAGCAGGCGCAGGGCCAGGCGCTGCACCCGCGTCTCCGCCTCGTCGTCCATGCCGCGCAAGGTCAGCCAGGCCGTCCAGGCAATGGCGATGGGGAGCAGATAGGCAAAGTAGCCGAAGAGCGACAGGACCACGTCCGCGAACCAGGCGCCGAAGGGGCCACCCAGATTCTGGACCTGATTAATTGGCTCGATATGGGTCCAGCCCGGATCCTCGGGGGCATAGGAAAAGAGACAGGCCGCCAGAAAGAGGGCGACCGCGAACAGGGCCCACATGATGGCCTCGCGCACCACGCGCTGAAAATAGTCACTGAAGGTCAGTTGCCCGACCCGAGTCGCCTGTGCCAAATTCACTCCCTCCGTTTAGCCCCTATTATAGGGGCGGGGTGGATGAGCCGATGCCCTCATCCTGCCTGGAAACGGCGTCCATGCCAAGCTGGGTCACCCGACGGGCGGGGGCCAACCGGCCAGCCTTTACCCGACGGCGGTCCATCCGTACCATGTGGACCAACGCCACCCCTTCTCAGGGGCGGCCCTGACCTCAAGATTCAAGGAGTCCCGCCATGAACGCCAATAAGCACTGCCGCCTGCTGATCCTGGGTTCCGGACCCGCGGGCTATACGGCCGCCGTCTATGCCGCCCGGGCCAATCTGCACCCGGTCCTAGTCACGGGCATGGAACAGGGCGGCCAGTTGATGACGACCACGGACGTGGACAACTGGCCCGGCGACCCCGATGGCGTCCAGGGTCCGGACCTGATGGAGCGGATGCGCCGCCACGCCGAGCGCTTCGAGACTGAAATCATCCTGGACCACATCAACCAGGTGGACCTGAGCCAGCGGCCCTTCCGCATCTCCGGCGATGCCGGCGACTATAGCTGCGACGCCCTCGTCATCGCCACCGGGGCCAGCGCCCGTTATCTGGGCCTCCCCTCCGAGCAAGAATTCCGCGGCCGGGGCGTCTCCGCCTGCGCCACCTGCGACGGCTTCTTCTATCGCAATCAGAAGGTCGCCGTCATTGGCGGCGGCAACACGGCGGTAGAAGAGGCCCTCTACCTCTCCAACATCGCCGCCGAGGTCATCCTGGTTCACCGCCGGGACGCCCTGCGCTCGGAAAAGATCCTGCAACAGCACCTCTTCGAGAAGGCCGAGCACGGCAACGTCAAGATCCTGTGGAACAGCGCCCTGGACGAGGTCCTGGGCGACCCCACGGGCGTCACCGGCATGCGGGTTCGGAATGTCATTGACCGCACCACCCAGGACATCGAGCTCCAGGGCGTCTTCATCGCCATTGGCCATCAACCCAACACCCAGCTCTTCGAGGGCCAACTGGAACTGCACAACGGCTACATCAAGGTCCAGAGCGGCAGCGACGGCAATGCCACCGCCACCTCGGTCCCCGGCGTCTTCGCCGCAGGCGACGTCATGGACCACGTCTATCGCCAGGCCATCACCTCCGCCGGTTCCGGCTGCATGGCCGCCCTCGACGCGGAGAAATTTCTCGATGCCCTGGGGGGCTGAGGGCCGCTGTTGCGAGCCGGACATCAGCCGCCAGTCCCGCACCCCTCCTTCCCGCCAATCCAGTAGGGTATCCTCTAGCCCTCCGCCCTGCCTGGCCATTCACGCCAGGCCAGCGGCGAACCCCCTAGCCCTCCGCCCTGCCTGACCGTTCGCGTCAGGTCAGGGGCGGACCCTCTAGCCGTCCGCTCTTCCTGGCAGTTCTCGCCAGGCCAGCGGCGGACCGCCTAGCCGTCCGCCCTTTCCCGCAACAGCACCACGGCGAAGGCGGCGATGCCTTCGCCGCGGCCAGTGAAACCCATGCGCTCGGTGGTGGTGGCCTTAACGTTGACGCGGGCCTGGGGGCAGCCGAGATCGGCGGCGAGGGTCTGGGTCATGGCGGGGACGTAGACGGCTAGCTTGGGCTGCTGGGCGACGAGGGTGAGGTCGGCGTTATGGACAGCGAGGCCCAGTGACCCCAGGGAGGCCATGACCCGGCGCAGCAGGATACGGCTGTCGATCCCGGCGTAGGCGGCGTCGGTATCCGGAAAATGGCGGCCGATGTCCCCCAGGCCCGCAGCACCGAGCAGGGCGTCGCAGAGGGCGTGGATGGCCACGTCGCCGTCGGAATGGGCCTCCAGTCCCTGGTCGTGGGGCACCTGGACCCCGGCGAGCACCAGGGGTCGGCCAGGACCGAAGCGATGGGCGTCGATACCCTGGCCGATCAGCATAGCCGTCCCTGCTTCAGAAGATAGAAATGGGCCAAGGCCAGGTCCTCCGGGCGGGTAATCTTGATGTTATCGGCATGGCCCGCCACCAGCAGGGGCTGGTAGCCGGCGAGCTCCATGGCGCTGGCGTCATCCGTCACCAGTTGGCCCGCGGCGATGGCCTGACGCAGTGCCTGGCGTAGGGGCCCCAGACGAAACATCTGGGGCGTGTAGGCATGCCAGAGACCCGCGCGGGCGACCGTATGCTGGACCTCGCCCCCCGGGTTCGCGGCCTTCATGGTATCCCGGACCGGCACCCCGAGAAGGCCACCGACGGGGTGATCTTCCAGGGTTGCGATCAGGAGGTCCAGATCCTCGCGCCGCAGGCAGGGCCGAGCGGCGTCGTGGACCAGCACCCAATCGTCCTCCTGGGCACGCCCCGCCAGGGCCTCCAGGGCATTGAGCACCGAATGGCAGCGCTCGGCACCACCGGTAACGCGCAGGATGGCGGGGTGATGCGCCGAGGGCAGGGCCTCCCAGCCCTCGTCCGCCGCGTCCAGGGCGATCGCCAGGCCCCGCATCCGGGGATGGTCCAGAAAGAGCCGCAGACTGTACTCGAGCACCGGCTGACCCGCCAAGTCCAGGTATTGCTTGGGGATGGCCGTCCCCATGCGGCGCCCGGCCCCGGCGGCGGGGATCAGGGCCCAACAAGCGGCTTCAGTCACCGGCCTTGTACTCGGACTGAGACGGGGATTTGGCGTCGGGTTTGGCGGCCGGCTTGGGCTCGGTTTTGGGCTCTGGCTTGGATGCTGGTTTCGACTCGGACTTGGCCTGGGGTTTGGGCGCTGGTTTGGGCGCTGGTTTTGCCTCGGGCCGGGTCTCGGATTTGGTGGCCTGTTTGGGCTCGGACTTGGGTACTGGCTTAGCCTGGGGCTTGGGTGCTGGTTTCGACTCGGGTTTGGGTTTGGGTTTGGGTTTGGGTTTGGGTTCGGATTTGGCCGCTGGCTTAGACGGGGGCTTGGCCTCGGACTTGGACGTCGGTTTCGACTCGGATTTGGTTTCGGGTTTGGCTGCCGGCTTCGACTCGGACCTGGCCTCCGACTTAGCCTCTGACTTAGCCTCGGGCTTGGCCGCCGGCTTAGGGGCCAGACTGGAGCCAGCCTGGGGAACCTTGACCGGCCCGGCCGGGAGCGCTCCCTTGCCTTCCCCCCCGGCCAGGGCCACCGGCGATTGGGGCTCTATGACCTGGAGAAAGATCTCCCCCTCCTTGATCATCCCCAATTCACTGCGGGCGCGTTCCTCCAGGGCATCCTGGCCCTGGCGCAGATCTTCCACCTCGGCCTGGAGGCGGCGATTACGGGTGCGCAGCTTTTCCATCTCCTCGCCCTGGGCCAGAATCTCGTGGCGCAGGGCGGCTACCTCCGCCAGGCTGCCCTCGCCCACCCAGAGGCGGTACTGGAGCCAGCCGAGCAACAGCAGCAGGACGACAATCAGGATGCGCATGGGCGACCGTAATCAGGTTTCGCCGGCGCCGGTCAGGCGCCGGCAGGTCGGGTTCAGAGCCAGCGGAAGGCCCCCCTGCCAGCAAAATCGGCCTCGGCGCCCAACTGATCCTCGATACGCATCAATTGATTATATTTGGCGACGCGATCCGAGCGGGAAAGGGAGCCGGTCTTGATCTGGCCGGTGGCGGTAGCCACCACCAGGTCGGCGATGGTGGTGTCCTCGGTCTCGCCCGAGCGATGAGAGACGACGGCAGTATAGCCGGCCGCATGGGCCATATTGATCGCCTCCAGGGTCTCGGTCAGGGTGCCAATCTGGTTGACCTTGATGAGAATGGAGTTGGCGATGCCCCGCTCGATCCCTTGGCTGAGAATCTTGGTGTTGGTGACGAAGAGGTCGTCGCCGACGATTTGGACCCGGTTGCCCAGGCGCTCGGTCAGGCGCTTCCAGCCGTCCCAGTCGCCTTCCGCCAGGCCGTCCTCGATGGTCAGGATGGGATACTGGTTGACCCAGCTCTCCAGCAGGTCGATCACGCCGTCGGAGTCGAGCTTGCGGCCCTCGCCGGCCAGGTCGTAAACCCCATCCCCATAGAATTCCGAGGCCGCCACGTCCAGGCCGATCCAGATGTCCTTG
The DNA here is from genome assembly GCA_044228695.1 of Chromatiaceae bacterium. Taxonomy (GTDB): domain Bacteria; phylum Pseudomonadota; class Gammaproteobacteria; order Chromatiales; family Chromatiaceae; genus M0108. The sequence continues at coordinate 13,022 of JBGAUK010000023.1, read as the reverse complement.
CCCGCCGTGAAACCGGCCTTGCCGATGGCCTCCAGGATCGCCTCCACCGCAGCGATGTTAGAGGGCAGGTCCGGGGCGAAACCGCCCTCGTCGCCCACGGAGGTGGCGAGCCCGCGGCCCTTCAGCACAGCCTTGAGGGCATGGAAGACTTCGGCACCGTAGCGCACCGCCTCGCGAAGGCTGGGGGCGCCCACGGGCAGGATCATGAACTCCTGAAAGTCCACGCTGTTGTCCGCGTGCTGGCCGCCATTGATGATGTTCATCATGGGCACCGGCAGCCGGTAGTGGCCCTGGCCGAGGTATCGGTAGAGGGGCAGGGTCTCTTCCTGGGCGGCGGCATGGGCGACGGCCATGGAGACGCCGAGCAGGGCATTAGCGCCGAGACGGCCCTTGTTCTCGGTGCCGTCCAGTTCGATCATGCGGCGGTCGATGCCACCCTGGTCGGCGACCTCCATGCCGACCACCGCTTGCTTCAGCTCGCCCTCGATATGGGCCACGGCCTTGCGCACCCCCTTACCCAGGTAGCGACTCTTATCACCATCGCGCAATTCGAGGGCCTCGCGGGAACCGGTGGAGGCGCCAGAGGGAACGGCGGCACGGCCAACGGCACCATCGGCGGTGATGACATCGGCCTCGACGGTGGGATTGCCGCGTGAATCCAGAATCTCCCGGGCACGGACGTCGACGATCTCGGACATAATGCAACTCCCCAGGGGGATCACCCCCAAAATTTGAAAAAAATTGTTCTGCGGCAGTAGCTTAAAGATCAGCCTCCGCGAATCTCCGCCCCTTGACCACCCGATCGATCTCGATCAGGGTCTCCAGCAACTCCCGCATCCGCCCCAAGGGCCAGGAGTTGGGTCCGTCGCTCAGGGCCTGGGCGGGGTCGGGATGGGTCTCCACGAAGAGGCCCGCGATGCCCGCTGCCACCGCCGCCCGCGCCAGCACGGGGACGAATTCCCGCTGCCCACCGGAGCGGTCCCCCTGCCCGCCTGGCAACTGGACCGAGTGGGTCGCGTCGAAGACCACGGGGCAGCCGGTTTCCCGCATCACCGCCAGGGCGCGCATGTCGGAGACCAGATTGTTGTAACCAAAGGTGACGCCCCGCTCGCAGACCATGATCTGGTCGTTACCGGTCGAGCGGGCTTTCTCCACCACCCGCTTCATGTCCCAAGGCGCCAAAAACTGACCCTTCTTGATATTCACGGGCAGGCCCATCTCGGCGACGGCCAGGATGAAATTCGTCTGGCGGCAGAGGAAGGCCGGCGTCTGCAGGACATCCACCACCTCCACCACCTCCCCCAGGGGCGTGTCCTCGTGGACATCGGTGAGGACCGGCACCCCCAACCGGGCGCGCACCGCCTCGAGGATACGCAGGCCGGCCTCCAGGCCGGGGCCGCGAAAGCCGCCGATAGAGGAACGGTTGGCCTTATCGAAGGAGGATTTGAAGATAAAGGGGATACCCAGTTCCGCCGTCAGCTCCTGAAGATAGCCCGCCGTCTCCTGGGCCAGGTCCGCGCTCTCGATGACGCAGGGGCCGGCGATCAGAAAGAGGGGGCGATCCAGCCCGACCTCAAAGTTCAGGAGCCGCATCAGGCGTCCTTCCCGGCCGCCGCCACCTGGTATTGGAGGGCGGCGCGAATGAAGCCCGTGAAGAGTGCATGGCCATCGCGCGGGGTCGAGGTAAACTCGGGATGGAACTGGCAGGCGATGAACCAGGGGTGATCGGGGATCTCCACCATCTCCACCAGGCGGCCGTCCAGGGACCAGCCGGAGAAGCGCAGACCGGCGTCCTTCAGGGGGTCCAGATAGCGGTTATTGAACTCGTAACGATGGCGGTGGCGCTCGCGGACCTGGGGCTGGCCATAGACGGCCCGCGCCAGGCTGCCCGGTTCCAGACGACAGGTCTGGCCACCCAGGCGCATGGTACCGCCCAGGTCGGTGTCCTGGCCGCGCCGCTCGATCTGGCCCTCCTCCGTCTGCCACTCGGTGATGAGGGCGATGACCGGGTGGGGGGTCGCGGCATTAAATTCGGTGCTATGGGCCCCAGCCAATCCCGCCACGTCGCGGGCATATTCGATCACCGCCACCTGCATGCCGAGGCAGATGCCCAGATAGGGAATGCGATTTTCCCGGGCATAACGTACCGCCTGGATCTTGCCCTCGATGCCCCGCTCGCCAAACCCGCCGGGGACCAGAATGGCGTCCAGGCCCTGGAGACAAGCGGTGCCCTCGGTCTCGACCCGCTCGGAATCGACGTAGCGGACCTTGACCCGGGTGTGGGTCTGGACCCCGGCGTGAGCCAAGGCCTCGGACAGGGACTTGTAGGCCTCGGTGAGGTCCATGTACTTGCCAACCATGCCCACCGTCACGGTGGCGACGGGTTGATCGAAGCCGTCCAGGACTCTCAGCCATTCACTCAGGTCCGCCGCGGGCACCTGCAGACCAAATTGACTGACCACCAGATCATCCAGACCCTGGGCGTGCAGCAGCAGGGGGATGCGATAGATGTTGTCGGCGTCCACGGCGGAGATCACCGCCGCCTCCGGGACATTGGTGAAGAGGGCGATCTTGCGCCGCTCGGGCTTGGGGATGTCCTGCTCGGCGCGACACAGCAGGATGTCGGGCTGGATACCGATGGACCTCAGTTCCTTGACCGAGTGCTGGGTGGGTTTGGTCTTGATCTCGCCCGAGGTCTTGATGTAGGGCACCAGGGTCAGGTGCATGAAGAGGGCGTTCTCGCGGCCCTCCTCCACCCGCATCTGGCGGATCGCCTCCAGGAAGGGCAGGGATTCGATATCACCCACCGTGCCACCGATTTCGACCATGGCGATGTCGGCCGCGCCGGCACCCAGACGGATGCTGGCCTTGATCTCGTCGGTAATGTGCGGGATCACCTGCACCGTGCCGCCGAGATAAACGCCCCGGCGCTCCTTGCGGATAACGCTCTCGTAGATCTGGCCGGTGGTGAAGTTGTTGTTGCTCCCCATGCGGGTGCGCAGAAAGCGTTCATAGTGGCCCAGGTCGAGGTCGGTCTCGGCCCCGTCGTCGGTCACGAAGACCTCGCCATGCTGGAATGGGCTCATGGTCCCTGGGTCCACGTTGATGTAGGGATCCAGTTTGATCATGGTCACGCGCAACCCGCGCGCCTCCAGCAAGGCCGCCAGGGAGGCGGCCGCGATACCCTTGCCAAGGGATGAAACCACGCCGCCCGTTATAAAGATATATTTGGTCATGGAGAAGGAGCCGCACAGCGCGCGGGACGGTCCCGCGGAACCGGCGCAGGCTAACAAAATAGCCGCCTGGCCTCAATGGCCTCCGCGCAGGGATCGCGACGGCTAGCTTCCAGGCACTTTTAACTTGGCCTTTGCTTGATCCTAATCAACTTAAATTGCAAAATGGCGAGCATGAAATCCTCCAGCCTCTCAGCGATGCACGAAAACAAGGTGATATCCTTCGAGGCCATACGGATCGCCTGCAGGAATTGCAATCTCTCCACCCTCTGCCTGCCCCTGGGGTTAACTCCCGAGGACGTGGAACGTCTGGACACCATCGTCCGCCGCAACCGCCCCTTGCACCGTGGGGACTATCTTTTTCATAGCGGCGACCGCTTCCGCTCCCTTTTCGTCGTCAAGACCGGCTCCGTCAAGACCTTTGCCCCCAGCCCGGAAGGTGGGGAACAGGTGCTGGGTTTCCATCTACCGGGGGAAATCATCGGCCTGGACGCTATCGAGCATGACGCCCATAGCTGTTCCGCCAAGGTCCTGGAGACCACCGCCATCTGCGAGGTGCCCTTTTCCCGCTTCGAGGAACTCAGCGTCACCATCCCCTCCCTTCAGCACCAAATGTACCGCCTCCTCAGCAAGGAGATCGCCCAAGAGACCGAGATGCTGCTCCTGCTGGGTAAGAAGAGCGCCGAGGACCGCCTCGCCACCTTTCTGCTCAGCCTCTCCCACCGACTGCAAAAGCGCGGCCTGAGCCCCACCGATTTCCACCTCAGCATGTCCCGCCACGAGATCGGCAACTACCTGGGCCTGGCCGTCGAAACCGTCAGCCGTCTCTTCACCCGCTTCCACGAGGAAAGGCTCCTGGTGGTTGATCGCAAGCACATCCGCCTCACCGACCTCGATGCCCTGGAGGCCATGGTCCAGGCTACCCCCTCGGAGGATTTCCGGCGGCGATTGCCCTGAGAGCCAGGCCCCCGGAAGATTGGCAAGCACATGGCGCGGGGGTGATGATTTCACCCCCGCGCCTCGTTTCAGAAGGTGCTGGCGTTGAGATAGAGGTGGCAGAGGATGCTGGCGGCATAACCCAGGGCCACCGCCCAAGTCCATTTAAGGTGGCTGGCAAAGGTGTACATGCCCTTGGATTGACCCATGAGGGCCACCCCCGCCGCAGAGCCGATGGATAGCAAGCTGCCACCCACCCCCGCCGTCATGGTCACCAGCAGCCACTCCCCCTGGGACATATCCGGCTGCATGCTCAGGACCGCGAACATCACCGGGATATTGTCCACGATGGCGGAAAGAAGGCCGATAAGGATATTGGCCGTGGTCGGCCCCAGATCGACATAGATGAATTCGGATATCAGCGTCAGGTAGCCGATGAAGCCCAGGCCACCTACGCACAGCACCACGCCGTAGAAGAACATGAGGGTGTCCCACTCCGCCCGCGCCAGCTTGCGGTAGATATCGAAGGGCATGGCGTCCGCCAAACTTTCGCCCGGCAGCAGAGTCACTTCACCGGTCTTTTTGAGGAAGTAACTGAAAATCTTGAGATAGGCCAACCCCGTCATCATCCCCAGGACCGGCGGCAGGTGTAGGAAGTTATGGAAGCTGACCGCCGTGACGATGGTGAGGAGGAACAGCAGAATGACGCGTTTGGCGCCACGGCGCATAGGCACCTTTTCCCCCCCTGCCGGTGGCACCACATCCGGCACCGCGAAGTGCATGATGGCCGCCGGCACCAGGAAATTGACCACGGAGGGGATGAAGAGCAGGAAGAAGGTCCAGAAATCCAGGAGGCCCTTCTGCCACACCATCAGGGTGGTGATATCCCCAAAGGGGCTGAAGGCACCACCCGCATTGGCGGCTACCACGATATTGATAAAGGACAGGGCCACGAACCTGGGGCTGTCGGAGCCTACCGCCAGGACCACCGCGCCCATCAGCAGGGCCGTGGTCAGGTTGTCCGCCACCGGGGAGATGAAGAAAGCCAGGAGGCCTGTCATCCAGAAGAGTTTACGGTAGCCAAAACCGCGGCTGATGAGCCAGGAGCGCAGGGCCTCGAAGACATTGCGTTCGTCCATGACGTTGATATAGGTCATGGCCGCCAGCAGGAAGAGGAAGAGTTCGGCGAACTCCAGGAGATTGTGACGCACGGCCTCCCCGGCCTGTGTCGGCAGATCATTCTGGGCATAGATGAACGCAATCAGCACCCAGATGGCGCCGGCGGCCAGCATCACGGGCTTGGACTTACGCAGTTGGGTAAATTCCTCGACCATCACGAAGCCATAGGCGACAACGAAGATCAGAAGGGCCAGGAATCCTACCCAGTGCCCCGTCAGGTCGAGACGATTGGTGGACTCGGCGGCGGCCACCAATCCTGGCGCAAGCAGGCTGGCAGCTAATAGGTAAAGGCGCAAAGGCGCGGGATCCGGCATCGCTTCCCTCCCGAGGGAATCAAAGGTGTCAAGGTAGGTGTGGGGGGGGTTGGATAGGCGCATAAACCTTCGCCAACCCTCTGAAAAACATGTATATGGTTCATTCGGATTTTACAGGGACAGGCGGCACGAACCATTGCCGTGGAGCAATCAAAGCCACGAAATCGGGAAAAAATCCCGCTGGTATCGGGGGACAATTCGGATAAACTAGCCGTCTCGAATCGTCCGAGGCCACACGGAGCCCCCACCGCTTTTCCCCGATGCCTAAGAGTTATTGGTTCTCGCCCTTCCGCTCGTCCTGTCGGACCTCTTCTCCGGATCGCAGACTAGCCTCACCTCTCTCTCCCGCGCCCTGGGCCTTCACTGGTAAGGTCCCCTCGCACTACCCCGGCACATCACCCCAAAAAGGATCCTGGCACTAGGCAGATCCTCATCTTGAACGGCCACAATCGGGTCCATGCGGCGAACTCGACTCTCGCCACACTACCCAATCCGAGTTCCATTCCACAACATCTAGCTTAAACGAGGCTGAACTCCCCTTGGACATTGCATTCATCATCGAGCTGATAATCTTCATTGTCCTGCTCGGCTTTTCGGGCTTTTTTTCCAGCACTGAAACCTCCCTCTTCTCCCTCAACAAGGTGCAGATCGAAAAGATGCGCACCGATGGCAACCGCCGCGTCGATCTCATTGAACGTATTCTGAGCGAACCCCGACGACTCATTGTCACCATCCTCATAGGCAACGAGTTCGTCAACGTCACCGCCTCGGTCATTTCGGCGACCATGATCATTCATCTTTTTGGCGCCGAAAATAAATTCATCAACCTCTTCGTCATGGTCCCCCTCCTCCTGGTATTTGGGGAGATCACGCCCAAGGTCCTCGCTATCCGCAACAATGTCGCTTTCGCTACCTTCGAAAGCCCGCTCATCGACCAATTCGCCCGCCTGATCACGCCCATCCGCTGGGTGGTACGCATCGTCTCGGAGTTTTTCACCACCCTCCTCATCGGCAAGGAACGCTCCAAGGGTAATATCGTCACCGAGGACATGGTCCGCACCCTAGCCCATGTTGCGGTCGGGGAGGGCACTCTGGATCATGCCGAGGCCCAATACATCGACCAGATCTTTGATTTCGGTAGTCAGCGCGTCAACAACCTCATGACGCCCCGGGCCGACGTCACCTTCGTCCCCGTGGAGGCCACGGGCGACGAGATCCTGGCGACCTTCCGCGACAGCCGCCAGTCGCGCATGCCCGTCTATGACGATAACCGCGACAACATCGTCGGTATCCTCCACGCCCGCGACCTGCTGGCGGTGGACATCAACAACCTGGGTCAGAACTGGCATAGTCGCGAGGGCTTGCTTCGCCCGCCCTTTTTCGTCCCCGAATCCAAGTCCGCCTCCGACCTCTTCGCCACCTTCCGTCAACGCAAGAAGTCCTTTGCCCTGGTGGTGGACGAGTATGGCGGCGTCACCGGTGTCATCACCATGGGTGACCTGTTGGGCGCCATCTTTGGCGACATCCCGACGCCATCGGACGAGGCGGATGATGACTGGTTCCACGAATTGGCGGATAACCGCTTTGCCCTGCCGGGAGCCATGCCCCTCGATGACTTCAACAGCCGCTTCAAGGCCAAGCTCGAGGTTGATGATGTCCGCACCCTCGGCGGCCTGGTGCTGCACCACATCGGCGAACTCCCCGCCGAAAACGCCAGCGTCGAGATCTGGCCCTACCGATTTACCGTTCAACGGATCGAGACCAACCGCATCACCGAGGTCCTGGTCGAGATGTTGCCGGGCGCCACGCCAAACGCCTTGGAGACCGAGGTCGAGCCCATGACGCCACCCGATGGCGGCAAGGACCTGACTCCGGAAAATCCGCCGCGACCCTGACGCCAATCCTGACATCCCCTCGACTAACCTCGCGAGAACCTGAATAAAATGGACATCTTTACCACCCTAATCATCATCATCATCTGTCTCATGCTGGAGGCTTTCTTCTCGGGCTCGGAGATCGGCGTAGTGAGCGCCGATAAGATCAAACTCCGCCACGCGGCCGCCAAGGGTTCCAAGGGCGCCCAATTGGCCCTGGACATGCTCAAGAAACCGGAATGGTTGCTTTCAACCACCCTGGTTGGCACCAACATCGCCATCGTGGCCAACACCACCATGGTCACCGCCCTCATGCTCCACCTGTTCGGAGAGGCCGGGAACTGGCTGGCGGTGGTCCTGGCCGCGCCCCTGATCTGGGTCTTCGGTGAAATCGTCCCCAAGAGCGTTTTTCAGCAACGCGCGGACACCCTCACGCCTTATGTCATCTTCGTCCTGCGCTTCTTCTCCCTGCTCTTTTGGCCCATCCTGGTTTTCTTTAGCTTCATCACCAAGACGCTGGCCAAGCTGATGGGTGGCACGGAACGCAACCCCTTCACCATGCGTGAAGAGATCATCACCATGTTGAAAATGCCTGCCTCCACCGACGGCGACATCCACCCCGTCGAGAAGCAGATGATCCAGCGCCTCTTCAACTTTACCGAAACGCGGGTCGAGGACAGCATGCGCCCCCTGATCGCGGTCACCGCCGTCGACAAGGTGGCGACCTGTGGCGAGGCCCGACGACTGGCCATCGAGACCTCCCACGCCCGCCTGCCCGTCTTCGAGGATCGCATCGACCAGATCGTGGGCATGCTGTATGTGCTGGACCTGCTCGGCGAGCCGGAGGAAAGACCCATCGTGGATTTCATCCGCGAGGCCCTCTATGTCCCGGCCACCAAGAGCGTCCAGGACCTGCTGGTGCAGTTACGTCAGACAGGGGAGGTGGTCGCGGTTGTGGTGGACGAATTCGGCGCCGCCGAGGGCATCGTCACCGTCGAGGATATCGTCGAGGAAGTGGTCGAGGATCTGAGTGACGAATACGATGGCAAGGAGGCCTCGTCGAGCCTCTTCCAGAAGCTGGACGAGCGGGACTACTTGACCAGCGGGCGCACGGAACTGAGCCAGATCGCCGAGACCCTAGGCATCAATCTGCCCTCCGAGGATTATTCCACCATCGCCGGCTACATCCTCAACCGCACGGGCAACATCCCCGCCCCGGGCACCCAGATCGAGGCCGACAAGGTGATTCTCAACGTCCACCGCGCCTCGGCTCGCGCGATCGAGGAGGTGAGAATCCGCTGGTCCTAAGCCAATCCCGGGACGGGAAGGCTGTTTCCAGAGGCGCAAAAAAAACTCCGATGCCGGAACCAGGCCGGCATCGGAGCAGTTACAACAGGAACCCGCTAATTTAGAAAGTATGTTTACCAATCCACCAGAAAACGGCGGCAATGGCGCCACTGGCGGGAATAGTCAGCACCCAAGCCAGCATAATCTTACTCGCCATACCCCATTTAACGGCATATTTACCGCGCGTACTGCCAACACCGAAGATGGAGCCGGTGATGGTATGGGTGGTCGAGACAGGAATACCGGCCATGGTTGCCAGGCCCAGGGTGATGCCACCGCCCAGCGCGGCATTGGAACCACTAATCGGGGTCAACTTGGTGATCTTCGATCCCATGGTCTTGACGATACGCCAGCCGCCGAGGTAAGTACCCCAGGCGATTGAGAAATAGCAGGCGTACACCACCCACATGGGCAGGGTGGACACATCCTTGGTGACGACATGCCCTACCAGGGGTATGCCACCGGCGCCAGCCGTGATCAGCAAGAGCCAGATGATACCGATGGTCTTCTGGGCATCGTTACCACCATGGGCGAGAGAGTACAGACCTGCCGATACTATCTGAGCGCGATTAAACCATCGACCAACCTGATGAGGCGTTCGATTGCGGAACACCCAGGCGGTAATGAGCTGCAGGGTGCCGCCAATCAGGAAGCCGATCAGGGGGGAAAGGATGATGAAGGCCAGAACGGTGATTAAACCCTTCAGTTGCCAGAGGCTACCCCAGACGATGGCGTCCCCACCGCCAACCTTGGCCAGGGTGGCGCCCACCAAACCGCCGATGAGGGCATGAGACGAGGATGAGGGTATGCCGTAGTACCAGGTAATGATATTCCAGGCCAGGGCACCCACCAGACAGCCGAAAATGACGTAATGATCCACAAAGGCGGGATCTATGACGCCCTTGCCGACGGTGGCCGCCACCTTGAGCTGGAAGACCCAGAGGGCGACAAAGTTGAGGGTGGCGGCAAATAACACCGCCTGCTTGGGGGTCATGGCACCGGTAGCCACGATAGTGGCAATGGAGTTTGCCCCATCGTGGAAACCATTCATGAAGTCGAAGGCCAGGGCCACCGCTATAAGTAGGACCAGGGTCCAGGTACCAATGAGTATTGCAGCTTGAGCTTCCATTTATGGGTTCCTCAAGCGTTGGCGAGGATAACTTCTTCGAGGGTTTGACCCATACTCTCGGCCGCCTCTAAAACATCCTCCAGAATTTGGTACATGCCTTTCACCTTGATGACTTGGATTGCATCGGTTTCCTCGCGGAACAGCCGCGAAACCCCGGAGCGCCAGAGCTTGTCGGCCTTCGTTTCCAGCTCATCAACTTCCTTGCACAGCTTCAGGGCCGCCGTGGCCTCGCCCATGTTGTCGAGCAGGGCCACGGCCTTGCGCACACGCTCCACGGCGTCGGCCGCCAGTTCCGCCATCTCGCGCGCCTCTGGCGTGGCCTCCTTGATATCATAGAGAATGACCGACTCCCCTACATCCTGCAGGCGATCCAAGATGTTGTCGAGCCCACTGACAATCATGTGAATTTGATCGCGGTCGATCGGGGTAATGAAGGACTTGTGGAGCATAACGATGGTGTCGTGCTCGATCTGGTCGCCGCTGGACTCCGCCAGATCGATCTCCTGGATCAGACGAGCGACCTCGTCGGGGGATCTGCCTAACTGAGTCATCATGCGCATCATGGCGTTGGCCGCCGCCGCGCAGCGATCGGCATGGGAATTGAATTGGACGAAAAACTCGTTCTTTTTCGGCATCAAGGCACTAAACATAGACTTCCCCTCTCAGTTATATGGTTAAAGGCAGTACGCGACACTCATCAAAAATCCTCGAGCCTGGGATGGCCAGGGACATCTTCGCTCCATGCTGGAGCTTGAAGATCAAGCCTACGAAAGATCGGCAAAAGGTAGGCAGGGATGAGATTACAAGATTGTTACAAAATTGTGTTACGCTTTTGTTAAAATTCTGTTACTGGAGACCTGATCCGGAACCAATGGGGTGCGGCTATGGTCGAAGCCAAGTCTTTAGCATAGGCCCTGGGTGGAATCCGCGCACAAATTCCGGGTTTCGTGGCGGCTGTGGGTGCCGAACCGGACGCGCCACATGTTGTTGGTGAGGGGCAGGCGAGGGAAAGGCAGGTACTAGGGCGGGGATACCACCAGAAAAATTAGGTGGCGACAAAATGGCCAGGGCGTCATTCACAGAAGCCTGGCTAAAGAAATACATTTAATTCAAAAACCCCCAGATTAAAGTTTACAGGGAGTTATTAGTAGGATTCACTGCCTCGCGATCGGTTAATCAGCCCCGACAATTAATTGCCCATGGCCTTGATATCATATGCCAACGCCCGATCGTTTTTGGCCGCCAGGGTTTTTCTAAGTCGGGAGTTACTTGTTTTTATATCCTTGCTTATTTTTAACCGTTTATCATCGCTGATATTTTCCATATCCCAGCATGGATCGACGGCAGATTCCCAATATTCATAATCAGTTTTTTCATTATAATAATTCCTTCCCAGTTTTTGCGCCCTGACTTTATCGGGGCCTCTCAACGCCTCCTGGTAAGCTTGTTCCGACTTTGTCAGCCTCTCCAATCTTTCCTGGACTTGACTCTGGCTTTCGAGAGCAAATATCTCGACATCCTTTCGGTCTCGGCGATTAACAGAAATAATTATTGCCAATAATGCGATTAGCAATAAAGCCACCAGAAAAATAAATAATTCCGACATATATAGAACCACTCTCAATTTTTATGAATCAAGGGTATCAGTGCGGGAGGCGGATTTCCAGGGATCTTTAATCAAGACCAAACGCCGAGATCGGGCTAGGAGACGGGAACCCGCCACCTTCACCTGGGGTGGTGGCGTGACTGACGGGGCCAATATAGCCCCGTCAGCCTGTCAACCAAAGCGCCCTTCGATGTAGTCCGCCGTTTCCCGGTGCTGGGGTGTCAAAAACATCTCCTCGGTCCGGGTGTGCTCCACCACCTTGCCCATCAACATAAAGATGCACTCTTCACTGGCGCGGCGGGCCTGGGCCATATTGTGGGTGACAATGAGGATAGTGTACTGGCCCCGGAGCTCCCAGATCAGCTCCTCCACCGCCTCGGTTCCCTTGGGGTCCAAGGCCGAGCAGGGCTCATCCATGAGCAGGATGGCGGGCTTGACGGGTAGCAGCCGGGCGATGCACAGCTTCTGTTGCTCCTCCAGGGACAACTCCGTGGCCTTGCGTTTGAGCTTGTCCTTGACCTTGTCCCACAACAGCACATGGCGCAGGGACTCCTCGACGATCTGGTCCGGTTTGCCCTGGCTGACGTTGCCCCCGCCCTTGGCATGGAGGCGATGGCTGAAGAGGATATTGTCGCGAATCGAGATGGGCAGCGGGTTGGGGCGCTGGAAGACCATGCCCACCTGCTTGCGCACCTGGATCAATTCCACTTCCGGATCATAGATGTTCTGGCCCATGACCTCGATCGAACCCTCGATGCGCACATAGCCCAACCGCTCGTTGATGCGGTTGACGCTGCGCAGCAAGGTTGACTTGCCACAACCCGAGGGGCCAATCAGCGAGGTGATCATGCCCTCCCGGATATTGAGGTCCACGTTGTAGAGGGCCTGGAAAATGCCGTACCAGAGGTTGAGCTGGCTGGTGCGCATGGCGTATTCGCATCCATTCACCCCGGCCGATACTTCTTGATCTAAGGCGTTCATAGGCATTGGCGAAAATTCAGATGGACCAGAGATAAGGTTTGAAAATCGGCGCGGATCGGGATCAACCGAACCGGCCATCCACATAGTCGCGGGTGCGCTGGTCCATCACCTCCCCGGTGAAGAGGTCCTCGGTAATGCCTATCTCCACGCACTCCCCCCCCAAAAAGAAGGCCGTGCGGTCCGCCAGGCGCCGGGCCTGCTGCACCAGGTTGGTGACCAGGATGATGGTCAACTCCTGGCGCAATTCCTTGAGGACGTCCTCGATGCGCATGGTGGTGACCGGATCGACCGCGATGGAGAATTCATCCAGCATCAGGAGCTCCGGGTCCTGGGAGAGGGCGCGGGCGATGGTTAGGCGTTGCTGCTGGCCGCCGGGCCGTGGGCCATCGTGTTTTCGCGCAAGATATGGGCGCAGAACCTGCT
>JBGAUK010000022.1:0-37897 GCA_044228695.1 Chromatiaceae bacterium | reverse complement strand
TACGAATACGCCGTGCTGATCACCTCGTTGCCACAGGAGATCCTGACCCTCGCCCAGTGGTACCGCGACCGCGCCGATGCGGAAAATCCCTTTGATGAACTGAAAAATCACTGGGGCTGGGGTGGTTTCACCACCCGCGACCTCAAGCGCTGCCGCTTCATGGCGCGGCTCACCGCCCTGACCTACAACTGGTGGAGTCTCTTCGTGCGCTTGGCCAATCCCCATCAGCACACTGAAGCCATCACCAGCCGACCCCTCCTGCTCCAGGCCCCGGCGCGGGTCACCCGTCATGCCGGCCAGACGCGCCTCACCATCAGCCATCCCCATGCCCAGGCGTCGTGGGTGGAGCAGGTCTGTCGCGAGATCGCCACCTTCTTCAAGACCCTGCGCCAAACTGCGGAGCAGTTGACGCCCCGCCAATGTTGGTGCCGGATCCTGTCACGCGCCCTGGTGAAATACCTGCGGGGGCGCGAATTGCAGCCCCCGGCCCCCTTGCCGGCACCGGCATAGCCAGCATCCGCTACCACGGGCTCCCGCTTCGTCAGCTCGCAAGGGGCTGGCGTGGGGTGCTAACTGCCGTTTTTAGGCTAATAAACCCTTGAGCCAGCGCTGGGGGACGTGGCGCTGCAGGCGCGCCCCCAGTAGGCCCCGACCAGCCCCCCGCCCCAGAAGTCCAGGCCCAGCAGCCAGTCGGGGCCAGCGACGATACCCGGCGGGGCAGGTAACCAGATGTAGGCCGCCAGGGCGATAGCCGAGGTCATCAAGGTCGCGGCCAGGGCCGCGCCGGCAATGGCATGGATCGGCAGACGATAGACGGCCAGGCAGATCGGGACCATAAAGGAGCCGCCGCCGATGCCGTAGGAGGTCCCGATAATACCGACCAGAAAGGAGAAGCCCAGCAGGGAGGGAATGCCAAAGCTTTAGTCGTGGTCGCCATAGGCGAAGCCCAGGCGCCTGACATTCCCGGACAGGCGTTTTATCCTCGCGCCCTTTGCCTCTGGCACCGGGCCCCGCGCCCGCCAATCGGCCAGCATCCGCCAGGCCAGGTACCCGAGGATAACCGCCGCAAAGGGCTCGAATCTGGACCGCTCCGCCAGCAAATGGGTGCGCAACCAGGCACCCACCAGGGTCCCCGGGGCGCCGCCCGCGGCGATGACCAGGGCCAGCGGCCAGCAGAGTCGGCCCTCGCGCCCATACCGGTAAAGGCCGCCGGGGATGGCGACCAGATTGAAGACCAGATTGGTGGTGCTCGCGGCCGGGCTTGCAAAGCCCAAGACCGAAAGTTGAAAGGGCACCAGCAAAAAGGCCCCGGAGATGCCAACCATGCTGGTCAGCAGCGTAATGCCGCACGCCGCCAAAATAGGCAGCCAGAGGGGCAGGGTCAGGCCGGCAATGGGAAAGGTGAACATGCGGGTATTCTCCCCGTCACCCTGGTCAACGCCGCCAAGGTCGCGATCCTCGGGGGGGGCTAGTCACGCTAAACCCATGCCGAGGGCGTCGACGCTGGGTAAGGGCCCGGTAATTTTTACTTTTTTGGCGGATATTTCACGGATGCAAGGGGGTTGCAAACATACTTCGGCGCTTTGCGGATGGATTGTTCGCAAAGCTCTCTTGAGTCAAAGCAGCTAAGCACATCCCTTTGGTCAAACAGATTGACTGGGCAATAGGCGGTCTTGGCTTTCGCCTGGGTCACGGAGGCTGGTTCGGTTGTCCGCGTCTGGTTAGAGGTACAGCCGATAAACGTGATATAGATCAGAAGGGTAGGAAATATCAGATATCTGTTCATGTAAAATATTCCCTTCATGGTCGGGAGTGGTTGATTATCGGTGGCTGGTGAAATTAGCGGTCATCACCATGGCAACGCCGAGGTGATCTGAAAAATCTTGTCGGGTAATTCCAGCAGGGCAGCCAGTTCATCGATGTGGATGTCGGGCAGGCCATAAATATCATCAAGTAGTTCCTCGAGCCCATAGAGGTTGCAATCAGGCAAGTCTTCATCAGTCATCAGCTTCACATCCGGGATCTTGGTTCCAAGCGAATGCCCAACAACATTATCGGACCCAGCATCAGACCTTTATGACTGCTTGCGGTTCCTCAAGGGGTCAATGGCTGATGAAATTCATGGTTCCGCTGTCATCAATTGCCGTAACCCTAGGAACTCCTCCTCCAACTTGGCCAGGTAGAGCCTGGCGATGCCCAAGTCGCCGGTCTTGGCGGCAGACTCCATCTCGAAGGCAATCTCCCGCAGGCGTTCTCCTCCCACGTTGGCCGCCGCGCCCCGGATGGTATGGGCCTGGCGTGCGGCCCCCGCCGCGTCCCCGGCCTCCAGATAGTCCCGCAGTGAGGCGATCTGGAGCGGGGTATCCTCCAGAAAGCTTTCGACGACCAAGTGGATCAGCTCTTCGTCATCCATCAGCCGGGCCATCATGCCGGCACGGTCGAAGATCGGGGTCGCAGGATCTACAGCGAGGGGTGTGGCTGGGGTGGTCGGTGCTGCCGGGCTTGAGACCTCCTCGCTTCCGGGGCAGGGGTCATCATTCCCCATCTGGCGATCATCCGGGTCATTGGGCAGCCATTTGCTCAAGGCCTCTGCCAGCGCCTGCCGGGAAACCGGTTTGCTAACATAGTCATTCATGCCCGCCGCCAGGCAACGCTCCCGGTCGCCCTGGATGGCGTGGGCAGTCATGGCGATAATCGGCAGGGTGAAGGATGCCGGCACCCCAACCGCCTCGGCCGCCTGGCCCTTGCCCAGGGCGCATTGCGCTTCCCACATTTTTAATTCATCACTCCTGATTCTGTTGGTGGCCTCGATGCCATCCATCACCGGCATCTGCACGTCCATCAACACTAGGTCATAGGGCAGCAGTTCCAGGGCCTTGAGTGCCTCCACCCCGTTGGCGACGGCGTCCGCCCGCAGCCCCATTTGCTTCAGGATGCCTAGGGCCACCATCTGGTTGGTGATGTTGTCCTCGGCCACCAGGATGCGCGCCTTGCGGCCGGCGAACAGGTTCGTGGTCTCGAGGGTCGTTGGGTGCGTGGCGAAGGGATGAGGCTCTGGCGCGACCTCCTGGCGATTGGTCAGGGCCAGGGAGAGGGCGGCCTTGAGTTCCTGGTGCCGGATCGGCTTGGTCAGATAGGCCGCAAAACCGATCTCATGGAAGTGTCCGGCGTCTTCCCGCATGCCCAAGGAGGTCAGCATCACCATCCGGGTGTCGGTCAGACGTGGGTCGGCCTGGATTATCCGGCCCAGGCTTTCGCCGTCCATGCCGGGCATCTGCATGTCGATCACGGCAATACGGCAGGGATCCTGTTCCTCCAGCGCCCGGTTGAGGGCCTGGATGGCGCTGGGCCCATCCCGCGCCTCCAGAGGACGCATGTCCCAGGAGGTCAGACGGATGTGCAGCAGTTCGAGGTTGGTGGCGTTATCGTCCACGATCAGCACCCGCACGCCATGGAGCGCGGCGGGCGGCGGGCCTTCCGTGTAGGCGCCGCTCGCCTGTTTGCCGAGGCGGGCGGTGAACCAGAACTCCGAGCCCTTGCCCACTTCGCTGGTGACGCCGGTCTCGCCATTCATTAGCTTGGCCAGTTGTCTGGAGATGGCCAGACCCAGCCCGGTACCCCCGTACTGGCGCGTGGTCGAGGTATCCACCTGGGTAAACTTATCGAAGAGCAGGCCGATCTTGTCCGCGGGGATGCCAATGCCCGTATCGCGCACCGAGAAGCGCAGCAAGACCTGGTCTTTATCTTCTTCCAGCAGCGAGACGCGGATCGCCACCTCGCCAGCGGGAGTGAACTTGACGGCGTTGCCGGCCAGGTTGTTGAGGATCTGCCGCAGCCGTCCCGGATCGCCCCGCAGCAGGGTGGGCACCTCCAGGTCAGCGGAGCAGAGCATCTCCAGCCCCTTCTCGTGCGCCCGCAGGGCCAGGGTGGCGGCGAAATCCTCCAATAAATTAGACAGATCGAAGTCCAGTATCTCCAGGTCGAGCTTGCCCGCCTCGATCTTGGAGAAGTCGAGGATGGCGTTGATCAGGCTCAGCAGGGATTCACCGCTGGTGCGGACGATTTCGGCATAGCGCCGCTGTTGATCGTTTAACTCCGTATCCAGCAGCAATCCGGTCATGCCGATGACGCCATTCATCGGGGTCCGGATCTCATGGCTCATATTGGCCAGGAACTCGCTTTTGGCGGCGCTAGCCATCTCGGCCCGCGCCGCCATGTCGTTGGCCCGGGCAGTGGCTTTCTCGAGGCTGAAGTTGGTCTCGCGCAAGGCCGTCTCCTGGGCGCGGATGCCCGCGTCGGTATGGCGCAGCAGGACATAGATGAAGCCCAGCAAGAGCGTCAGCAGCACCGAACCGCCCGTTCCGACCAGCGTCAAGAGGCGCGCGAAGGCCGCCTCTTCGGTCGAGACGTCTTGCACGATCAGCAGATCTCCGACCCCTGTGCCGGAGGCGTCCCGCAACGGGGTGGAGGAGACCAGCCAGTCCTTCCCGTCGAAGGCGATCTCCCGGGCGGGTTCGTCATGGCTGGAATCGCCCTCAGAGAAATAATCCGCCTGGGATGCGAAGGCATCGGGCAGGCGGCCGTGGGAGGCGTAGCTCACGGCACTCCGGGGCAATTGATCCCAGTCGGCCTCCCGCCCGAGCATCCGCATGCCGTCTTCCCAGGTTTGCCGGACGAGATGCTCTTTGCGGATCACCACGGCCAGATGGGCGCCGGAGTCGGTGTTAATCGCTTGCAGCACATCCTCGATCTCCTTGCCCAGTTCCACATACCCGACCAGGGCACCGTCGGCGTAGACCGGCTGCACCACCCGCAGGGTGAAAGTGCCCAGCGGACCCAGCTCGATGCCGGAGGTGGTCTTGCCGGTGCGTTCGGCTTCCACCGCCGTGAAGCGCTCGATCCGGTCGCCGTGTTTATCGGGCTTGTGAATCCGCAGGAGGCAGACGCGGTTGGCATCGAAGAAGTAAAAATGCGTAAGGTGGCTCTCCCGGTTCATCGTCTCGAACACGGGCTGCCAGTCGGCCAGGAGGCGGCCCGCATCACCCTCGCGCAGGGCCTGCCGAACAGAGTTGTTGACGGCAATAAGCTTTGTAACCATGGCCAGGCCTGATGCCTGCTGGTTCAGGGTAATACGCAGATCGTTGGCAACCTCGGAGGCACGGTTTACGATGGCCTCGGTCATTTGTTGCTGATGCTGGCGCCAGAGGAGCCCCCCCGCCCCCGCCATCAACAACACTACCATGACCGCCAAGGGCGGTAGAAGTTGGGACAGGACAGGCTTGGGGGAGGCGTCAACGCGCCGGGTGACGGACAAAGCGGCAACCACGCCGATGAAGATGATCAGCATCAATCCCACGGGCAGGGCTATCCTGGCGGCTATCTCCCATTGCCAGTCGCTGGCATCGATGTCCATGCCCAGCACGGCGAGCAAATCGCCGCTACCTTTGTAGGCCCCGGCGCAGATAATCAGATCATCCACCCGCTCGACATAGGTGGTCTTGGGCTGGATCTTCTGGGTGGCCGGATTCTCGTATTGGTAATCGACCCAGCCGCTCCCCTTGGTTAAGGCGATTTCCTGTATCTCCTTGCGGAAATATTTGCCCCCGGACCAGTCCTTTTTGTCGAGCAGGTTCTGACCCACCAGCTCCGGTTTCACCGGATGGGCCTGCATGGTCATGTCCAGGTCGTAGGCAAAGGCGTAAAGGCTTTTCCGGCGAAACTCGCCTTGCGGGTCGTTGGCCTCCTTGATAAAACGCTCGCGGCCATGCTTCCGGTAGAAGTCCACGGCCTTGCGCACCATCGCCTGAGCGTCGTCGGGAGTGACAAGGCCGGAGAGAGCCGTCGCCGTATCATTGATCGGGATCAAACCCGAGACCCAGGTGCCCCAACGGTCGGTGACCGGCCCTTCGACTGCCTCGATCCTATCCTCGAACACGCGGTGAGCAACCGCCGAAACTTCGTCATAGATCTGCCCGGGTGGGGAATAGCTCTCCGAGCCGGCCGGTTCACTGTCCACGAAGAAAAACACCGTGCCATCGGCCTTGCGACCCATGAGATAGACAAACCGGCATTGCGGGCTGGCAGAGCAAATGGCGGCAAGCTGTTCCTTGAGTCGTAGATATTCTCGGCTTTCCAGGTCCGCCTCCGTGCCGGTGAGCGCTTGGATTCGCTCAACATTCACCGCCTGCACCGCCATCCGCATCCGCTGAAGAAGGTCGGTGCGCATCTCGCGGTCGGCCTGCACCACCATCCCCCAGGTGAATAGCGCCCCGACGGTAACCATGGCCAGCAGCAGCGCCACCGTCAGATGACGCCTGTTCATACCGAGAAAACGGTTTGTCTCTTGGTCGTTCATGTTCAAGGCTCTGCCCGGGGTCGGGGTTATCTCAGCCCGCCGGGGCGATCCCCCAAATGGCACTGGCATAGTCAGCCACCGAGCGGTCGCTGGAGAAGCGGCCGATCCGCGCCACGTTGAGGATGGATTTGCGGGCCCAATCCTGCTCGTTCCGGAAGCAGCGATCCACCGCGTCCTGGGCCGCCAGGTAGGCGGCGAAGTCCGCCAGGACCAGGTAGGGATCATGAGCCAGGAGCCCGTCCATGAGGCCGGTGAAGCGCCCGGGCTCCTCCGGCGAGACCCCGCCGTCGCGGACCAGGTCGATGACCCGCCGCAGCAGGGGGTCGGCGGCATAGCAGGCCCGGGGGTCGTAGCCGGAGGCCTTGAGGCGCGTCGCCTCCGGCTCCGTCAGGCCGAAGACGAAGATATTGTCCCGCCCGACCGCCTCGCAGATCTCGATGTTGGCCCCGTCCATGGTGCCGATGGTCAGGGCCCCATTGAGGGCGAACTTCATGTTCCCGGTCCCGGAGGCCTCGGTGCCCGCCGTGGAGATCTGCTCGGAGAGGTCGCTCGCCGGGAAGATGCGCTCGGCCAGCGAGACCCCATAGTTGGGCAGGAAGACCAGCTTGAGCAGCCCCTGGGTGGCCGGGTCGGCGTTGATAAAGCGGCTGACGTCGTTGGCCAGCTTGATGATGGCCTTGGCGGTGGCGTAACCGGGGGCCGCCTTGCCGGCGATGATGACGGTGCGCGGGGTCCAGTCCCCGTTGGGGTGGTCCTTGATGCGCAGGTAGGCCGCCAGGACGCGCAAGACGTTCAGCAACTGGCGCTTGTACTCGTGCATGCGCTTGACCTGGACGTCGAACAGGCTCTGGGGGTCCACCTCCACCCCCACCAGGTCGGCGATGCGCTGGCCCAGGACCTGGGCGTTGAGGCGCTTGAGGGTCCACCAGGTGCCGCGGAAGGCGGCGTCCTCTGCTAGGGGCGCGAGGCGGTCGAGCTGCTCCAGGTCGGTGATCCAGGTCGGGCCGATGGCCTCGGTGATGAAGCGGGCCAGGGCCGGGTTGGCCTGGTAGAGCCAGCGCCGCTGGGTAACCCCGTTGGTGATGTTGACGATCTTCTCGGGCCAGAGGGCGTGGAAGTCGGGGAAGAGATCGCGCTTGAGCAGCTCCGTGTGCAGTTGGGCTACGCCGTTGACGGCATGGGTCCCCACCAGGGCCAGGTTGGCCATGCGGATGCGCTTGCCGTCGCCCTCCTCGAAAATGGACAGGCGCCGCACCCGGTCCCAGTCCCCCGGCCAGTGGGCCAGGACCTGGTCCAGGAAGCGCCGGTTGATCTCGCCGATGATCTCCAGGTGGCGCGGTAGCAGGCGCCCGAAGAGCCCCGCGTCCCAGCGCTCCAGGGCCTCGGGCATGAGCGTGTGGTTGGTGTAGGCACAAGTGCGGGTGGTGATCTCCCAGGCCAGGTCCCAGCCCAGGCCATGCTCATCCATGAGCAGGCGCATCAGCTCCGGGATGGCTACCACCGGGTGGGTGTCGTTGAGATGAATCGCCTCGCGGGCCGGGAGCTGGCGCAGGTCACCGCAATCGGCCATGAAGCGGGCCAGGATGCGTTGCAAGGAGGCGCTAACGAAGAAGTACTGCTGCTTGAGGCGCAGCTCCTTGCCGGCGGCGGTGTTGTCGTCCGGATAGAGGACCTTGGAGATGGTCTCGTCCAAGGCCTTTTCCTCCACGGCGCGCAGATAATCGCCGTGGTTGAAATAGCTCAGGTTAAAGGAGTCGCTGGCGACCGCGCTCCACAGGACCAGGGGGTTGGCCACCCCGTTGCGAAAGCCCGGGATCAGCATCTCGTAAGGCAGGGCCGAGACGGTATCGTCCGGGAACCAGGTCACCCGCAGGTGGCCGGCGGCATCCTCCTGGTAGGCGGTATGGCCGCCGAAGCCGATCGGGTAGATCTCCTGCGGGCGCGGGGTCTCCCAGGGATTGCCGAGGAAGAGCCAATTGTCCGGGCGCTCGACCTGATTCCCGTCACGGATCTCCTGGCGGAACATGCCGTACTCGTAGCGGATGCCGTAACCGCAGGCGGGGTAACCCTGGGTCGCCAGGGAGTCGAGAAAACAGGCCGCCAGGCGCCCCAGGCCGCCGTTGCCGAGACCGGCGTCGTGTTCCTGCTCGTACACGTCCTCCAGGACCTGGCCCAGGCCGCGGATGGCCTCGCGGGCCTCGTCCTCCAGATCCAGGTTGAGCACGGCGTTCTGCAGGGCCCGCCCGGCCAGGAACTCCAGGGACAGATAGTTGACGCGTTTGGCCCCCTGGTCGCGGTAGCGCTGCTCGGTGCGCAGCCAGTCGTCCATCAGAGATCGTCGCACCGCTAGGGCCAGGCTGTGGTACTTGTCGTAGGCCTGGGCCTGGTCGGGTTCACAGCCGAGGGCCAGGCGCAGGGAGAGGAGGCACTCCTGGGCTAGAGTGAGCCCGACGGTGGCGGTGGTGGTTGCTTTCTTGGCGGCCATTGTTGTTATCCCCATGCTGAGTCTGACTTTCCGACTGACACCGGCCCACCGGGCGACGGGCCGCCCAAACACCCTGTCACCCGCGGGTGCGCCATCAGGCCGCCCGACTATCCAGGAAGCGCTGTAAAACAGCGTTGGTGGCCGCCAGCAAACGCTGGAATTCGGGGAAGACCTCGGCCCCCCGGGCCAGGTTGCCCACCCGCCCGCTGTTCTCGAGCTGGAAGGCGACCTCATGGAGTCGCTCGTTGCCGATGTTGCCCGTGGCGCCCTTGATGGAGTGGGCGTGGTTGCGCAGGGCCTCGGCATCGCCCCGTTCCAGGGCCGCGGCGATCTCGGTCTGGAGGTACGCCGACTCGCCCAGATAGACCTCGGCAATCTCGGCGGCCAGCTCGTAGTCGTTATCCAGGCGCTCCAGCAGGTCCTCGATGCGGAAAACCCGCTCGGGTGGGGCGGCAATCTCCGGCGGGTCCGCTTTTTCGTCCGCGTCCGCCGCGGCGTCATTCAGGTGCCGCGCCAGGGTGTCGGCCAGGAGCTGACGCTGCACTGGTTTGGTCAGGAAGTCGTCCATGCCCGCTCCCAGGCAACGCTCACGGTCGTCCACCGTGGCGAAGGCGGTCATGGCGATGATAGTCTTGTGATTGCCGGTGCCGACCTCGTGGAGGCGGTACAGGCGGGTCGCCTCCAGGCCGTCCATTTCCGGCATCTGGACGTCCATCAGCACCAGGTCGTAGGGTATGGTATAGAGGGCGTCGAGGGCTTCCTGGCCGTTGCTCACCGCATCGGCGCGGTAACCGAGTTGCCCGAGTATGGCCAGGGCGACCATCTGGTTCGTGACATTGTCCTCGGCCACCAGGATGCGGAAGGGCCGCCCGGAGACGTGTCCGTCGGCGACCGCCGGTTGGCGCGGGGCGGGTCGGCGGTTGCGCGGTGGGGTGCGTTCCTCGAACAGGCGCAGCAGGGTGCGCTGCAGGGCATTGCTTTTGACCGGCTTGGGCAGGAAGGCGGCGAAACCGGCGCGCTCCAGGGCTGCGGCGTCGCCGATCTGGTTGCGCGAGGAGAGCATGATGAGCTTGGGCGCACCGAATTCATCGTTCGCCAGTATGGTCTTGCCGAGCGTCAGGCCGTCGGTGTCGGGCATCATCATGTCCAGGATGACGATCTCCACCGGGTGCTGATCGACGATGGCCTCCTTGAGGCGCAGAAGCGCCTGGTCGGCATTGTCGGCCTGGTGCACCACGCATTCGTAAGCCCCCAGGTACTCGCGAAAGACGCGGAGATTGGTGGCGTTGTCGTCCACCACCAGGACGTGCTTGCCGACCAGGAGCTTGCTGCCCGGGTCGAGGGGCTTGACCGTGGCGTCAACCTTGAAGGGCAGCGCGAACCAGAAGGTGGATCCCTTGCCCGGGGTGGAGTCAACTCCGATGGACCCGCCCATCATCTCGGTAAGGCGTTTGGAGATGGCCAGGCCCAAGCCGGTGCCTCCGTAGCGCTTGGTGGTGGAGGCATCCACCTGTGAGAAGGAGCGGAACAGGCGGTCGCGACGCGCCTCGGGGATGCCGATGCCAGTGTCGATGACACGGAACAGCAAGTCGCAGTGCCCGGGGTCGGACCCCTCGTCGACCCGCTTGATCTCGATGGCCACCTCGCCGCGTTCGGTGAACTTGATGGCATTGCCGGTGAGGTTGACCAGGATCTGGCGCAGTCGCCCGGAGTCGCCGCGCAGACGCACGGGGATCTCGCGGGGCAGCAGGCAGGTGAACTCCAGGCCCTTCTCGTAGGCGCGCTGGGCCAGGATGTCGGCTACGTCCTCCACCGTGGTGCGCAAGTCGAAACCGGCGACCTCCAGTACCACCTTGTTGGCCTCGATTTTGGAGTAGTCGAGGATGTCGTTGATAACGGTGAGCAGGGCATCGCCGGAGCTGCGGATGATCTCCACAAATTCGCGTTGCTCCTCGTCCAGGGCCGTGTCCAGGAGCAGCCCAGTCATGCCGATGACGCCGTTCATGGGGGTGCGGATCTCGTGGCTCATGCTGGCCAGGAACTCGCTTTTGGCCTGGTTGGCCGCCTCGGCCGCCTCCTTGGCCGCCACCACGGCCTCCGTGGCGCGCCGTCGCTCGCTGACATCGCGGATGCTGGAGCGCTGGCCCAGGCAGGTCCCGTCGGTGTCGTAGATGGGCTGCCAGGATAGGGCCGCCCACAGGATCTCGCCGTGCTTGTGGACCAGGCGGAACTCCAGGTCGCTGCCCTGGCTGACGCCACAGTTCTCCAGGGCCTGGCGCAGGGTCGGGCGGTCCTCCGGGAAGACCATGGGCAGCGGGTAGTCTGGCATCCGCAGGCACTCTTCCACCCGGTAGCCGGTGAGGCGCTCCACCGCCGGATTGACCCACAGCAGCCGTCCCTGGGGGTCGGTCCAGTTCTCCCAGTCGTAGGTGTAATTGGCGATGGCGCGGAATTCCCGTTCCCCCTTGGCCAGGGCTGCCTCGGCGCGCAGGCGCTCGGCGATCTCCGCCTCCAGGGCGCGGTTCTTATCCTGGACCTCCTGTTCGCGCCGCGCCGACTCGGTGAGGTGGGCCTCCAGGGCAGCGGCATGCAGATTGAGCCGGAAGACCATCACCAACCCCCCCAGCACCAAGGCCGCCAACAACCCCAGGCCGAGCATCTGCTGCCAGGGCTGGATGTTGCCCTCCACCTGGGACACCGGCGCGATCTCCACTAGGTGCAAAGAGGTCCCCTCCACCGGGGCGACCGAGGCAAGCATGGCGATCGGGCCGTTGGGTCGCTGGGCGGTATAGCGCAGGGCCCCGCGGGGGGTTGGGCCAGACGGGATGCGCAGGCCTGCCAGCAGGGGGTTCGGTTCCCTCCCCACCGGTTCTAGGCCCGTGGGGGTGGCGTTTACCAGCAGGGGCGCGAAGGCCTCGGTCGCATCGCCATGGGTGAGCATGGCGCGATAGAGATCCTGGGGGTTTAGCCAGGCCAGGATCTGACCTGCGTACTGCTCCTTGAGGTAGTAGGCGCTGGAGACCAGCAGGGCCCTCCCCCCGTCCTGTGTAAGGATCGCGCCTTGGCGCAGGTGGGGGTCGAGGAAGCCCTTGAACTGGGGCGGGTCCGGGTCATCGGCGTCCGCCAGGGTATCCGCCACGGTTTCGCCATTGGCGTCGATGAGCATGATACGGTGGTAGATAGGGCTTCCGTTGATCTGTTTACGTTTGATCAGATTTTCGAAGCTGATATGGACGTAACGCTTGTCCGCCTTCTCGGTGATGCCGATGCCCTTGGCCTTATTGTCGAAATAGACAAAGAGCGGCGGGGCCAGGGCGAGGTTTTGCAGGTCGTCGCGCCGCTCGGCGAAGAAGTACTCCAGGGCTCCGGCGCGCCGCTCGGTCTCCTGATGGACCTTGTCGCGCAACAGGTCCTGCAATCCGGCGGCGGCCTGGAAGTTGCTGTAGAGCAGGAAGGCGACATAGCCCAGCAGGGCAATCCCCGAAAGGACCGTCGCGACGGCGTGCTTTTGCGACAGCTTTGCAGTGGGTTTGTCGGTCATGGCCTGAGGTTCGATCTCATGGGGGGCTGGTCTGTACGGTCCGGCGGAGCCCCCGCCCGAGCCTTGGATGGCCAGGGATCGCACCGGGGCTGGGCCCCGGGCGGGTGGTGGTGCTGGGTTGTGCCGCGTTCGCCACCGGGTCGGGGCAGTGTCGGTCCAGGGCGGCCGGGGGGTTACTGCTTGACTGGGAGGAAGTTCGGAAAGTAGTCGGAGACAAAGGGATAGTACTTGTTGACCAGTGCAGCGAAGCTGCCATCGGCGCGCATCTCGGTGAGCATCTTGTTGAACTCGTCGCGCAGCTTTGGTGAGTCCTTGCGGAAGGCCGGGGCCATGTCCTGCTCCTCGCTCACCGGGCCTATAATCTTTATCTCACCGGGCCACTTCTGCAGGGCGACCAGGGCGTCGGGGACGTCGAGCAGGGTGAGCTCGGACTTGTTGGCGATCATGGCCGGGGCCAACTCGTTAAGGCCGCCCTCGAACAGGGAGATCTTGGCGCCGGTCTTCTCGATGTCGTAAAGGCTCGGGTCCAGGCAAGTATCGAGCTTGCCCATCAAGGATTTGTCCTTGAGCACTGACTTGGTGGCGAGGATGTCGTCCGCTAGGGAGCGGGTGGGGCGGATGGGCGAGACCGTGGAGTCGGCCCGCGACACCAGCCACACCTGGTTGGGGAAGGTCACGCCGCCGAAGAGCACGGCCTTTTGTCGCCAGGGGATAACGGTCACGCCGTTGGCCAGCACATCACCTTTGATGGGGACCTCGGCCAGTACCTCGAAATCGTCCCCATGGGCCTTGATCTCCTTACCGGTGAGGTCGCCGAAGGCCAGCGGCCAGTCGGTCTTAACGTATTCGTAACGGACCCCGAGGCGCTTGGCGAAGCGCTGCATCAACTCCACGTCCATGCCATCGCCGGCACCGGTGACGAAGTTGGCGTAGGGGATGCCCAAGTGGCGCAGCACGCCGGCGGTCTTGACCTCGTCGAGGTCGATGGCGGCGGCCAGGGCCGCGGGTGCCGACAGGGTGGCGGCCAGGGCCAAGAGGACTGCGGCCGCAAGGCGGCCGATGGGGGTCTGGGGGCTGGTGGCGGTCATTGAGTCCTCCACAGCGCGTGCTGGGTGAGTGGTGGGGCATGGAGGGGAGGGTAAGGGGCCGGAAATCCAACCTTCTGGCGGACGATAACACCACGGGAAGACTCGCCGCAAGGGCTCGCGCGAGCCAATTAGAGGTGCCCCCATGCGCGCCTCCTACCAAAGCCGTATCCAGCGCCTCCGCCGCCGGGAGGACATCCTGCCGGACCCGGTCCCTTTTGGCGCAGGTTGGCCGCCTTGAAGCCCCGCAATGGAACCAAGAACTCTGGGCACGCGAGTTCTGGTCACCCACCAACCGCCATGCCCACGCCTGGAGATTTTGCTCGGCGGGGCGGATCGACTCCAGGGAAGCAGCCGGCTCCAGGTTGTTCATTACCCGTACGTTGCCTCCCGGGCCCTCGGCGCCCGGGTATTGCTTCAGTGGCTGTAGCGGAACTTGGCGGCGCCGATGCGCTTCTAGGCTGCCTGCCTGGCCCGAACATGATTGGGATACCAGGTCGTGAAGGCCGCGGTTCCGATCAGTAGGGCATAGCTGATGACTTCGTAACCCAGTTCGGGCAAGAGGAAATGCTCCATCTTCCCCCAGGCTAATAAGGCGTTGACCGTGAAGACCGCGCCCCACGCCGAGGTCAGAACCATGTTCGTCCCGATAAAGGTGGGACTGGACCAGAGCGATGGGGGGGTGTGTTGTTTGGCGTAATCCAGGGTAAAGGGCTTTTTCAGCAGTACCGTCAACCAGGTGGCGATCGCCAGCACGCTGGAGGCGATGATGCCCATGTAGTGGACCACCCACAGATTCTCGAACACCACGACGGCCAAGGTGGCCGATGCAAAGAAGAGCAGACCCGCCCACAAAATGACACCCCGGTGCATGCCGGTGATACCCATGATGATGCTTAACACCAAGGCCACCACCAGGCCGATCTGGAGTCGTTGCAAGCTGCCGTGGGCAATGACGAGAAAAGCGAGCCACGGCGAGAAGGCCAACATTAGTTTGAAAAAGAGCATCTTGCTTATTCCACCTCGTTAAGTTCGAGGGCGCTCGCGGCGACGCCCGGAAAGTGACCCTAGCCATCCAGTATCAGGGGCCCCGCGAAAGTCCAACGATGGGCCGCGGACAATTGGCGCGCCGCCGGAATTATAAGGGGCGCTTGGCCCGTGATCGCTTGCGCCCCTGGAAGGCGGCGATCTGCTGGAGAATGGGCTGGAAGGGGATATCGGCCAGGTCGCCGAAGCGGTCGCTGGCGGCGTCCAGGACCTGGTCGATGTCGGGGATCTGGACGGGCACCGGCTGGTCGGGCTCCAGGGCGGCATGGAGGCCGCGCAGGCCCCCGACCTGCACGCGCATGGCCTGGGCGTGGGGCAAGGAGGGGCGCTGGTCGGTGGCCTTGAGGGCGAAGCGGGCGTTTTGGCGGACCAGGGCCAGGAAGGCCTCGCAGCGGGTCTGGGAGGCTGGGGCGCCACAGCGTACGCCTTCGCGCTCGGCGATGCAGAAGCGCTGGGCGTGGCGGCAGTCGCCGTTGTGGGTGAGGAGGGTCTTCTCGTAGGGGCAGCCCTGCTCCGTGATGACCTGGTAGGCCTGGCGAAACATCTCTTGGTCCATGGACGGTAGCGGGCTCCTGGTCAGGTCCGGACCGGGGGCGGGGGCTCCCCCTGGTCGGTGAAGCGTTCGATCTGGCGCCGGTCACGCTTGGTGGGGCGGCCGGGGCGGTCGGCGAGGGTCCCTAGCTCCCGGCGTTCCCGCGCCAGGGCCTGGCGGCGCTCGCGACTCGCCTCGCCTTCCTCGTAGAGGAGGGCGGCCTCGGCGGCGGGGCGGCGCTGGGGGGCGAGGGCCAGTACCTGAATCTCCCAGACCAGAGAGTCCTTGTGGATGATCAGGCGGGCGCCGGGGCGTACGGGACGGCCGGGCTTGGCGCCCTGGCCCTCGACCTCGATCTTGCCGCCATTGATGGCCTCGGCGGCCAGTTGGCGGGTCTTGAAGAAGCGCGCGGCCCAGAGCCATTTGTCCAGGCGCTGCCCTGCGGGGGCGGGTGCCCCAGTGCCCGGACCTCCTGGCGAGCGAGCGGCCTGGCTCATAGGCCGAGCCGGGGGTCGAGTTCGCCGCGGGCCTCGAGGGTCGCCAGGTCGTCGTAGCCACCGACGTGATAATCGTCGATGAAGATCTGGGGCACGGTCCGGCGCTGACTGCGCTGCATCATGAGGCGCATCTGCTTTTCATCCAGATCGACGCGGATCTCCTGGTAGTCGACGCCCTTGCGCT
Organism: Chromatiaceae bacterium; assembly: GCA_044228695.1. GTDB lineage: Bacteria > Pseudomonadota > Gammaproteobacteria > Chromatiales > Chromatiaceae > M0108. The sequence goes on along the minus strand of JBGAUK010000022.1, from coordinate 22,171 downwards.
GCAAGAGGTGCTTGGCGCGGACGCAATAGGGACACATGAGGGTGGAATAAATCACTACGATGGGCATCTTGGTCGCCTGCGCTTGTCGCATATCAAGGTCGGAAAAGGCCGGGGCGGTTGAAATTGGCGCTTCGGGCCGGAATTAAAGTCTTCTCTTTGGCACCTCGGGGTCCCCCTTGCCCTTGTAATGCCCGGTCCCCGCTCCGTCAAGGCGTTTCATCACTCGCGCGAGGAGTCCCATGCCCAGCACTGCCCCCACCGTCATCCGTCTCGCGGACTACCGTCCCCCCGAGTTTCTCATCGACACCGTGGCGCTGAGCTTCCGGTTGGCCGCGGTGGAGACCCGGGTGGCGGCCACGCTGGAACTGCGCCGCAACCCGGCGGCGACGCGGGGTGATGGCTCCTTGCGGCTGGACGGGGAGGGGCTCGCACTGGATGGGATCGCCTTGGATGGCCGGGACCTGGCGCCTCATGAATATGCCGTCGATGACGAGGCCCTGACTCTCTTTCAGGTGCCGGATCAGTTCCGCCTGGAGACGCGGGTGCGTATCCACCCCGACCAGAATACCGCCCTGGAGGGTCTCTATCTCTCCAATGGCATGCTCTGCACCCAATGCGAGGCCCAGGGCTTTCGCCGCATCACCTATTTCCTGGACCGCCCCGATGTCATGGCCCGCTTCGCCGTCAGCCTGGAAGCGGACCGGGGCCTGTATCCGGTCCTGCTCGCCAATGGCAACCCAGCCGGGACCGAGGACTTGCCGGATGGCCGCCACCGGGCCTGCTGGGATGATCCCTTTCCCAAGCCCAGCTATCTCTTCGCCCTGGTGGCGGGGGATCTGAGTCGGGTCTCGGACCGCTTCCGGACCGCCTCCGGGCGGAAGGTGGCGCTGAATATCTGGGTGGAGCCGGAAAACTTGGATAAGTGCGGCCATGCCATGCGGGCCCTCAAGAATGCCATGGGCTGGGACGAGGACCGCTACGGGCGGGAGTATGACCTGGATGTCTATAACATCGTCGCCGTCAGTCACTTCAACATGGGCGCCATGGAGAACAAGGGGCTCAATATTTTCAACGCCAAGGCGGTACTGGCGAGCCCGGATACGGCCACCGATCAGGACTTTCAGTGGGTCGAGGGGGTCATTGCCCACGAATACTTCCACAACTGGTCCGGCAACCGGGTCACCTGCCGGGATTGGTTCCAGTTGAGCCTCAAGGAGGGCTTTACCGTCTTCCGGGATCAGGAGTTCTCCGCCGACCGGGGTTCCCGGGGCGTCAAGCGCATCGCCGACGTGCGGATGCTGCGCGCCCGCCAGTTCGCCGAGGACTCGGGCCCTCTGGCCCACCCGGTGCGGCCGGAGTCCTATATCGAGATCAACAACTTCTACACCGCCACCGTCTATGAGAAGGGCGCGGAACTGGCGCGGATGTTGGCCCATTTGCTGGGGCCCACCCTCTTTCGGCGTGCAACCGATCTCTATTTCGGCCGCCATGATGGCCAGGCGGTGACGACGGATGACTTTGTTGCCTGCATGGAGGCGGTGAGCGGGCGGGATCTTGGCCAGTTCAAGCGCTGGTACAGTCAGGCGGGGACCCCGGAACTGGAGATCGTCGGGACCCATGATCCCGCTGCCCAGGCCTATGAATTGCGAGTGCGCCAGCATACCCCGCCCACGCCGGGGCAGCCCCTCAAGGAAGCCCTGCATATCCCGCTGGCCCTGGGCCTGCTCGACTACCAGGGGCGGGATCTGCCGCTCCGACTCGCGGGGGAGGCGGGGGTGGTTCGGTCAGGCACTCGGCTGCTGGAGGTGCGGGAGGCGGAGCAGGTCTTCCGCTTTGTCGATCTGCCCGAGCCGCCCATGCCCTCCTTGCTGCGTGGCTTCTCGGCCCCCGTCAAGGTCCGTTTTGACTACAGCGATGCGGATCTCCTCTTCCTCATGGCCCATGACAGCGATGGGTTCAACCGCTGGGAGGCGGCCCAGACCCTGGCGCAGCGGCTCTTGCTGGCCTGGGTGGCGGAGCCGGGCCGGCCGCTCCCGGCGGGCTTTTTCGAGGCCGGTCGGCGCGCCCTGACGGATGCCCGGGCGGAGCCGACCCTGATCGCCGAGATTCTGACCTTGCCAAGCGAGTCTTATCTGGGGGACCAGATGGCCCTGGTCGCCGTGGAGGCCATCCACCAGGCCCGGGAGGCTCTCTTGGCCCGCCTGGGGCGGGAATTGAGCGGGGAGTTCCGGGCGGGCTTTGACAGGAACCAGGATAGCGGGTCCTACGAACCCAGCCCCGAAGCCATGGGACGGCGCGCCCTCAAGAATCTTTGTCTGGGCTATCTAGTGGCGGCGGGGGAAGGCGAGGCCCTGGGGCTCTGTCGGGACCAGTTCGCGGCTGGCCGCAACATGACGGACCAGATCGCCGCCCTGCGGCTGCTGGTGGATGCGGGCGGCGCGGCGGGGGAGCAGGCCCTGGCGGCCTTTTACGATCAGTGGGCCGACGATGCCCTGGTCCTCGACAAATGGTTCGCCATCCAGGCCAGCGCCAAGGGGCCGGGTACCCTGCAGCGGGTGCGGGTCCTGCTGGGGCATCCCGCCTACAGCTCCACCAACCCGAACCGGGTGCGCAGTCTGGTGGCCAGCTTCTGCGCTAATCCCCTGCCTTTCCATGCCGCCGATGGCGCCGGCTATGCCTTCCTGCGGGAGCGGGTCCTCGAACTGGATCCCCTCAATCCCCAGATCGCCGCCCGTCTGCTCCAGTCCCTGGTCCGCTGGCGCCGCTACGACGCCCATCGTCAGGGCCTGATGCGGGCGGAACTGGAGAGCATCCTGGCCGTGCCCAAGCTGTCGAAGGATGTCTATGAAGTGGCCGCGAAGGGCCTGGCCTGAATTTGAGGAGAAGAAATTGGCGATGTGTAAGACGACTCCCGACTTGTCCCCTCTGACACGGGTACCGCTTGATCCCGACCCACCTCTGGTGGATTACCGCGCCGCCATGGGGCTGGCGGATCGGGAGGCCAGGGCCCGCTTGGGTGATTGCATGCTTCTGTCCTGGTATGACCGGGACCGGGATTTCGAGTCGCCCCAGCATTCCAGCGAGTGCCACCTGGACAGCGCCACGCCGGGTTACGTGGACTATGGCATCCACCATGGCGCCACCCTGATGCTGGATATCGAGGGCGGGCGTTTCGTGTTTTTCTACCTGCCGCTGGGGTTGGATACCCTGAATACCTGATTTACGGGTATCCCGGGCCGGGTGGTGTCCGGCGGGGGACGCCGTGAATACATCCCTGTAGGCTTGGCGACCGCATCCTTGCGGTCGACACCCCCGCCAGCCCCCACCCGGCCCTCCCACCACCTGCCCAGGCGTGACTCGAGCTGGCTATAAGTCGGGTCGGGGGTTGCCTCCAGGTCCCGGGCCTTCGTGGCGGACGCGTACTTCCAGGGGGTCGGAGGCGCGCAGGTGAATGTCGCGCTGGGGGAAGGCGAGGGAAATGCCGTGGGCGCGAAACTTGTCCAGGATGACTTGTTGCAGGTCCGAGATGACCGGTACCCGATCCTCTACCTCCGGGACGAAGCAGCGGGCCTGCAGGAGCAGGGCGCTGTCGCCAAAGCGTTCGAAGATGAAGCTGGGTGGGGGCTCCTTCAGCACCCGGTCATTGCCCGCCACCGCCTCCTCCATGAGCCGTATCGCCAGGCGCACGTCATCCTCGTAACCCACGCCCAGGCTGATGACGACCCGGTTCAGGGAATCGCTCAGGGTCCAGTTCAGCAGGTGGTTGGTGATGAATTCCTTGTTCGGGACCAGGAGTTCCTGGCGGTCCCAGTTGCGCACCGTGGTGGCGCGGATGCGGATCTTGGTCACGGTGCCCGTGGTTTGGCCGATGGTCACGACGTCGCCGACCCGCACCGGGCGCTCGAACAGGATGATGATGCCGCTGATGAAGTTGGCCACGATCTCCTGCAAGCCGAAGCCAATACCCACGCTCAGGGCCGCCACCAGCCACTGGACCCGCCCCCAGGAAATGCCGAGGGTGCTGGACACCGTCATGGCGGCGATGGCGATGAGGGTGTAGGCGGTGAGGGTTTTGATGGCGTAGCGGGCGCCGGGCGAGACGGAGAAGCGATCCAGCAGGAGAATTTCCAGGAGCGCCGGGAGGTTGCGGACGGCGATGGTGGCCATGACGATGGTGGCGAGGATGAAGGCCACGCTGGCTAGGGAAAAGGTCTTGAGTTTTTCCTCGCCGTCCACCAGGCCCATGTAGGTCCAAAGGGCGATGTCCTGGAGGCGGGTAAAGGCCGGTACCACATCGGACCAGATGGCCCAGAGGCCCAGCAGGGCCCCCACGAAGATGACGGCGTTGATCAGGCGCCGGGTCTGTTCATCCAGGCTGACCAGTTCCATCCGCCGCTCCGTGACCGGGTTGAGGGCTCCCGTCGTTGCCTCCGGCTCTTGCCCTTCCGCGGCGTGATCCAGGGCGACCTGCAGGGCCAGGCGGCGGTGGGTGACGCCCAGCCAGCGCAGGATGGATTGCTGCAGGATGACCAGGGCCAAAATCAACCAGAGTTGCTGGACCAGGGAGCCCAGGAGGGTGGCGGCGGTAAAAACAAAGCCAAAAATGGCCAGTAGGGATAACCCCAGCGGGATGGCGAGGATGCCGAAATACCACACATGCCGTAGCCGGTAGGACCAGCCTTCGGGGTGCAGCGCGAGGTAATTCTTCAGGACGCCGTGGGTAGGATGCGCGAGCCTGCCGAGAAAGGCGGTCAGGCCCAGCATGAGGACGATGAGGCTGATCCGTTGCAGTCCCAGCCCAAAGGTAGCATTGGGGTCGGCGAAGAGGAGGGCGACGACGAAGGAAATGGGCACCAGGGTCGCCGTCGCCCAGGTCACGTTACGCCGGATCAAGCCCAGAATGGCCCCGGTCCACCGGAAGTGGCGGTCGGCCACGCCACCGGGCATGCAGAGCTGGTTAAAGAAGAGCAGGGAAAAAAAGCTGGTTGAAATGGCGATGAGGGCAAAGCCGACACCCTTGCTGAAGACCGTCGCTACCGTCGAGGCCTCGAGTCGCCAGCCGATGGCGGCCATGAAGAGGGGCCATCGCAGCGCCAGCAGGAGGGTGAGGGCCAGCCCGACAAGGGTATGGTGGAAGCTGTCGGTCTGGACGCGCCGCAGGGGTTCGGCGCCCCGCAGAATGGCCCGCTTGATGGCCTTGCCCCGAAACAGCAGCCAGATGAGGGGCGCCAGGCTGAGCCAGAAGAGGGGGGAACTCGTGGCCTCGTAGAGCAGGACCTTCAGGACCTCTTGCCAATGGGAGGGCGCCAGCAGCCAGGCCAGGCCGCGGGGCACCGAGGTGAAGGCGTCCATGCCCATGACGGGCGGCGCGCTGCGGGTCCACAAGAGATGCTGGGCCAGAAACCGCTGGTAGGCGTTGACGGTGCGCAGGAGTTCCTGGGCGGCGAAGTCCAGTTCGCCTAGGAGACGCAGGTAAGCCTGGTTAGCCTCTTGGGCCTGGCCGAGCAGTTCCCGTTGCCGTTCGAGTTGCTCCCGGACTTGGCCTCGCAACTCGCCGGTGACCTCTGCGGCGGGTAGCGCGGCCAGGCGTTCCTCGACCTGGCCATCCAGGTCGCGTAGGCGTTGCAGGTCCTCGTTGTAGCGAATCTCGCGCAGACTGGCGTCGGCGATGCGGTGTTCCCGGGCACGGTTGGCCTGCTCGATCTCGGCGGGGTCCGGGAGCTGCTGACGGCTGTTGAGCAGCAGTTGGCCCATGGCCTCGGTGATGCCCGAGATTTCCATCCGTTGGCGGGTGTTGCGGTATTCCTCCTCCAGCCGCTTGGCCTGGGCGCGGAGTTGGGTCAGTTCGGTGGTGATGGCCCCTTGGGCGCGGGTGGCCTCGCCGAGCTTTTCGGTCAGGTCCGCGTTTACCGCCGCGAGCTCCCCCACCAGGGCATGACGCCCCGACGCCTCGACCGTGGCGGCCTTGGCCTGTCGCTTGGCCTGCTCGGCCTCGGCGAGACGCCGCGCGCTCATTGCCTCCCGGAGGAGACCGACGTTGGCCTGGGTACGTTTGAGTTCCAGTTGGTTCTTGTCGCGTTCCGCCCGCAAGAGGTCTTCGCGGACGCCCTGGGACAGGATCTCCCGGTCCAGGCGCGCCAGCTCGGCGCGCAAAGCGCGTTGGCGCGTCTCCTGGGCCAGGAGACGGGCCTCCTTGGTGGCCGCTGTCTCGCCTTCCGGGGCCGGTTGCGCCACCTCCGTCGCGAGATCGTCCAGGGCCTTGCGGGCGTCCTGGGTGCTTTGCCGCGCGGTGGCCAGGGTTTGGGGCCAGTCCGAGAGGCTCTTGTCCAACTCGCCGAGGCGGGCGGTGAGGGCGGCCTCGTCGGCGCCCGCCTGGGTGAGCTGCTGCTCGAGTTCCGCGATCGGGATATCTTCCCTGGGCGCCTTCGGCTGATCCTCGGCCTGGGCTCGCAGGACCTCGATCTCCTTGCGTAGGCGCTGGATCTCGGTCGGCGCATTCTCCAGGGTCTGGGCCAGGGCCGCCGATTTGGCCTCCTGGTTGCGCATCACCTCCATGTTGCTCAGGGCCTTGCGGTAGAGTTCGGTCAGGCGCTTGGCGGTGTCGGCATCGCTGGCGCCCTCCAGTTCCTTGATGCGGGTCTCGATCAGGCGGATGGTGACCGCGGGATCCTCCTTGGCGGCCAGGATGTCGCTGACGACCTGTCGCTTGTCCTCCTCCCGCGCGGCGTCGGACTGGGACTTGCCCTCGGTCGCGGCCAAAGCGTGGCCGGCGCCCAGGCAGAGCCAAGCCAGGAGGAGGATCAGTGAACCGAGGCGGGTTAGGGGCAAGGGACGACTCCGGTGGGGTGGGCTTCCTATGGTCCCGCCATGGCTCCCAGGAAGCAACCCGGCGGGGCAAGTGACCCGGGTCGTGACCTTGATTAGGCTTTTCAGGCGGGATCTTGGCGGGGAATCCTCACCCGGGTTGGTGTTCAGGGCGAGGATTGCGGGCTTGGCAAAGGAAAACCTTGTCAATTTCCGCGTGGACTAGCTATAGTCTTAGTTACGTTGCCCGCGCCAGCGACGCCAACAAGTAATAACCTTGCGGCGCCTCTTTGTGTTTTTTTCGTTTAGAAAGGGAGGGGGAGTCCGTGCTCGTGTCATCGGCCGCACGTTACCTGTTGTTGGCGCTACTGGCGTCAATCTTGATCCATCTGTCCGGTTGCTCCAGTACAGGCGATTCCGAATACAAGTCCGTTCACCAGACTTCCTCGGACGCGACTTTTCCGATTCCGCCGGGTATTGAGGATAACGTCGAATTCTGGCGTAAGGTTTATGGGGAAATGGATCGTTCCCAGGTCGTCATTCACGACAACGAATACATGAGTGTCATCTACGAGGTGGTCGATGTCCCCGGCAGTGGCGAGAGCCGCCGGGCCTTCGTCAAGAGCAAGCAGCAGGAATACCGCGATCGTCTCGCTACCCTGGAGCGTAAGGTCACCTACGGCGAGTCCCTGACCTCTGCGGAGGAGGAGATGAAGGCCGAGCTCGAGGCGGTGGGCGGCCGGAACGCCCTTTTTGGCGCCGCGGATCGGGTGCGAACCCAGCAGGGCATGCGCGAGCGCTTCCGCTCCGGCATGGAGATCAGCGGACGTTACGACCAGGCCTTCCGCGAAATCTTCCGCAAGCACGGCGTCCCCGAGGACCTCGCCTTCTTGCCGCACGTGGAATCCTCCTTCCAGTCCAAGGCCCGCTCTGGCGTCGGGGCAGCGGGGCTTTGGCAATTCATGCCTGCCACGGGGCGTGTCTATGACCTGCAGGTCGATCACAAGCTCGACGAGCGCATGGACCCCCTGTTGGCCTGCGAGGGCGCGGCCCGCTATCTGTCCGCGGCCCATCGCAAACTGGGGAGTTGGCCCTTGGCCATTACCTCCTACAATCACGGCCAGGGCGGTATCGCCAAGGCCAAGAGCCTCCATGGCAGCGACATCGGCAAGATCGTGGAGAACTACAAGGGCGACTCCTTTGGCTTCGATTCGCGCAATTTCTATTCGCAATTCGTTGCCGCCCGCGAGGTCGCGGGCAACCCCAAAAAATACTTCCCCGATGGCGTGGCCTTCCACAAGGCACACGACAACGACCGCCTGGTCCTCAAGCAACCCATGTCGGCCCAGCAACTGGCCGGTAATTACGGCTTGTCCGTTTATCAGTTGGACGACCTGAACCCGTCCTGGAGCGACGCCATCGTCAGGGGCAACGCCAGCATTCCGGCGGGTGCCAGCGTCTGGCTTCCGGCCGGGACCACCGGACGCGCCTCGGAACAACCGGTTGCGTCGGCGCCGCCCATGATCGCCCGGCAGGAAAAGGATCAGCCCGAATCCACCTTCGAGCCGGAATCCGAGTTTGTCAGTGTCAGAACCGTCACCCGTTCCGAGCCGCTCCTCGCCAAGGCCAGCGTGAAACCCGAGCCTGTCAAGGTCGCCTCCCGGGCCCAACCCAGCATTGCCAAGGTCGAAACCCCGGACAAGCCCGATTTCGACAACGTCGATTTCGATATGGTCGAACTCAAGGCCAGGACCGCCAATCGCAAGGCCGATACAAAAGCTCAGCTTGATTTCGACATGCCCGAACCCAAGGCCAATACCCGTGTCGCCCTGGCTGACTCTAAGGCCAAGACCACCAGTCTCAAGTCCGACCCCAAGTCCAAGGCCGATATCGCCCTGTCCGATCCCAAGGTTAAGTCCGCCACCGGTAAGCCCGATGCTAAGGCTAACAGCCGTGTCGCCTTGGCCGACCCTAAGGCCAAGACCACCAGTCTCAAGTCCGACCCCAAGTCCAAGGCCGATATCGCCCTGGCCGATCCCAAGGCTAAGTCCGCCACCGGTAAGTCCGATGCCAAGGCTAACAGCCGTGTTGCCCTGGCTGATTCCAAGGCGGGCGCTAAGGCGGGCGCAGCCAAGGGCAAGGCGGAGGCCAAGTCGGCTCCGGCCCTGGCCAAGGCCGATCCCAAGTCTGGCAAGGATAAGGCCGACAAGGGCAAGGCCGAGCCGGAAAAAGCGCCATCTAAGACCCATGTGGTCAAGGCTAACGAGACCCTCTTCCTGGTGGCCGTCAAGTACGATACCAGCGTGGACGAACTCAAGAAACTCAACAAGATGACCGCCAAGGACAACACCATCAAGGCGGGTCAGAAACTCAAGGTCAAGGTGAGCGGCTGAGCCTCTGCGGGAGGGCCTTGCGGCCATCCCGTCCTTACCCGCAACCCCGGAGATCTCGCCTCCGGGGTTTTTCTTTGTTACGAACCCCGTCAAGCCATCCGTGTCAATCCGAGGCCCCATCATGAACTTCGTCGATCTCAAGACCCAATACGACCGCATCCAGGCCGATGTCCAGGCCCGCATTCAGGCCGTCCTGGAGCATGGGCGCTATGTCATGGGTCCCGAGATCACCGAACTGGAAGAGCGCCTGGCGGCCCGGGTCGGTGTCCGTCATGGCATCGCCGTCGCCTCGGGTACTGACGCCCTCCTGATCGCCTTGATGGCCCTGGATCTGGGACCCGGCGACGAGGTCATCACCACCCCCTTCACCTTCATCGCCACCGCCGAGGTCATCGCCCTACTGGGCGCCCGGCCCGTCTTCGTGGACATCGACCCACGCACCTATAACATCAGCCCCGCCGCCATCGCCGCCGCCATCGGTCCCCGTACCCGGGTCATCATGCCCGTCAGCCTCTATGGCCAGTGCGCGGACATGGACGCCATCAACGCCATCGCCGCGCGGCATGGGCTGCCTGTGATCGAGGATGCCGCCCAGAGTCTGGGCGCCACCCACAGGGGGCGGGCCTCCTGCGGCCTCTCCACCATCGGCTGCACCAGCTTCTTTCCATCCAAACCCCTTGGCGCCTACGGTGACGGCGGTGCCTGCTTCACCGATGACGAGGGCCTCGCCCTGGCCATGCGCCAGATCCGCGACCACGGCCAGGATCGGCGCTATCACCACGTGCGCATCGGCGTCAACGGGCGCCTGGATACGCTCCAGGCCGCCATCCTCCTGGCCAAGCTCGCCATCTTCCCGGACGAGGTCGCCGCCCGCGCCCGCCTGGGTGCCCGTTACTCCGAACTCCTAGTGGACGCCCCCTGCGTGACGCCCTTCATCGAGGCCCACAACACCAGCGTCTTCGCCCAGTACACGGTGCATCTGGAGGACCGGGAGGCCGTCGCGGCCCGCCTCGGGGGGCAGGGCATTCCCACCTCGGTCCACTATCCCATCCCCCTCAACCTCCAGCCGGCCTTCGCCGACACCGGGCCCCCCGCGGGCGCCCTGCCCGAGGCCGAGCGCGCCGCCGCCGGGGTTCTCAGCCTACCCATGCACCCCTATCTCCAGGACGACGAGCAGCGCCAGGTCGCCGAGGCCTTGCACCGGGCCCTGACGGCCTGAACCCCCTGGGGATGCCACCCGTACCCAAGCCCCCCGGTTAACCTGGGCCAGGACCTCTTCAGCGCGAATCCTGGCGGGGGCGGGCGATCCGATCCAAGATAGGCCCGTCCCCCTCATCGGCATGACCTATCGGGTAGAAAGAAACATTCGATTTTAAAGACGCTTGGTTGACCCCTATCCTGGTACCCAACAACCGATAGGAGGCAGCCAACATGATCAAGACCCTCACCTTCGCCCTCGTCCATTTCACCGTGGCCTTCACCGTGGCCTACGCCCTGAGCGGCAGCCTGGTCATCGGCGGCGCCATTGCCCTAGTCGAGCCCGTCATCAACACCATCGCCTACTTCTTCCACGAGAAAATCTGGGAGAGGATCCGCGCCAACCGCGAGACGCTGGCCGCGGGCATGCCCGCCTGAGCCCCATCTGCCCAACCTGAGGCCCCTTCAAGCCACGAACGGGGGCGTGAGGGCAGGGTGCCGTCGGGCGGGATGTCGACAGCAGGGATGCCGTCGCCCAGCGCTCCCGGGGCGCATACCCAGGGCTGATCACGCTGCTGTCGCCCAGCCTACCGGAATGCCTACCCAGCGCTGATCACGCTTCGCCCTGTTACGGGTGTAAGTGTGGTGCCGGGTGGTGCCGGCAGGGGCAGGGGTGACGATAGCAGGATTATCATCAAGTCCGTAGGGTGCAATTACCCAGCGTTGATGCCTCTTAGGCCTCTATCAGGCGGGCCGGGTGGCGGCGGGCGGGGGTGTCGACCGCAGGGATGCGGTCGCCAAGCCTACAGGGATGTATTCACGGCGTCCCCCGCCCACCGCTACCCGGTCCGACTGCTTGCCACCCCCCGACCCGCCGGCTAGCCGCTAGCCGGCACGCCTGCCATCCCTTGGCCAGGATAGGGAAAATCCCCGTGAGAATTCGGTTTGACCCAGCATCAATCCACCCCCGCCGATTCCCGGTCCTTAGCAAAGGCCACCAGATGATCCACCGCGACCCGGATGCCGATGTGTTCGCCAATGGCATGGTTGTGATGGCTCTGCACCAGACAAAGAAGGTCCTGTCCGCTCGCCAACCTCAGGGTGTAAAGGTACTCGGCACCCCGGAAGGCGCGGTTAACGACCTCCGCCCGCAGGGGGCTATCGTCGTCGTGAAGAATGTCATCCGGTCTCAGCAGCACCTCGGCCTCTGCCCCCACGGCCAGACCGTGGGGGCGGCCCCCCGCGAGCAAGCCCAGTTCGGTCTCCACCTGGCGCCTATCTCGCACCCGACCCGGCAGCATGACCCCCTGACCAATGAAGTTGGCGACGAATCGGTCCGCCGGCTCGTGATAAAGCTCGAAACCCGTCGCGACCTGGTGCAGCCGCCCGCCGAACAGGACAGCGATTTGATCCGCCATGGCGAAGGCCTCGAACTGATCATGGGTCACCAGGATGGCGGTCACCCCGTCGCGCTTGAGCAACTCCCGCACCTCCCGAGCGAGTTGCTCCCGCAACGCCACGTCCATGCTGGAGAAGGGCTCGTCCAGGAGCAGGATATCTGGGCGGGGCGCCATGGCCCGGGCCAGGGCGACGCGCTGCTGCTGGCCGCCAGACAGTTGATGCGGATATTTCTCCCCTGATCCCGGTAGGCCGATGAGGTCCAGTAGTTCCGCCACCCGCGCCCGGCGTTCCCGGCGGCCCTGGTGGCGCAGACCGAAGGCGATATTGCGCGCCACGCTCAAGTGGGGGAAGAGGGCGAAGTCCTGAAACACCATGCCGGCGCGGCGCTCTTCCGGTGGCAGACCGAAACCCGGCCGCGCCACCAGGCGGCCCTGCAACCAGATCTCGCCGGTGGCGACGGGCTCAAAACCGGCCACGGCCCGCAGCAGGGTGGTCTTGCCGCAGCCGCTCGGCCCCAGCAGACAGCCGATATCGCCACCTTCCAGGTGCAAATCCACCCCCTGGACGATGGTGGTGTCGCCGTAGGCGACGGAGACGCCTTTGATTTCAAGTTGTTTGGGCATGGCGGGATAGGGTGATGGAGCGACTCAGCAGGATGACGGGCAGCAGGCCGGTGAGGACGATGGCCAGGGCCGCGGGCGCCGCGTCGGCCAGCCGCTCATCCGCGGCCAGTTCATAGACCCTGACCGCCAGCGTATTGAAGTTGAAGGGCCTCAGGATGAGGGTCGCCGGCAATTCTTTGAGGACATCGACGAAGACCAGCAGCAGGGCCGTCAGCAGGCTGCCCCGCAGCATGGGCAGATGCACCCGTCGCAGCACCCCGCCCGGGCGCAGGCCCAGGGAACGGGCCGATTCGTCCATGGCCGGGCGGATCTTGCCCAGCCCGCTCTCGACGGTTTGCAGGGCCACCGCCAGGAAGCGCACCAGGTAGGCGAAGAGGAGGGCGGCCAGGGTCCCGCTCAGCAGCAGCCCGGTGGAGAGGCCGAAGGTGGCGCGCATCCAGGCGTCCAGACTGTTGTCGAGCCAGGCGAAGGGGATGATGATGCCGACGGCGATGACGGTACCTGGCACCGCATAGCCCATGCCGGCGATGCGCACGGCGGCGGTGACCCCGCGGGTCGGGTGCAGGCGCCGCCCATAGCCCAGGATCAGGGCCAGCACCAGGGCCAGGAGCGCGGCGGTGGCCGCCAGCCCCAGGCTATGGCCCATCAGCCCCAGGAAGGCAGCGTCGATGCGGGTGTCCGCCACCCGCCAAGCCCAGGTCGCCAGCAGGCCGGCGGGGATCAGGAAGCCGCAGGCCACCGGCAGCAGGCAAAAGGCCATGGCCGCCAGCGCCCGTCCGCCCCGGAGCGGATAACGGCGGATGGATTGATGCCGCTGGCTGGTTTGATGGTAGCGGGCGCCGCGCCGGGACAGACGCTCCAGGGCAATCAGCAGGAAGACGAAGCCCAGCAGGAGGGCCGAGAGTTGGGCCGCCGCCACCGTATTGTTGAGGCCGTACCAGGTGCGAAAGATGCCAGTGGTGAAGGTGGCGACGCCAAAGTATTGGACGGTGCCGTAATCCGCCAGGGTCTCCATCAGGGCCAGGGACAGGCCGGCGACGATGGCGGGTCGCGCCAGGGGCAGGGCGACCGTAAAAAAGGTCCGCCAGGGCCCATTGCCCAGGGTCCGACTCACGTCCAGGACGCAGAGGGACTGGCTCAGAAAGGCTGCGCGCGCCAGCAGATAGACGTAGGGATAGAGCACCAGGGACAGCATGATGGCCGCCCCCTCCCGGGAGCGGATCTCGGGGAACCAATAGTCGCCAAAACCCCAGCCGAACCAGGCGCGCAGCAGGGTCTGGACGGGTCCCGCGAAGTCCAGCAGGCCGGTGTAGGTGTAAGCGATGATGTAGGCCGGCATGGCCATGGGCAGCAGCAGGGCCCATTCGAACAGGCCTCGGCCGGGAAAACGGCACATGCTGGTGAGCCAGGCCGTGCCAACGCCGCCGATCAGGGTGCCGATCGTCACCCCCAGCATGAGCCAGAGGGAGTTGGTGACATAGTCCCTCAGCACCGTGTCCGCCAGGTGCTCCCAGACCTCCCCGGCGGGCACGAAGAGAAAGCCCATCACCACCAGAACGGGCAAGGCCAGGATCAGGGCCAGGGCGGTCACGCCCACGCCCCAGGGGCCGGGCCTGGAGGAAGCGGGCCTGGATGCGGTGGACGGGGCGGTGGCGGTCATGGGGGGATGGAATTGCCAGGGGGGGCAGGGCCCCCGGTCGGGTCGGGAGGGCTGGGATTATCCTCGACCCTCCGGGGCCCGTCTATTTCCAGCCCGCGCGGTCCATCAGCCGCAAGGCCTCGCCATTGAGTTCACCCAACTGTTCCAGGTTCAGGCTGTCGGCCTTGAACTCCCCCCAGGCGGCCAGGGTGGCGCCGACGGGAATACCCGGACGGATGGGATATTCGCCATTGGTCTCCGCGTACCAGGCCTGGGCCGGATCGCTCGCCAGGAACTCCAGCAGCTTGATGGCCTCCGCCGGGTGCTGGGCGGCGCGGGTGAGGGCCGCCCCGCTGATGTTGACATGCACGCCCCGCCCCGCCTGATTGGGCCAGAAGACGGCCATCTTGCTGGCGGCCTCGCGCTGGTCCGCCTCGGGGGCGGTCAACATGCCGGCGAGATAATAGCTGTTGGCGATGGCTAGGTCGCACTGGCCGGCGGCGGCCGCCAGGATCTGATCCCGGTCGCCGCCCTTGGGCGGACGCGCCAGATTGGCGACCAGGCCCTTGGCCCAGGCCTCCGTCGCCTCGGCACCATTGGCGGCGATGAGGGAGGCCACCAGGGACTGGTTATAGACGTTGTCCGAGGACCTAATGCAGATGCGCCCTTGCCATTGGGGGTCCGCCAAGCCCTCGTAGCTGGACATTTGCGCCGGCTCGACCTTGTCCCGAACATAGAGGATGGGGCGCGCCCGCAGCGACAAGCCAAACCAGTGGCCCGCCGGGTCCCGGTAGGTCGCGGGGATGGCCGCCTGGAGCTGCTCCGAGGTCACCGCCTGGGTCACCCCCGCCGCCTTGGCCTGGAAAAGTCGCCCGGCGTCCGTGGTGATCAAGAGGTCCGACGGGGAATTCACCCCCTCGCTCTGAAGCCGTTGCAGCAGGGCCTCCGCCTTACCCGTGACCAGGTTGACTCGGATCCCCGTCTCCTGGGTGAAGCGATCCAGCAAGGGCTTGATCAGCTCCTCCCCGCGGGCGGAGTAGATATTCACCTCCGTCCCCAGGGCGGGGATGGGGAGGGCGGTCAGGGCGGCCAGGCCGATGGCCAGGAGGAAGCGACGGCTAGGTGACATAGGGGTTGGTTCTCCAGGGCGGGAAGTTGCAATGACTGAGGCGCGACGACGATCGGTCATCCCGGTCGCCCAGGGTGAATATTAATAACGCGAACAATTCTCATTTGCAAGAGGCTATACCTCCTGACCGGTGAGGAAGCCCCGGAACGCTTCCGCGCGGGATCGATCCCGGGTATCCTTCCCTACCCTCGGGTCACGGGCACGGGCGCCGTCCAGGTTCCTTGCCATTCCGTCAAGGTCCGTGGACGATCGGCCTTGTCGTCCAGACGCAGCCCGCCCGCCGATGCCCCCATACCTATCGCAACTCAGCGAGGTTCGATGTCCAGCAGCCACAACAAAGACGCGGGTTCCCATGGTTCCAAAGACTTGTCCCCTCGCCCTTTCAGGCACTGGTCATGAGCAGTCCGGTCCGCCGCTGTCGCCCCCTTGGCGCCTGGCTACTGTTGATTCTGCTGGCCTCTAGCGGCGCCTCGCAAGCCCAGAAAATGATTGTCAACCCCGAGGTCGACGTGACGCTCATGTCGACCGACGAGGCTCGTCTCTATGTGACCATGCGCCATAAGGCCTGGCCCAATGGCGTGCCGGTCAAGGTCTTCGTTCTGCCGGATGAAGATCCCCTCCATCGCGCCTTCGCCAATGCCGTCTTGGGAATGTTTCCCTATCAGCTCCGGCGCATCTGGGATCGCCAACTCTTTTCCGGCACCGGCCAGGCCCCGATCACCGTCGCCACCGAGGAGGAGATGATGCGGCGGGTTGCCTCGACACCCGGCGCCCTGGGCTATGTTGACTCGGTGCCCCCCGACGCCCCCGTCCGTTTTTTGGAGGTGCGCTGACATGGCAAGAATCCCTCCTTTACTTTGCGCGGTACTTCTCCTGGTCTTGGCCAGCGGACGGCTTGCCGCTGGCGAGGCCGACTGGGGTACCTTATTTGACCAGCTTCAGGGTGAGCGTCTGCAGGTCCATGGCTTTGCCAGCTTGACCGGCGTCAAGACGAGCGCCAACCGGTTTTATGGCGATAGTCCGAACGGGACCCTGGATGCCGCCGAGGTCGCACTCAACGCCTCCTACCAGCTGAATTCGCGCATCCTCTTCGCCGGGCAGGTCCTGGCGCGGATGGCCGGCGACATGTATGACGGCACCCCCGCTCTGGATTACGCCCTGGTGGACCTGACGCTGGCCGAGACGGACACCCACTCCCTGGGGTTCCGCCTGGGGCGTCTCAAGAACCCGTTCGGGCTTTACAACGAGACCCGGGATGTCCCCTTTACCCGCCCGAGCATCTTTCTGCCCCAGGTGGTCTATTTCGACAAGGTCCGGAATCTGATGCTCTCAACCGACGGTGCCATGTTCCATGGCGATCTCTCCACCGGTTATGGTCGTTACACCCTCACCCTGGGTGGTGGACAGGCGGTGACCGACGAGAACCTCGAATGGGTCTTCCTGGGTGATGACCTGCCGGGCAAGCTGAACCCACTTGGGGTCAGTTGGATCGGCAGCCTCTGGTACTCCACCCTGGATGAGCGGTTGCGGCTGGGGGTGAGCGGGTTAAGCACCCGGCTTAGCTACAATCCCCGGGGCGAGGGGGATCTTGGCCCTGGCCAGACGAGTTTCACCTACCTGATCCTCTCGGCGCAGTACAACACGGAACTGTGGACCCTCTCCTCGGAATACGCGCGCCTGCCCCTGCATTACCGGGCCTATGGCGATTTTTTCCCCTATCGCGATTTTGACGGCGAGGGTTATTACCTGCAGGCCGCCTACCGCCTGCGCCCGCAACTGGAGGTGCTGGCGCGCTACGAGGAGGGCTTCACCGATCGTAACCTGCGTGATGGCGAGGTCTTGTCCGCCCAGACGGGCGGTCTAATCCCGCACTTTGATTTCTACGACCATGCCTGGACGGCGGGTCTGACCTGGAATCCTAGTCAATACCTGATGTTGAGGGCTCAGTATTCCCGCCACAACGGCACCTATCCCCTCTCGGCGCGGGAGAATGATCCCGCCGATCTGGTAAAGGATTGGGATCTGTTTGCCTTGCAGTTCGCGGTCCGCTTTTAGGCGGTTACTCTCATGAATTGTCCGCGCATAACGTCCTTTCGGCGGCATTTCCTGAGCCTGAGGTGGCAGGCCCTGATCGCCTTGTCCCTGGTGCTCCTGGTGATCAATGGCACCCTGGCCGTCATGGCCTATCGCTATTCAAGGGCGCAATTCGAACTCCAGCAGTCGGGGGTACGCGGGAATCAGGTCCGGCAATTGCGCGGCTTGTTGGCGCAAGACTTCGAGGATATGACCCGGCTGGTCAATATGCTCCCGCTCCTGGGCTCCGCGGATGGCGCCCCCCGGTCGCGCGATTTGGGCGAGCGTTTGGCGAGCGGGCTGGCGGGCGAGGGGACCCTGCTGGGCCTGGAATGGGGCCTCCAATCGATATATTGGCTCACCTCCTCCGGTGGCCAGACCCTGGTCTGGCCTTCGGAGGCATCGGCCCTGGGGGCCGAACTGATTGCCGAACTGACCCGCAAGGAGGACGGCCTTGTTCAGGTGCTGGCTTGCCGTTCGGAATGCCTCGAGTTCCTGGCCGCCCCCATCCTGTGGCGGGGGAAATTCGCGGGGAACCTGGTGGTGGGGCGTTCCCTGGCCGATGCCTTGCTCGCCTTCAATCGCCTCACGGGGGCCGAAGTGGCGGTGTTCTCCGTGTCCGAGGCCTCCGCCGGCCGCGTGACGTTGCCGCGCTTTCCCGCGATGACCCATCCGAGCCTGATCGAGCCCATCCTTCACACCCTGGGCCCCGAGCTGGTGACGGTCTCCAATGCCACCTTTGACCCCGCAAACAGCATGAACCATCTGGTCCTCGGGGAGTTGGAGGGCCGGTGGTACGAGATCTTTCGCGTCGATGACCTGGTCCCTGGCGTCAACGCCCTGGTGGTTAACGAAGTGACGGCGGAAAGCCAGGCGATACAGGCCGCTACCCGCAACAGTGTCTTATTGGGCCTGGTCGGTCTGGCCCTGTCGGGTGCCCTGCTGTTCTGGCTTGGCCACTTTTCGGTGGGACGCCTGCGCCGCATCGCCATCGCCCTGCCCCTCCTGGCGGAGAATCGGTACGCGGAATTGCGGCAGAGCCTGCCTGCCGTCGGTGGCCGGCTGTCCCCCGAGGATGAACTGGACCGCTTGAGCGAGACCGCCCAGGCCCTGACCGATCGTATGGAGTTGCTCCAGCGGGATCGCGAGGAGGCCCAGAGCCGCCTCGTCTGGCTGGCCGATCACGACCCCTTGACGCAACTCAACAATCGACGCCGTTTCCGCGAGGATTTCGAACGCATACTCGACCAGTCGCGGCGCTACGAGCAAACAGGTGCCGTCTTGTTCCTGGATCTTGATCAGTTCAAGGATGTCAATGACCTGAGTGGCCACTTAGTGGGCGATGTCATGTTGCAGCGGGTCGCTGAACAGTTGAGCAAGCTGATCCGTCCGAGCGATACCCTGGCCCGGGTCGGGGGCGACGAATTTGCCCTCATCCTGCCTGAAAGTCGGGCCCCAGATGCCCAGGCCTGCGCCCAGCGTATTCAGGCCGCGGTGCGCTCCATTCAGGTGCGCGATCGGGAGCGTGTCCACCGGGTAACGGTCAGCATTGGTATCGCCCTGTTCCCGGACCAGGGTCTAGACCCGCAGGAATTGTTGGCCAATGCCGATATCGCCATGTTCCAGGCCAAGGAGAAGGGGGCCGGGCGCTTACATCTCTTTTCCCTCGATGACCGGGCGCGGGAGCTGGTGGATGCCCGTATCACCTGGCGGGACAAGATCACGGAGGGCCTCCGCGACGATCGCTTCGAACTGCACTTCCAGCCCATCGTGACCATTGCCACCGGTAGCATCCACCATTGGGAGGCCCTGCTGCGGCTACGTGACCCCCAGGGCAAATTGGTTTATCCCGACCGTTTTATCCCGGTGGCGGAGAAAACGGGCCAGATTCAGGCCATCGATCACTGGGTCCTGGCCCATGCCATCCTATGTCTGGGACGGGAACCAGGCCTGCGGTTGGGGATCAACCTGTCCGGCCGCGCCATGGATGATCCGGCCCTTCTGCTGGAAATCGAACGCTTGCTCGGGGAGCATCGGGTGGAACCGACGCGTCTCCTCTTCGAGGTCACCGAGACCGCCGCGGTATCCAGCCTTGTCAAGGCGACCGAACTCATGAAGGCCGTCCAGGGCCTTGGGTGCGGTTTTGTCCTGGACGATTTTGGCTCCGGCTACGCCTCCTATGCTTATTTGCGGCGGCTGCCAGTGGACGAGGTCAAGATCGATGGCGCCTTCATCCGGGATCTGGCCAAGAACCCCGAGGATCGGATCTTCGTCAAGGCCATCACCGACATGGCCCATGGCATGGGCAAGGGGGTGACGGCGGAATACGTGGAGACCGAGGCAATTTACGAAATCCTGGGCGAATTGGGCGTGGACTATGCCCAAGGGTATTATCTCGGTCGCCCCCAGCCGGTAGCGGAACAGGGTCCCTGGCCCCGGGCCGGGGCAGGGGACGAGGGATCCCGCTGATGGGCGTCACGCCCGTCTGGTCACCCTACTCCCCTGGGTGACCGATGGCGGCTTAGTCACGCCAGCCAGATACGTTCCAGGGCCCCGCGGGCTACATTGCCGCGCCGGTCTTCCGCCTCGATAAAATAACGCACGTCGCCAGCGCCCACCGGCAGGTCGGCGGTGAAGAAGTCCGCCGTCATCCGGGCCCCGGTCTGGGTGGAATAGGGGCCCTGGTTGCGCATGGCCAGGCGGCTCTCTCCCGCCGTGGTGCGTAGCACCAGTTCGACCCGTTTCAGCCCGGACACATCGGCGACAAAGGTGTGCGCGACGCCCTGGCGGGGCGCATCCAGGAGGCAGCCCTGGCCCCAGCGTTTGCCACCCGGATTCTCCGGGGTCACCCAGGGGGGAAAGATCGTCGGTCCGCCGTGGTCGTGGCCGGCGGCCACCAGGGCGTTGAGGGCCGGCTTGATCAGGCTCAGCCCCAGATTGGCGGCGTTGGTGACCTGCTGGTCCCAGACCTGCTGGCCGGTCCAGTACCAGTAGCAACTGGTCTCGGCGGTCAGGAGCAGGCGGATGGCCTCCGCCAGTTCCGGATGACCGGGCTCGCTGTATTCCAGGGTATGGACGGCATTCTGGAAGGCGGTGAGCACGGCCCAGGAGTTCAGGTCCGGCGAATAGGGCTGGTCGTAGCGGCTGAACCACTTTATGAACTGCGGATCGCCGTTGTCGGCGCCGGCCCAGGAGCCTGGCTCGATGTGGCATACCTGGGTAGGGTCCGGCGGGAAGCGTTGCAGATAGTCCTCCACCGTAGTCAACTCGAAGCGACTGTCCTGTCGCAGCCATTCGACCAGGCGCGCCGTGTTGTGATGGTAATAGCTGTCGGCACCCCCGCCGTGATTGTCGCCGTCCGAATGCAGCAGGAAGAAAGGCGGATGGGCGGGGTCGTAGCCGCCGGTCTCCACGATGCGGTCATGGACCTGGCCGAGGACGTCCGCGTATTGCAGGGCGCCAAAGCCGCCACGGGCGTCCTCGTTACCGATATAGCGCTCGGCGGGGACGGCGATGATCTTATGGAGTTTGCCGTCCGGATCCTCGTAGCCCACGTATTCAGGCCGCAGCAGGCGGGGTGAAATCCGGGAACCGGCCCAGATGTTGCGCATCTGCAGCCAGTCGTCCACGGCCGGATTGACTTGTTCGGCGGCATTGGGCGGCAACATGCCCTCGCCGATGCCGGCATAGGGGTAATCGCGACAGGCGCGGAAGCGGTGGATGGAGTCATAGACCACCGCCGTCACCCCCGCCTCCACCAGGGCCGGGATGATGCGCGCATGGAAGGCCGTCTCCGGCGGAAACAGCACCCGCGACGCCGCGACGCCGAAGGCTCGCTGAATCAGGTCCCGGTGCCAGTGAATCTGGCGGACGATGTCCAGGTGCGGGATCAGGGGCATCAGGGGGTGGAAGAAGCCGAAGGCGGAAAAGGCGATACGCGAGTTGCCGAGGCTGGTGGTGGCCCCGGCCAGTTGGCGCAGGGCGCTATTCCAGCCGGCGAAGCGGCCGCCGCAGAGCCCCTCGTCCCCGCAGCGGTCCAGTTGCTCGATCAGGGATCCGCTCCAACTCGTGGACAGCCCCGCATGGGGGAGGCCGCCGTCGATGTATTGGCGCACGGCGGCCGGGATGAAATCGGTATAGTTGCCGCCCCGCGAGCCGAAGATCTGGTCCTTTTCACCATCCCAATAGTTCCGGTCGGTGGTGTTGTAATAGGGCTGGTGCATGTGCTTGTGGATGCCGAAGTAGAGTTTGACCTCGGCGCCGCCGGAGCCCTGGGCGCGGATGGCCGCCGGGCGAGGCGGGCGGATCAGGCGCAGGTCCCGGAAGGCCTTGACCCAGTCCTCGCCCCCCGCCAGGCCGAGGTCGGCTTGGCGACAGCCCTCGATCTGGATGGTGACTCCTTCCCCCGTGAGCTTGCCCGCCGGCATCTGGGTGACGTAATGCCAGGTCCCGGCAGCCGTTTGGCGGGACCGGATCGCCTCGCCCTTGAGCAAGAGGACCCGGCCCGGCGCATGCAGTATCACCTGGGGAAAGGGGATCTCGCCGTCCGCGGTGAAGCCGACCTCGAAGGCCTCGTGCTCGCCATCGGGCCCGCAGGGAATGGTCTCGGGGCAGTCGATCTGCGTGAAACGGGTAAAGGTGCCCATGGGTTATTCCTGGTCGTCGGTTGAGTGGATCAATCGGGGTTAAATCGCCCTGCCGCGAGGCCCTACGCCAGCGCATCAGGGCCAGGCCGGCGGCTAGCCCTGGTCCGATGGCCGAGGGGACCCGCGCCCAGGGTCCTTGCCCAGGCCAGGTAGTGGCTGGCGAGCCCGGCTACATAGGGTGCTTGCCCAGGTCGGGTGGCGGCGGGCGGGGGTGTCGACGGTAGGGATGCTGTCGCCAAGCCTACAGGGACGTATTCACGGCGTCC
>JBGAUK010000021.1:0-38885 GCA_044228695.1 Chromatiaceae bacterium | reverse complement strand
GAGTGTTAGGCTCAAGAGACTTGCGGCATGACCCGTCGTGGATCCGGTATCGGCGGTGGACAAGGGTAATGGGTGCATATTAGCCGACCCTGGCCAACTTGACGTCGGGCTGATGCCTCCCTGGGTGGGGCTCTCCAGGCGCCACGAGCCCGGGATGATATCCGGTACAGGCTACCGGGGGGCGTCCAAGCCTTGAGGCCAGACGCCGCGCCTGATTTTCTTGACAGGCTCTGGGCTGCTCCCGACCATAGGCTCACCTTTGCCCATCGCCCCGGAGACCCGTATGGAAGCACTCGAGTTCGTCATGGATATCTTCTTCAATCTGCGTGAAAACCTGGATCAGTGGACCATCATGCTCGGCCCCTGGCTGTATCTGCTGCTCTTCCTGGTGATCTTTGCCGAGACGGGGTTGGTGGTGACCCCTTTTCTGCCGGGCGATTCGCTCCTGTTCGCGCTGGGGGCACTGGCCGCGACCGGACCCCTGGATATCGGGCTGCTTTTCTTCCTGCTGACCCTGGCGGCGATCCTCGGGGACGCCGTTAACTATGCGATCGGGCGCCATCTGGGGCCGAAGGTCTTTCATCGCGAGGACTCCCGCTTCCTCAATAAGGCCCATCTGGTACGCACCCAGCACTTTTACGAGAAGTATGGCGGTAAGACCATCGTCCTGGCCCGCTTCGTCCCCATCGTCCGGACCTTCGCCCCCTTCGTGGCGGGCATCGGGACCATGGCTTACCGGCGCTTCGCCCTCTTCAACATCACGGGGGCCGTGGCCTGGGTGGCGGTCTGTCTCTTTTCCGGCTACTGGTTCGGCAATCTGCCCTGGGTCAACAAGCACTTTGAACTGGTGGTGGTGGGCATCGTCCTGGTCTCGGTGATGCCCATGGTGATCGAATACCTGCTTGCCCAACGGCGCGCCCGTCAGGCTCTGTCCTCCTAGGTCTCCGCTATGAAAGGTTTGTTGCGTACCAAGGCGATCAACTCCGATCACCATCTCACCGACACCGGTCTGCGGCGCATCCTGGGGCCCCTGGACCTGACCTTGCTGGGTATCGGCGCCGTCATCGGCGCGGGTATCTTCGTCCTGACCGGGGTGGCCGCCGCCACCCAGGCCGGGCCGGCCATCATCCTCTCCTATGTGATCGCCGGCCTGGCCTGCGCCTTCGCCGGCCTGGCCTATGCGGAACTGGCCGCGGCCATTGGTGGTTGTGGCAGCGCCTACGGCTACAGTTACGCCGGTTTTGGGGAGCTGGTGGCCTGGATCATCGGCTGGGACCTGATCCTGGAGTACGCGGTGGCGGTGTCGGCGGTCGCCATCGGCTGGTCGGCCTACGCCAACAATGCCCTCCAGGCGGCGGGCCTGGCGCTGCCGCCGACCTTGCTCAAGGGACCCCTGGAAGGCGGACTCATCAATCTGCCGGCGGCGGCCATCGTGCTGATCCTGGGCCTGCTGCTGATGCTGGGGGTGCGCCAGAGTGTGCGCTTCAACGCCACCATGGTCCTGGTCAAGCTGCTGGCCATTGGCGTCTTTATCACCATCGCCTTCTCCCATGTCGATCCGGCCAACTGGTCCCCCTTTATGCCCTTCGGCTGGAGCGGGGTCATCGGCGGGGCGGCCCTGGTCATCTTCGCCTATCTCGGCTTCGATGCGGTCTCTACCGCCGCCGAGGAGGCCCGTAACCCCCAGCGTGATCTGCCCATCGGCATCCTGGCCTCCCTGGCCTTCTGCACCCTCATCTACATCCTGACCGCCGGTCTCCTGACCGGGGTGGTCCCCTACACCACGCTTAATGTGGGCTCGCCGGTGGCGGATGTGGTGCTGCGCCTGGGGTATCCCTGGGGCGCCGGCCTGGTGGCGGCCGGGGCCATCGCCGGCCTGACGACGGTCATGCTGGCCATGTACTACGGGCTCACCCGCGTATTCCTCGCCATGGCTCGGGATGGCCTCTTGCCGCCCCTCTTCGCCCGGGTCAACCGGCGCACCCAGACCCCGATCCGGGTGATCGTGGCGGCGGGGTTGGTGATGGCGGCCATCGCCGGGCTCACTCCCATCGGTGACGTGGCGGAATTGGTTAATATCGGCACCCTGGCCGCCTTTTTTCTGGTCTGCATCGGCGTCATCGTGCTCCGTTACAAGCACCCGGATCTGCCCCGGCCCTTCCGCACCCCCTTCTCACCCCTTGTCCCCTTGCTGGGGGCCGCCTCCTGTTTCTTTCTGATGGCCAATTTGCCCTGGGTGACCTGGCTGCGTTTCGGCATCTGGATGGCCCTCGGCCTCCTGGTGTACTTTGCCTATTCCTATCGTCACAGCACCCTGGCGACTGTCCCCACGAGGCCAGATATAGCAGGGCCTCAAAAAGGATGAATTGTTTCGTAGTTTGCTTTTTGGCAGGCCAAGGCCTGGGCGAGCGTACTCGGCGTTCCCGCGCTCGTAAATAGGCGTCCTCCGACGCCCGAGTTCCCGTTTCTAATCGGCTACCAGGCATGGACTGGCTTGGTTTCTCAATCCCCATTGCCCGAAAGGCTATCCCTGGGCGGCGAGGTGAGGAGGCTAGCTACCACGGAGATCGCCAGGATGGCCCCCACGATACCCAGGGCGATGCCGATGGGAATCTTGTAGAAGTCGAGCAGCAGCATCTTTACGCCGATGAAGACGAGGATGAAGGCCAAGCCATATTTGAGGAGATGAAAGCGGTCTGCCATGTCCGCCAGCAGGAAATACATGGCCCTCAGCCCCAGGATGGCGAAGATGTTGGAGGTGAAGACGATGAAGGGGTCGCTGGTGACGGCAAAGATAGCTGGGATGGAGTCCACCGCGAAGATGAGGTCCGTGACCTCCACCAGCACCAGGACCACGAAGAGGGGGGTGGCGTAGCGTACGCCCTGCTGGAGGACGAAGAATTGATCGCCCTGGTGGGTCTCGGCGATTTTCATATGGCCCCGCATCCAGCGCAAGATGGGGTTCTGGTTGAGGTCGGGTACATGGCTGGCGAAGAGCAGCATCTTGACGCCCGTGAACAACAGGAAGGCGCCGAAAAGGTAAAGAATCCAGTGAAACTCCGCCAGAAGTAGGGCGCCGACGTAGATGAGCACGGCCCGCATGACGATAGCCCCCAGCACACCGTAAAGGAGGACGCGCTTCTGGAGTTCGGGGGGAACGGCAAAGAAGCCGAAGAGGGTGATCCAGACGAAGACATTGTCCACCGCCAGGGACTTTTCGATCAGGTAACCGGCCAGGAATTCCAGGGCCTTTTCGTTGGCGACCTCCCGGGAAAACTGGCCATCGAGGTACCACCAGAACCAGGCGCAGAAGGTAAGGGAGATCAGGATCCAGACCACCGACCAGGTGGCTGCTTCCTTAATGCTGACCCGGTGTGCCCCCTGGGTCTTGAGCACCAGGAAATCGACGGCCAGCAGGGCGATTACCAGCAGGGTGAAACTGAGATAGAGGAGGGGCGAGCCGACGGATTCGATCATGGATTACCCGCAAGAGTGGACAGGCTGGTGGTTATGGCGTGGACGATATCTGGGGGTGCGCCGGAGTATGGGCAAGAGGTACCGGTCGAGCAAGGCGTCTCGCGCTCCAGTCGCCAACTCGCCAGGCCCGTGCCGCCCAGTGCCACCGGCCAAGGCGTCATGGGTAAACTCCCTAGTCCATGCGGGCAAGCAGCGTCTTGGCCAGCTTCGTGCCCTCCGAGCTTCGCAGCGGATCGATCGGCCGGCGCTGATCGAGCGGCTCTTTTCACGCTGCTTATGGGCCGTTGCGGTTGCGCGGTGAATAGATTGTAATGAGCGGCTTATAGCAACCCAGGCTAGCGGAACGGGAGTAATCGATGGGTATCAGTGGTATTGGCATGACGGAGTTGTTGGTCATTCTGGTGATCGTGATGCTGCTCTTTGGCACCAAACGGCTCAAGACCATCGGCTCTGATTTGGGTGGCGCAATCAAGGGCTTCCGTTCCGCCATGAGCGGTGCCGACGTGGAGGAAGAGGAATCAGCCAAGCGGCAAGAGGCGATTCAGCCCCCCCTTGCCAACAGCCCCCCGGCCAGCGCCACGCCGGCCCGGGATCAAACGCCCAGGACGGGCGACGGCGATAAGGCCTGAGGCCAGCCCTTTCGGCATATTAAACCTCGAGCCGAGGCCACGGCATGGCTGAAGCTCCTTGTATCTGTGCGAGAGAATTAATGATATTACCCGCCATGACGCCCCCCCTATCGGCTAGTCACCCCGACTCCGGAAATCGGGGCCATTCTCACCCCTCCATTCCGCGCGGAGGTCTGTTACTCGCGCTCCTGGGCCTACTACTCCTACCTGGCCTCCTGTTCGCCACCGAAGGCGGTTACCAGCCCAGCCTGATCCAGTTCTGTACCCCCGTGGAATTCATCCTCTTCGCGGTGACCCTGTTGGGCGTCGCCCTGTTCCACAACCATACCCTTTTGGTCGCCTTGAGTGGGCTGACGGTCATTGTCGCCTTCAAGCTGATCTTTACGGGTTTCGCGGCCGGGCCGGGGTTGGGGGGGCTCGTCACTCATCTGGGGCACGAATGGGTGTTGCTCGCCAATCTGCTCGGGCTCTTGCTCGGCTTCGCCTTGCTAGCCCGCCATTTCGAGGACAGTCACATCCCCCAACTCTTGCCGCGTTTTCTGCCAGAGGGCTGGCTTGGCGGCTTTGTGTTGCTCATCATGATTTTCGTGCTGTCGAGCTTCCTGGACAACATTGCCGCCGCCCTCATCGGTGGCACCATTGCCGCCGGGGTCTTCCGCTACCGGGTCCACATCGGCTTTCTGGCCGCCATCGTCGCCGCCTCCAATGCCGGCGGTTCCGGTAGCGTGGTGGGGGACACGACCACGACCATGATGTGGATCTCCGGGGTTGCCCCCCTGGACGTCTTGCACGCCTATGTGGCGGCGGGCGTGGCTCTGGTGGTCTTTGGCATCCCCGCGGCCATCCAGCAGCATCGCTATCAACCGGTCGTGCGGGAGGTGCCGGAAGGGACACGAGTGGATTGGGCCCGAGTGGGGATCGTCGCCCTGATCCTGGTGATCGCAATCGCCGCCAATGTTCTGGTCAATCTTCATTTCAAGGACCTGGCGGACAGTTTCCCCTTCCTCGGTGTAGCGGTGTGGGTCGTCATCCTCGCCACTCAAGGCATCCGCCGGCCGGAATGGAGCCTGATGCCAGAGACCATCAAGGGCAGTATCTTCCTCTTGTCCCTGGTGATGTGTGCCTCCATGATGCCCGTGGAGCGCCTCCCGCCGGCCTCCTGGTATTCGGCCCTGTCCCTGGGCTTCGTGTCAGCGGTCTTCGACAATATTCCACTGACCGCCCTGGCGCTCAAGCAGGGTGGTTTTGATTGGGGCATGTTGGCCTACGCGGTGGGCTTCGGCGGGTCCATGATCTGGTTTGGCAGCTCCGCTGGCGTGGCACTCTCCAATCTCTATCCCCAGGCCAAATCCGTCGGGGCCTGGCTAACCCACGGCTGGCACGTGGCTCTGGCCTATGTCATCGGTTTCCTGGCCTTGATGCTGACCCTGGGGTGGCAACCTCACTCCCCCACCACACCAGCCGAGGCAGGTGGCCGGATGGGACAGGCCGGGTCCTGCCAACCCCTCCCAGCAATCACCAGCCCCCAGGGCACTTCCTCGGAGTGTTGAACCCCATGAAATGCTTGTTACCTGTTGACGGATCCGAGAGCTCGACGCGGGCCATTGAGCATGTCCTCAAGCTTATCCACCCGGAGGCACCCCCGGAGATCTATCTGCTCCACGTGCGCCCCCCCATCGAATCCTGGGAGGTGCGTCGCTTCCTCACCCCCGAGGAGATCGCCGACATGCAACGGCACGAGGGCGAGGAGGAACTGCGGGCCTGCCGTGCCCTGCTCGATGCCGCCGGCATGCCTTACCGCTATGAGGTGTTGGTCGGTGACGGCCAGGTAGCCGAGGCCATCACCCACTACGCCGAGGAGCATAGCTGCGACTACATTGTCATGGGCACCCATGGCCGGACCGGGCTCAAGCACCTCCTCATGGGTTCGGTGGCCACCGACGTCATCCATGGCACCAAGATACCGGTGACGCTCGTCAAATAGTGAGTCCTTGCCGAGTAAGTGGCTTCAGATTTCTACCTGGGTTCCCAGTTCCACCACGAGATTGCTGGGAATACGGAAGAATTCGGTGGCGCTTTGGGCGTTGCGTAGCATCCAAATGAAAAACAGGGTCCGCCACAGCGTCATCGGAGGCCTCAGCTTGGGCAGCACCACCTCTCTGCTTAAGAAGAACGAAGTATGGTGAAGGTTGATGGCGAGACCCTGCTCGCCGCACCTCTCAAGCGCCTTGGGAATGTTTGGCTGTTCCATGAAGCCATAGCTCATGAATACCCGGTAGAAATGCTGTCCCAGATCGATGACTTTGATGCGCTCCTGGGCCGCCACATAGGGCACTTCGGCGGTTTGGACGGTGACCAGCACATTGCGGTCATGCAGCACCTCGTTATGCTTGAGGTTGTGCAGCAGGGCCGAAGGCACACCCTCCGACCGGCTGGTCAAATAGACGGCGGTTCGGCTCACCCGCTTGATGGGTGACGCGCCGATGGAAGCAATGAACTGGTCGAGAGGCATGGTCAGGTTGCCCATTTCCCGGAGCAGGAGTTGCCGGCCCAACCTCCAAGTCGTCAGGGTACTGAAGGATGCCACCGCTACGAGAATGGGGAACCAGCCCCCTTGCAGCAACTTGATGGCGTTGGCGGAAAAGTAGGCGAAGTCGATCATCAGCAGTGCCCCGAGCAGGGGCGCGGCCAGCCAGGGATTCCAGCGCCAGGCGAGGAAGACAACGAATGACACCAGAATGGTGTCGATCATCATGGTGCCGGTCACCGCGATGCCATAGGCCGCCGCCAGGTTGCTGGAGGACTGGAAGCCGAAAACCAGAGCCATGACCGCCACATAGATGGTCCAGTTGGTGAAGGGCACGTAAATTTGGCCCGACTCTCGATCCGAGGTGTGGATGATCCCCATCCGGGGCAGATAGCCGAGTTGCACCGCCTGTCTAGCCACGGAGAAAGCGCCCGAGATCACCGCTTGCGAGGCAATCACGGTCGCCGCCGTGGCCAACACCACCATGGGGATCAAGGCCCATTCGGGCGCCAATAGATAAAAGGGACTCTGAATGGCGGTGGGGTCCGTGAGCAGCAGGGCACCCTGGCCGTAATAGTTGAGAACCAGGGCAGGCAGGACGAATCCGAACCAGGCGGCACGGATGGGGAATTTACCAAAATGGCCCATGTCGGTGTACAGCGCCTCCCCACCCGTCACCGCCAGGACGACCGCGCCCAGCGCCAGGAAACTATCACCGGGGTGACTGACCAGAAATTCCAGCGCATAAATCGGATTGAGCGCAACCAGGACGGCGGGGGCTTGCCAGATATTGATCAAACCCAGCAGTGCCAGGACGCCAAACCAGGCGGTCATGATGGGGCCGAAAAATTTGCCGACCGTGCCCGTGCCATGGCGTTGGATCCAGAAAAGGCCGGTGAGTACCACAGCGGTAACCGGGAGGACGTACTCCTTGAGCTGCGGGGCAATGACTTCAAGTCCTTCGACCGCGCTCAGCACCGAAATAGCGGGGGTGATCATGCTGTCCCCGTAAAACAAGGCGGCGGCGAAGATACCCAGCATGGTCACGAACCAGGTGGCCCGGGAGTTCCGGGTCAATTCCGTGACACGCGCGAGCAGGGCCAAGCTGCCCCCTTCCCCGTGATTGTCGGCGCGCATGATGATGGCCACGTATTTGAGGGACACCAGGGCCATGATGGTCCAGAAGATTAAGGACAAGACGCCGAGGATGCTGGCGGGGTCCACCGTCATGGGGTGATGCCCCGCGAAGGTTTCCTTGAGGGCGTAGAGGGGGCTGGTGCCGATATCGCCAAAGACGACGCCGATGGTGCCGAGGATCAGTGCAGAGGAACTGCTTTTATGCGCATTAGCGGACATTTATACTTTCTTTATATTATTCGTGGGGTTAATCTCGAACGGCAAAGGGTACTACCAGACCGAGGTGAGATGCTATCCGGGTTTAAATGCGAGGCATAGCCATGTCGCTCAGGTACTGTGTGGCATAGGGGATTCTCGATCGGTGGCCCTAATCCTCGGCTTGACCTAGACTGTCCCCTGGCGGGCCGCTACAGGGCTGAATGACCACTGGCCCGCCCGCTCCATTGCCTCCTTCTGATTGGGAACGACCTTGGCCACCAACGAATTCGAGACGCCGCGCCACCGCATCATTATTGCCAGCACCGTTGGCACCACCATCGAGTTCTTCGACTTTTACATCTATGCGACGGCGGCGGTATCGGTCTTTCCCCTGCTGTTTTTTCCAGCGGGGGAGGGGAGCACGGCGCTCCTGGCCTCCATGGCGACCTTTGGCGTTGCCTTTGTGGCGCGCCCCATCGGCTCGCTCCTCTTCGGTCATTTTGGCGATCGGGCCGGCCGCAAGGCGACCCTTTTGGGCTCCCTGCTCCTCATGGGCCTGGCGACCTTTGCCATCGGCCTGCTGCCGACCTATCACCAGATCGGCTTGTTCGCCCCCGTCTTGCTGGCCCTGCTGCGCTTCTGCCAGGGGTTGGGGCTTGGCGGTGAATGGTCCGGGGCGGCCCTGTTGGCTACGGAAACCGCCGAAAAGGGTAAACGGGCCCAGGCGGCGATGTGGCCCCAACTGGGCGCCCCCTTCGGCTTCATTCTCGCCAATGGTTTTTTCCTGCTCCTGACCTTCTGGTTTCAGTACGACTCCAAGGCGACCAGCCTGGACGACCCCTTCCTGGTCTGGGGCTGGCGCATTCCCTTCCTGCTCTCCATTCTGATGGTCCTGGTGGGACTCTACGTGCGGCTCAAGTTGCGGGAGACGCCGGTCTTTGCCCATGCCGTCGAGCGTGGCGAAAAACTCAAGTTTCCCTTGGTCAAACTCTTTCGTCATGATTACAAGGAGTTGATTCTCGGCACCTTCATCATGCTCGCCACCTATGGGCTCTTTTATCTGATGACCACCTGGATCCTGTCCTACGCCATTGGGAGCGTTAAGTTGGGATTTCTTGGCATCGGCTATCGTGATTTCCTCATCCTGCAGCTCATTTCGGTGCTCTGGTTCGCGGCCATGATCCCCTTCTCGGGACACCTCGCCGATCGCTTTGGCCGCCGCGCCTTTCTGCTGGTGGTGACGGCCGGCATAATCCTCTTTGGTTTCTCCTTCGGGTGGTTCCTGGCCCCCGAGGTCATGCGCACGGGCCTGGAGGCCAATCAATGGCTCATGCTGACCTTTCTGAGTATCGGCATGGCGCTGATGGGGCTGACCTTCGGTCCCATGTCCGCCTTGCTGCCGGAGCTGTTTCCGACCAATCGCCGTTATAGCGGCTCCGGGGTTGCCTATAACTTCTCCTCCATCCTGGGCGCCGCCCTGACCCCCTTCGTCGCCGCCTGGCTGGCCCGCGACCATGGCGCCGGGGCCGTCGGGCTCTATCTGGTCATGCTCGCGAGCATGACCTTCATCGCCCTCCTGCTCAGCAAGGAAACCCAGCATCGCGACCTGCATACCATGGTGGACGATACGGCCCGGGCAGGCATCGCCAGTTAGTCAGAATCTTCCGCCCGGGGGTCCTGGATCGGCTAAAATGCCGTGTTTTCTCGGCCTGGAGGCTGACATGCAGGACATTAATCCCATCGTGGGCGCCATCAATGACCTCAAGGGCCGCGTAGCGTCCCTTAGGGGGTATCTTTGACTATGAAAACAAGCAGGAGCGCCTGACCGAGGTCCGGCTGGAACTTGAGGACCCCAAGGTCTGGAATGAGCCGGAGCGGGCCCAAACCCTGGGCCGGGAGCGGGCGGGGCTGGAGCTGGTGGTCGAGACCATCGACCGCATGGAGGCCGGCCTCGCCGACGCCACCGACCTGCTGGCCATGGCGGTGGACGAGGGCGACGAGGCGACGGTGGACTCGGTGGCGGCGGACCTGGTGGACTTCGAGCGTCAGGTGGCGAACCTGGAGTTTCGGCGCATGTTTGCGGGGCCCATGGACGCCAACAATGCCTTCCTTGACGTCCAGTCCGGTTCCGGCGGCACCGAGGCCCAGGACTGGGCGGAGATGCTCTTGCGCATGTATCTGCGCTGGGGAGAGCGCCGCGGTTTCAAGACGGACCTGATGGAGGTCTCGCCCGGTGAGGTGGCCGGCATCAAGTCCGCCACCATTCGCTTCGAGGGCGATTACGCCTTTGGCTGGCTACGCACCGAGACGGGCGTACATCGCCTGGTGCGCAAGTCCCCCTTCGACTCCGGCAACCGGCGCCATACCTCCTTCGCCGCCGTCTTCGTGTCGCCGGAGATCGACGACACGGTGCAGATCGACATCAATCCCGCCGACCTGCGCGTGGATGTCTATCGGGCCAGCGGTGCCGGTGGCCAGCACGTCAACCGCACCGAATCCGCCGTGCGCCTGACCCATCTGCCCACGGGTCTGGTCACCCAGTGTCAGAACGACCGCTCCCAGCACAAGAACAAGGATCAGGCCATGAAACAACTCAAGGCCAAGCTCTATGAACTGGAGATGCAGAAGCGGCGCGAGACCCAGCAGGCGGTGGAGGACACCAAATCCGATATTGGCTGGGGCAGCCAGATCCGCTCCTATGTCCTTGACCAATCGCGGATCAAGGACTTGCGCACCAACCTGGAAACCGCCAACACCCAGGCCGTGCTCGACGGCAATCTCGATCCCTTCATCGAGGCCAGTCTGAAGAGCGGCTTTTGACCCTCTGGGTCATGACTGGCCGCCCGGTAGGGGGATGTCCAAGCCCAGCGTCTCCGGGATCAAGTCTCCCGCGTCCTCGGCACCAACATCGCCTTGTCACTGCAGGGATGTCGTATCGGCCCCGCGCCCGTCGGGCCAGCATGGGAGAATCCGCATGAAAGCTAAGACCGGTTGGGTCCTGATCACTTTAGTCGCGGCTGGCCTGCTGGTCGCCCTGGCCTCCCACCGCGCGATGGCCGCCGACCCGGCAGCTGGCAAGCCCCTCGCCAACGCCTCACCTAACCCGTCCTTGGCCGTGAATCTCGTCAGTCCCCAGACGGTTGACTGGCCCCGGGTGATCGCGGCGAGCGGCGGTCTTTTCGCCTGGCAGGAGGGTGTCATCGCCGCCGGGACCGGTGGTCTGCGTGTGATGGAAGTCACGGTGGACGTGGGTGATCAGGTCCAGCTGGGTCAGGTGCTTGCGGTCCTGGATCAGGATACGGTCAAGGCGGATCTGGACCAGCAGGCGGCCCGGGTCGCCCAGGTGCGGGCGGCATTGGCGGAGGCACGGGCCAATGGCGACCGGGCGCGCAGCGTCAAGGACAAGGGTGCCATGTCCGAGCAGCAAATCACCCAATACCTGATCGCCGAGGAGGCGGCCAAGGCCAATCTGGCGGCGGCGGAGGCGGCCCTGGAGATGGAACGGATCCGCCTGAAGCAGACCCAGGTCCTGGCGGTGGACGATGGGGTCATTGCCAGCCGGGGCGCCACCCTGGGGACCGTGGTCCAGGTCGGCACCGAGTTGTTCCGTCTGGTGCGCCAGGGGCGGGTGGAGTGGCGCGCGGAGGTGACCGCCGAGCAACTCGCCCAGATCAAGCCCGGGCAGGAGGCTCTTATCCGCCTGCCCGGCGGGGAGACGGTGACTGGCAAGGTGCGGATACCGTCCCCGACCCTGGACCCCATCAGCCGCTATGGCCTGGTTTATGTGGACCTGCCGATCGGTAGCCCGGCGCGCCCGGGCATGTTCGCCCAGGGCCACATCCAGGTGGGGGTGAGTCAGGCCCTGACCCTGCCCGAGTCCGCCGTGGTCCTGCGTGATGGCTCCAGCTTTGTGTTCGAGATCCAGGCCGAGGACCGGGTTGCCCAGCGCAAGGTCGAGACCGGACGCCGCGGCGAGGGCCGGGTCGAGATCCTGTCCGGCCTGGAGACGACGGCCCGGATCGTGGCGGCGGGTGGGGCCTTCCTCAACGATGGCGACCGGGTGCGGGTCGAGTCCCCACTCGTGACCGCCCCTCATGATGAGGGCCGGGGACCCTCCGCGAGCGCTGGCCAATGAACGTCTCCGCCTGGTCCATCCGCCACCCGGTCCCGGCCATCCTGCTGTTTGGCTTCCTGACCATCATTGGGATGATGAGCTTTCACGCCCTCGGGATTCAGAACTTCCCGGACGTGGAACTGCCAACCATCACCGTGACCGCCAGCCTGGAAGGGGCGGACCCGTCCCAATTGGAAACCGAGGTCGCGCGCAAGATCGAGGACAAAATTGCCACCCTGGGGGGGATCGAGCACATTCGCACCACCCTGAGCGATGGCAGCGCCACCATCCGGGTCGAGTTCCAGATCGAGAAGAATACCGAGGTGGCCCTGAATGAGGTGCGCAACGCCGTGGATAGCGTGCGCGCCGACCTGCCCCAGGACATGACGGACCCGGTGGTCTCCAAGGTCACCACCTCCGGCTCCCCCATCGTGACCTACACGGTGGCCTCGGAGCGCCTGGACGAGCAGGCCCTGTCCTGGTTCGTGGACAACGAGGTCGCCAAGGCCCTGCTGGCGGTCAAGGGCGTGGGCCAGGTGGCCCGGGTCGGGGGGGTGGATCGGGAGGTCCATGTCGATCTCGACAGCGGCCGCATGCAGGCCCTGGGGGTGACCGCCGAGGCCATCTCCGGCCAGTTGAAGCGGGTCCAGCAGGATGCCTCGGGCGGGCGCGGGGATATCGGCGGCGCTGTCCAGTCGGTCCGCAGCCTGGGTGCCGTGGATACGGTGGGGGATATCGCTGAGCTGATCATCCCGCTGGCGGATGGGCGGCGGGTGCGCCTGGGGGATCTGGGTACCGTCAGTGACTCCTTCGCGGAACGCGGCTCCAGCGCCCTGCTGGACGGGACCCCCGTGGTGGCCTTCGAGGTGACCCGGATCCGGGGGGCCAGCGAGGTGGCGGTCGCCCAGGCCGTCCAGGCGGCGGTGGCGCGCCTGGAGACCCTGCATCCCCATGTGCGCATTCAGGAGGCCTTCAACCTTGTCGATCCGGTCCTGGACAATTACCAGGGGTCCATGGAGCTGCTCTACGAGGGGGCGCTCCTCGCCATCCTGGTGGTCTTCTGGTTCCTGCGGGACTGGCGCGCGACCCTGATCGCCGCCGTGGCCCTGCCACTCTCCATCATCCCGACCTTCGCGGCCATGCTGTGGCTGGGGTTCAGTCTCAACATCCTGACCCTGCTGGCCCTGGCCCTGGTGGTGGGCATCCTGGTGGATGACGCCATCGTCGAGATCGAGAACATCGTCCGCCACCTGCGCATGGGCAAGCCGCCCTTCCAGGCGGCCATGGAGGCGGCGGACGAGATCGGGCTGGCGGTCATCGCCACGACCCTGACCCTGGTGGCGGTCTTCCTGCCGACGGCCTTCATGGGCGGGGTGCCGGGTAAGTTCTTCGTCCAGTTCGGCATCACCGCCGCGGTGTCGGTGGTCGCCTCCCTCATGGTGGCGCGCCTCCTGACCCCCATGATGGCCGCCTATTTTCTTAAAGCCCACCCGGAGGGCAACCGCGATAGCTTCATCATGACCGGTTATCTGGCCGCCGCCCGCTGGTGTCTCGATCACCGCAAGACCACCGCCCTGGCCGCCATCCTCTTCTTTGTCGGTTCCATGCAACTGCTGCCTCTGCTGCCCAAGGGCTTCGTCCCCGCCGCGGACCGGGGCCTGACCAGCATCAAGCTGGAATTGCCGCCCGGCAGCTCCCTCGACGACACCCGGATGGCGGCGGAGCGGGCCCGGGTCTTGTTATTGCCCATGGACGAGATCCTGGGCATCTTCACCGCCGTGGGCAGCACCGCGGGCCAGGGCCCCCTGGCGATGGGCGGGGCCAAGGATGTGCGCCTGGCGACCCTGACCCTGCGGCTCGTCCATCGCCATGACCGTGACCGCACCCAAGCCCAGTTGGAACGCGAGATCCGGGAGCGCCTGGGGGCCCTGCCCGGCGTGCGGGTCGCGGTCGGCGCCGCTCAGTCCGGCGAGAAGCTGCAGATATCCCTCGCCAGTGATGACTCCATTGCCCTCGCCGCCGCCGCCAAGGCCGTGGAACGGGACCTGCGCACCCTGCAAGGGGTGGGCAACGTCACCTCCGGGGCCAGCCTGCAGCGACCCGAGATCCAGATTCGGCCGGACTTCGCCCGTGCCGCGGACCTGGGCGTGACGACCTCCGCCCTGGCCGGGGCGGTGCGGGTGGCGACCTCCGGTGACTTCAAGGTCAACCTGCCCAAGCTCAATCTCCCCCAGCGCCAGATCCCCATCCGGGTGCGCCTGGACCGGGCCCTGCGCACGGACCTGGAGGCTATCGCCCAGTTACGCGTCCCCGCCAAGGTGGGGTCGGTGCCTCTGTCCGCCGTCGCCAGCCTGAGCTTGGGGAGCGGCCCGGCCCAGATCGATCGGGTGGATCGGATGCGCAATGTCAGCATCGACGTCGAATTGGGGGGGCGCCAGCTCGGCGCCGTGCTGGCGGAGGCCAATGCCCTGCCGGCGCTCCAGGATCTGCCACCCGCGGTGAGCCGGGTCGAGCAAGGGGATGCCCAGCGCATGGCCGAACTCTTCGCCTCCTTTGGCACCGCCATGCTCATCGGTGTCCTCTGCATCTATGCGGTGCTGGTCCTGCTCTTCCATGACTTCCTACAGCCCTTCACCATCCTAGCCGCCTTGCCGCTGTCCCTGGGCGGGGCCTTCCTGGGCCTGCTGCTGACCGGCAACAGCTTTTCCATGCCCTCTATCATCGGCGTCCTCATGTTGATGGGCATCGTCACCAAGAACTCCATCCTGCTGGTGGAATACGCCATCGTCGCCCGCCGGGAGCACGGCATGGAGCGCCGCCCCGCCATTCTGGATGCCTGCCACAAACGCGCCCGCCCCATCGTCATGACCACCATTGCCATGGGCGCCGGCATGTTACCGGTGGCCCTGGGTCTGGGCGCCGAGCCCAGCTTCCGTGCCCCCATGGCCATCGCCGTCATCGGCGGGCTCATCACTTCCACCTTTCTCAGCTTGCTCGTCATCCCAGTGGTCTTCACCTATGTGGATGACCTACTCAAGCTGCTGAAGCGGCTGGGGCCGCGTGGGCATGGGGCGGGGCATGAGCCGAAGGCGCTTGCCAATGCTTCTACCTTAGAGCCCAAGGCGGCTTCTGGGCCATAATGCCCAGCTAGTCGCCGCCGAGACCCGGGAGACCCCCCGGGGTACCCATGACCGGCCGGCACCCGAGCTGGCGACAAACCCCATCAGTCATGTCCCAGGCAAGAGCCTGCAAAGAACTTACGGATTCCCATGAACAACCCGGAACAAGCCCTCGACGAAAACAAGCTCATCGCCCAGCGGCGGGAGAAGCTGCGCGCCCTGCGCGAGAATGGCATTGCCTTTCCCAATGATTTTCGCCGCAACGTGGTGGCGGGGGAGCTGCTGGCGGAGTATGGCGACCGGGAGCCCGAGGAACTGGAGGCCCTGAGCCTGAGGGTCAAGGTCGCCGGGCGGCTCATGAGCCGGCGGGTCATGGGCAAGGCTAGCTTCGTCCACCTCCAGGATATGTCGGGCAAAATCCAGTTGTTCGTTCAGCGCGACACCCTGGGCGAGGAGGTCTATGGCTGGTTTAAGCGTGATCTGGACCTGGGGGATATCCTCGGCGCCGAGGGTGTTCTCTTCAAGACCAAGACCGGCGAGTTGTCGATTCGCGTCGAGACCCTGCGCCTCCTCACCAAGGCCCTGCGGCCCCTGCCGGAGAAGTTCCACGGCCTGACTCACCAGGAAAGCAAATATCGTCAGCGCTACCTGGACCTCATCATGAACGAGTGCGCCCGCAAGACCTTCCGGGCCCGCACCCGCATCATCCAGTACCTGCGCGGCTATTTGGACCGCCGCGGCTACCTGGAGGTGGAGACGCCCATGATGCAGGTGATCCCCGGCGGCGCGGCGGCGCGGCCCTTTGTGACCCATCACCACGCCCTGGACATGCAGTTGTTCCTGCGCATCGCCCCGGAGCTCTATCTCAAACGGCTGGTGGTGGGCGGCTTCGAAAAGGTCTATGAAATCAATCGTAACTTCCGCAACGAGGGACTCTCCACCCGCCACAATCCCGAGTTCACCATGGTCGAGTTCTACGAGGCCTACGCGGATTACGAGGATTTGATGGATTTGACCGAGGACCTGCTGCGCGGCATGGCCCAGGAGGTGACGGGCTCGACCCAAGTCGCCTACCAGGGGGAGACCTATGATTTTGGCCGACCCTTCACCCGCGTGACGGTGCGCGAGGCCATCCTGCGTTATGGCGAGGACATAGCGCCCGAGGATATCGACAGCCTGGAGCCGGCCCGCGCCCTGGCCAAGCGGCTAGGACTCACCTTCAAACCCAGTTGGGGGTTGGGCAAGGTGCAGATGGAAATCTTCGACAAGGTGGCCGAGCACCAACTCAAGGACCCGACCTTTATCACCCAGTACCCGACCGAGGTCTCGCCCCTGGCGCGGCGTAATGATCAGGACCCCTTCGTTACCGACCGCTTCGAGTTTTACGTCGGTGGCCGCGAGTTGGCCAATGGCTTCTCCGAGTTGAATGACGCCGAGGACCAGGCCGAGCGGTTCCGGAAACAGGTGGAGGAAAAGGACGCTGGCGACGAGGAGGCCATGCACTTCGACGCCGACTATGTGCGTGCCCTGGAACATGGCATGCCCCCCACCGCCGGTGAGGGCATTGGCATCGACCGCCTGGTCATGCTCTTCACGGATTCCGCTTCTATTCGCGACGTTCTGCTCTTCCCGCACATGCGGCCCGAGGATTGAGCCTCCTATTGCCCCCCTGGAGGGACGGGAGGCAAGCGAGGTGGTGAAATGTCGCACCCAGCGCTTGCAATAATTGAT
The DNA here is from genome assembly GCA_044228695.1 of Chromatiaceae bacterium. Classification (GTDB taxonomy): domain Bacteria; phylum Pseudomonadota; class Gammaproteobacteria; order Chromatiales; family Chromatiaceae; genus M0108. The sequence goes on along the minus strand of JBGAUK010000021.1, from coordinate 21,953 downwards.
TGCATCCTGGGCCATTCGGTACTAAGTTTAATCACATGAAGCGTAAGCACACCAAGACCCTCGCCCTCATATTTCAGCACCCGGTTTCAGGTAATATCAAATGGATAGACATCGAAGGGTTACTGAGCGAACTGGGTGCTCAACTTGATGGGGCGCAAGGCTCGCGCGTTGCCGTGCGTCTGTTCGGCGATCGCCGCGTCTTCCACCGTCCTCATCCCTCCCCCGTCACTGATAAGGGTGCGGTGGCGGCTTTGCGGCGATGGCTTGAAGAAAATGGGGTAACACCATGAACAACAACATGATCATTGATGGCTACACGGCGGTTATTGCCTATGACCCCGACATTGAGATGTTTCGGGGTGAATTCATGGGCTTGAATGGTGGCGCGGACTTTTACGCCAAGGACGTGGAAGGGTTACGCAAAGAGGGCGAAATCAGCCTTCGGGTGTTCAAGGATATGTGCGAAAAAGATGGTGTGCCGGTCAAAAAGCAGGCAAGTGGCAATCTCATGCTGCGTATCCCACCCGAGGTGCATCAAGCCGTGCTCGTGGCATCCCGCGCCCAGGGGACCAGCTTGAACCAATGGGCCGCCAAGGTGTTAGCCGAGGCGGCCGAGGCCTAACACTGGGCTGGTGACCGCTCCCTTTGGGCCTGACGGTTCACTCGCGACTCTTCATGCAACCGCAAGTTTGCCGACAAGACGCCTTGGGGAGCATTGCCGTTAGAACCGCACCCGCACCCGATAAGTGAGCACCGTCTCGCCTTCGGCGGGGATCTTGATCTCCCACTCGGCCAGGTTGGCGCTGACCTTCTGCTGCGGATGACTGGATTCCAGCATCTTCCAGTCGCCAGGAATGGGTTCCCGGACCTTGACCGTGACGGACTGCTGCTTGGCGTTGCGCAGACGGAGGCGGTAGGCGGTCTCGAACTGGTATTGCCAGGGTCCCGTGCCAGAGAGCTTGACGAAGTCGGTCTGGGTCTTGTCGGCGGTCACGTCAAAGGCCTCGCCGAGCTTGAGGCGCAGGGTCTCGTTTTTCGGGGTATGGTCGATGCGATCCTCACCCACAAATTGGGCCTTACCCTGGGAATCCTTCTTGTAGATGCGGACCACGCCCTTGGGCAGGGGTAAGCCCAGGTTGGCCTCCTCGCGGTTTTCGATTTCCAGGAAGACGCTGGCCTTGAGCTTGACGCCGATCTCGCCTTGCTGGGCGCGATAATAATAATCGTTCCCGCTGAAGATCAGTTCCTTGCGCGCGGGTATATCCTGCGCCGCCAGTAGGGCCACCTGCTTGGACTGGTTGTCAGCGATGGTGGTGGGCTGGGCCAGGCTGTAGAGGTGATATTCGAACAGGGCCTCCTCCTCCATCATGGGGGCCGCGGCGGCCATCATGCGCATGCCCTCTTTTTGCATGGCCGGGCTGGGCAGGTCCCGCACCCGATTGACATCCCCGGCGACGAGTTGGAGTTGGGCATCGCGGTAAGGGGTGCCGCTGGTGTTGTTGAGCGTGACCCAGCCGGTGAGGTCGAGATGGCTGTCGTCGGCGGCGAGTTCCCCGACGTAATCCGCCTTCCAGGACAGGCCTGCCGTCAGGTAGGACAACTCCAGATCCTGGGGGCCCGCCAGGCCGTTGTCCAGCTTCATGACCAGGGTCGGGCGGTCGCGCAGGTTGGGCGGCAGTTCGCGAAAGACGATGCGGCCGGGCTGACCGGTCTCGATGCGGTCGCCGATGCGCAACACGGTTCCCTCGGTGGCGGCGAGCACGGTGGCTTCCTCCTCGGTCTCCTCGCCGGTGGTGGGGTGGACCTTGATGACCCCGACGGGGCGGCCGACGTACTTCTCCAGCAGCTTGCCCGGGGTGAGTAGATCAAAGTCGAAATTCTGCTCGATGACCTTGAGGTTGGCCCCCTCGGTCAGGCCCCGCAGCAAAGCCGTCTCCGGCTGGATGCGGGCGCTGACATCGCGAAAGGCCAGATCCAGCCCCCCGACCGGTAGCTCCAGGCGGCGGCGGTCCTTCACCAAGGCCAGGTCCTGGTTGTAGATGGTGACCGCGACCGCGGTCTGGTCATCCAGGGTGCTGCGTCTTTCTTCGGCGGTAGTGGCCATGGTGGCATGACTCCAGAGCAAGGCTGGCAGGAGACAGAGCGGGGTGATGGCGGCCTTCATGAGCTTTCCGGGTCGGGGCTGGGGAGGGGATGGTCAAAGCCTAGCTCAAGAAGACCCGGGGCGCGAGGGGCGAGGATCGGACCGGGTAAGCCGAGGTAAATTAAGCCCCGTCACCTGAATAGGGATCAGTATAATCACGATTGTATCCGCTGGGACCACAGCCAGGAGGCGGAGCAATCCCGCCGGCCCCTCGCCAGGAGCCCGATGATCCCAGCTTGGGATGCCACCTGCCCTTGATCGGAATCTGGCGGTAACGGTATGAATCCATCCCTGACTGGCGTTTTGCCGGTGCCTCCTTGAGCCCACGCCTGGTTAGCATCTTGTTGCCCTTGGGAATTCTCGCCTCCCTCGTGGCCCTCTATTTCACCCTGCCAACCTGCAAGGAGCCCATCCGCATCGGGGTGGTTTATGCCCTGTCCGGCGTCATGGCCGAGAGCGAGCGGGGGCTGGTCGATGCGGTGCGGCTGGCCGTGGAGGAGATCAACGCCGCCGGCGGCCTGCTGAATCGACCCCTGGAGATGGTGGTCGCCGATAGCCAATCGGATTGGGATCTGGCCGCCCGCGAGGCCGAACGGCTCATCCAGCAAGAGGGGGTCAGCGCCCTCTTCGCCTGCTGGACCTCGGCCTGCCGCAAGGCCCTCCTGCCGGTGGTGGAGGCGCACCGGCACCTGATGTTCTATGCCCTGCAGTACGAGGGCCTGGAGCAGTCGCCGCATATCATTTACCTGGGCGCGGCGCCCAACCAGCAGATAATCCCTGGTGCCCATTGGGCCATGGAACGCTTTGGTCGCCGGGTCTATCTGGTGGGCTCCGATTATGTCTTCCCGCGTACCGCCAACCGCCTGATTCGCGACCTGGTTACCGCCAGGGACGGGTCGGTGGTGGCCGAAACCTACCTGCCCCTGGACGCCAGCCAGTTTGACGAGGTCGCGGCGGATATCCGCCTGCGCGCGCCGGACCTGGTGCTGAGCACCTTGAATGGCCAATCCAACCAGCCCTTTTTCGCCGCCCTGGCCGCCGCCGGGCTCGACGCCCTGCCGGTCGTCTCCTTCAGCCTGGCGGAGCCCGAGTTGGGCTCCTTGTTGGCCAATCATTACCATCCCGCCCATTACACAGTCTGGGGCTACTTTCAGAGCCTGGCAGGCGACTACAACCAGCGCTTCATCACCGCCTTTCGCCAGCGCTTTGGCGCCGAACGGCTGGTCAGCGATCCCATCGTGACCGCTTATGAAGGCGTCCGGCTCTGGGCCACCGCGGTGCGCGAGAGCGGCACGGACGACCCGGTCCAGGTCAATCTCGCCATCGGCCGTCAGAGCCTGGCGGGGCCATCCGGTATCGTGATCCTGGATGCCGCCACCCGGCACCGCTGGCGGCGGGTCTATGTGGGACAGGCCCGGGAGGATGGTCAGTTCGAGGCCCGCGAGATTTCCCAGGCCCCGGTGCGTCCGGTACCCTTTCCGCCCTTTCGCAGCCGGGAGGACTGGCAAGAACTGGTCTCGCCGCCCAGCGCCGACCTGGCGCCCGCCATCCCGAACCCGCCCGGGGAGAGACCATGAGCCGGCTTAGCCTCCGGGTGCGCTTGGCCAGCGGCTTTCTGCTGGTCGCGATCCTGCCGCTGATCGGCCTGGCCTGGTTTTATCTCCACACCTTCGAGCAGGCCCTGACCACCACGGTGCTGCGGAATACCGCCTCGATCACCGACAAGAAATTCGATCAGATCGAGGGTTTTATCAAGGAACGCCTGGCCGATGTCCAGGACCTGGCCGGTCAAGATCATGTCCGGGACGCCCTGCGGGCCCTCGCCGCGGACTATCGCCGGGGCGGCCTGGCCGCGACCTGGCATGAGGCCCGTCGCTTGCGTCACCGGCTGGCGAGCTTTGACGACAGCGGGATTTATCACGATATCCTGCTGATGGATGATGAGGGCAACGTCATCTTTTCCTTGCGCGGCGAGCCCGATCTGGGCACCAACCTGCGCCAGGGCCCTTACCGCAACACTGGCTTGGCCGCCGGCTTCCAGCAGGCCATGACCTTCCTGCTGAGTGACCTGAGCCGCTTCGAACCCTATGGCCCCTCCCGGAACGAGGTGGCCGCCTTTGCCGTGGCACCTATCCTCGACGCCAGCCGGCCCATCGGAGCCCTGGCGCTGCAGGTCAATCTGGCCACCCTGATGCCGGTGGTGGCTGATCGGACCGGATTGGGGACTACGGGTGAAACGGTCCTGGCCCGGCGCGATCCGGGCGAGATCCGCTACACCATCCCCTTGGCGCGGTTGCCAGGCGCGCCCTTCACTCAGGTCGTGCCGATCGAACAGGCGGCCAAGCCCATGCTGAACGCCCTGGCGGGTCGGAAAGGGCACGGTATGACGCGCGACTACGCTGGCGTGGCGGTGGCGGCGAGTTGGACCTACCTGCCAGCGCTGGGCTGGGGCATGGTGGTCAAGATGGACGCCGCCGAGGCCCTGGCGCCCCTCTATGCCGCGCGGCGGGTTACCTTGCTCTCCTTGGCGGGCTTTCTGCTCCTGTCGGCGAGTGCGGCCTTCCTGCTCGGGCGCCGACTAGTGCGGGGCGAGGGCATCATCATCGCCCAGGAGGCCCGCTACCGCGCCATGTTGAGTAGCATGAACGAGGGCGTGGCCCTCTTTCGTCACCTGCCCGATGGCAGTGACTTCCTGGTCCTCGACATCAACCCGGCGGGGGAGCGCATCGTTGGGGCCCAGCGCGAGGCTAGCCTGGGGCGACCGGCGTCCGGGGCCTTTCCCGCCCTCGCGGCCGCGGGCTTCTTCGCGGCCTTTGACCGGGTCCAGCGTGACGGCGGCAGTGAAACCATGACGCTCGCCGCCCAGCCGGGGGATCGGGCCGAGTGGTGGCTGGAGAATGAGGTGACCCGGCTGCCGGATGGCGAACTCCTGGCGGTCTTCCGGGACATCACCGCGCGCAAGCAGGCCGAGGAGGCGTTGGCGCGCTCCCTGGCGCAGTTGCGCGATGCCCAGCGCCTCGCCCGGCTCGGTAAATGGACCCTGGATTTCCGCCAGGACCGCCTGGAGTGGTCCGAGGAGATCTTCCGCATCTTCGAGATCGACCCTATCTACTTTTGCGCCAGCTACGACGCCTTTCTGGCCGCCATTCATCCGGACGATCGCGAACGGGTCCATCACACCTTCCAGGAGTCCCTGGTTAACCACCAGGCCTATGCCATCACCCATCGGCTCCAGTTTGCCGACGGGCGCATCAAGTACGTCCAGGAGCATGGCGAGACCCGGTATGCCGAGGACGGTACCCCCCTGGTCTCCCATGGGACGGTCCAGGATATCACTGAACTGCGGCGTGCCGAGGAGGCCCTAGAACTCTACGCCAATATCTTCGAGCACAGCGGCGAGGCCATCCTGGTCACCGACCAGGACCAGCGCATCATCGCCGTCAACCCAGCCTTTACCCAACAGACCGGCTATCGCCTGGAGGATATCGCGGGCCAGTCCCCCCGGGTGCTCGCCTCCGACCGCCAGTCGCCGGAAACCCTGCAGGCTATGTGGCGTGCCATCGCGGAGAGCGGCTACTGGCAGGGAGAACTGTGGAACCGCAACCGTAATGGCGACATCGAGCCCAAGTGGGCGGCCATCTCGGCGATCCGTGACCAACGGGGCGCCATCACGCATTACATCGCCGCCTACACCGACATTAGCGAGCGCAAGGCCCACGAGGCCCGCATCGAACACCTGGCCCATCATGACAGCCTTACGGGTCTCTTTAACCCCTACAACCTGGAAATCCGCCTGTCCCAGGCACTGCTCACCGCCCATCGCGAGAGGACCCGGGTCGCGGTGCTCTTCATCGACCTTGACCGCTTCAAGGTCATCAATGACACCCTGGGCCACCATGTGGGCGATCAGTTGCTGGTCGAGGTGGCCCGTCGTCTCAGAGGGTGCATCCGGGAGAACGACATCGTGGCCCGTCCGGGCGGCGACGAATTCGTCCTCGTCCTCATCGCCCTGGACAGCCCGAAACATGCCACCCGGGTGGCCGCCAAAATTCTCCATGACATCGGCGAGCCCTACGACATCCTGGGCAATCGGCTCTATACCAGCCCCAGCATCGGCATCAGTATCTATCCGGAGGATGGGACGGACGCCGAATCCCTGATGAAGAACGCCGACACCGCCATGTATCACGCCAAGGAACAGGGCCGCAACAACCTCCAATACTTCACCCCGGCCCTCAATGCCGCGGCCTCCGAGCGCCTCTTGCTGGAGCGGGAGTTGCGGATTGCCCTGGAGGAGGGCCAATTCGAGCTTTTCTATCAACCCCAGATCGCGGCGGATGCGGACGAGCAGGCCCCGCCCTGCGCCATGGAGGCCCTGATTCGGTGGCGTCATCCCCAGCGTGGTCTGGTTCCTCCGGCAGCTTTCATCCCTATTGCCGAGGAAACCGGCCTGATTCAGTCCCTGGGGGACTGGGTGCTGGACGCGGCCTGCCAGTGTCTGGCGAACTGGAAGGCCGCTGGCCTGGGGCCTCAGCGGGTGGCCGTGAATCTATCCGTGCACCAGTTGCGCGATCCCGCCCTGGTCGCCAAGGTCGCCGCCAGCCTGGAGCGCCATGGCCTGGGGGAGGGGGAGTTGGAAATCGAGATCACCGAGTCGGTGCTCATGAGCGATCCCGCCCACGCCATCGAAATACTGCAGGCCTTGAGGGCCCTGGGGGTGACGATCGCCATCGACGATTTCGGGACCGGTTACTCGTCGCTCTCCTACCTGAAGCGCTTGCCGATCCAGGTGCTGAAGCTCGACCGCGAGTTCGTCCGCGATATCGAATTCGATGAAAACGACGCCGCCATCAGCGCCGCGACACTGGCCCTGGCCCATGGCCTTGGCCTGAAGGTGGTGGCCGAAGGCATCGAGACCCCCGCCCAGCGTGATTTCCTGCGGCGGCATGGTTGCGACTATTTACAGGGCTATCTTTACGGCAAGCCCGAGTCCGCCGCCTGCTGGACCGAGCGGTGGCGGGCCGCCTTGAATTTGGGCAAGGGCTAGGTCAGTTAGGGTGGGCTGTTGTGCGGCACCGCTAAGTCATTCACTAGGGATCTGGATAATCACCGCGATCCCCCGGCGGCTCTCAGTCGGACTTCTTCGTCTCGAGGACGATCATGGGCCGACGCTTGGCGCCGTTGTCATCCAGCCCAGGCGCGACCACGCGGATGGTGCGCGAACTGCCCCTTAGGGAGGGCAGGTTAAGGTCGAGATAGCGGGCCAGGAGTTGCTTGGCCTGAGTGCCCTTGAGCTTGCGGAGCTGGCGGACCTTGCCCAGGGCCTCGTCCGTGGGTTTGGTGCCGCCATTGCGCCGATAGTGGCGAATCACCGCCTCCGTGTAAGACAGGGTTTCGGCATAGGTCACCATGCTGCCGGTACGATCGACCACGCCTTCACCGGCGTTGTAGGCCATGATGACCCGACCATAATCATTCTTATATTTGCCCAGCAGGCGCTTGATGTGGCGGGTGCCGGTATCCAGGTTGGTCGCGGCATCGAAGAGCTTCTCCCGTTCAGTCACCCCATAATCGGCCCCAGTGCCGGGCATGATCTGCATGAGTCCCAGGGCACCAGCGCGTGACACGGCATGGGTGTCGTAGGCCGATTCGGCGGCCACCACCGCCTTGACCAGGGCCAACTCCACACCGTGACGTTTCGCCGCAGCCTCGACCAGGGCGTCGATCTCCGCTCGGGGGGGTGCCGGCTTGGTCTCGGCGACCGCGGCCTCCGAGACCTCCGGCAAGGGCTTGTCCGTCGGATTGGATTCGGGGGCCCCCGCAGGCGCCTCGATGTTGGCCAGCACTGTGACCGGCAGCAGCAGGGCAAGGCATAAGCTGTAAATTAGCGATTTTGATGACATGGTTATTCACGCTAGCTGAATTTAAGGACATTCTACCTCTATCGGCCCTATTCCTGGCAAGGAGACTGGGCCTGATAAGCCCCGATCAGGGCTCATGCTTGAAGACCAGCACCCGGTGGCGCATGACTGCCATCATCGGCTCCACTGCTGGCGACAGGGTGCCAGCGGTGGGCATAGAATGCCCTGGAGACTGCCTGATGTTGCACCGCTTGGGATGAGTCCGTGTCCAATAAAACCCTCTTAAGATATTTCGCCCTGGCCCTGGCCATCCTGATGGTGCTGGGGGGGCTATGGTTCCTGTTCACAAAAGAGGATGCCCCGCGGACTATTCGCGTTGCCTGGTATGAGCATCCCCCGCTCTATACCCAAGACCCCAAGACGGTTCAGCCAACGGGATACCTGGTGGCTTTATTGGAGGAGATCGCCAGCCGGGAGAATCTTAGTCTCGAATATGTCAAAACCACGCGATCGGCAATCCTGGATGGCTTGGAGGGAGGAAAGGATTTCCTGATGGCATTGCCAGTCACGATATCGGAAGCGCGTAAGGAATATGTCGATTTTTCCTGGCCAGTCAGCCAGTTCACCTTGAAAATTGCTGGACGCGCCGACGAAACGAACGGCGACCGGCCCCAGGAGATGGAAAAAAAATATATAGGTTCCCTGCGGGGAGCCTTGCGGATGGATATTCTGCATTACTGGTATGAAACAGGTCTGATCGCCGGGATCGAATCCTTTGAAACCTCCGATGCGCTGGTTGATGCCCTGTTGACGGGTAAGATTAATTTTATTTTCGATGAATCGGAATTCATCGATTCCCTCATGCTTCGTTATCCGGGCTCACTGGCCCTGCTCGATAACCCGAACTTTAATACACCCTCTTTTTATAAAGCCTTTCCCGTCGCCAGGGGAAATAAATGGCTGCTTGACAGGATTAACCGCGGCCTTCGCCGAATTATGAACGACGGCACCTATTCCGGGATTGATCGGGAATATCACGTCCAGGGGGTTTCCCCAAAATCACCTTCCCGACCCGGAACCGAAAGGGCCCCGGAAGGTCGTCTCCCGGCCTTGGATATCGATGATAATTATGACGCCAAGGCTATAATGGACAACTATTTCGATATGATATCGAATGAATCCGAGGGTGTGCGCAACCAGGCTAGCATAGAGATGCTCGATCATTTCGTGAGCGAGGGCAGGCAGGAATTCCAGCGTAAGTTCGAGCATGCCATGACGCGCTTGAACGAGTTGCTATTGTTGATCGAGGGGCAGCCTGCATACGCGCCCTATTTCGCGGCATTTTATTACCGTCAGGTGGATGATTTAAGGAAATCCTTCGAGGCGATCCGTGCCAACGTAGAGAGCCATCGCCAGAAATTTGAAATTGAAAATGTGCAAATGACAAATAATCTGAAGATGATAAAGCTCCTGGAAATTCCCGACTCTGATTTGCAATGGAGGAAGGAATGGATAGAAAGAAATTTCGATTCGGTCATTGCAAGCCAGACCCGATGGATCAGGCAAATTGATGACCTTTTGACCAGTAGCGTTGATTTTCAGGTCCAACTTGATGACTTAATGATCAAGGCAGAGCGCGATATATTTGACAATTATAAGGGATTTTATACCAATCGCTTCCTGTTCCTGGGCAACAGTCCCGGCCAGGATGGCTATGCCTTCCAGTGGCGAGAACTATCTCGCAGCCTGAGTAGCTGGATTGTCACGCTGCCCACGCAATTCTTGGTCGTCATGCCCAATCAACAGTGGTGGCCGGCATTGTTGCGTCTGCTGATGGCATCCTGCCTGTTGGCCGTGATCCCGGCGTTGGTGATGGCCCGTCACCGCTGGTTTCCTGTCAAACCCTATCTTCGCCCCTATCTTATTCTGTGGCTTGGTATCTTTTTTTGGGTTGGGGCTATTAATCTTCCAAGTACCAATGGCAATCTTTCTTATTCATTCGCCATGCTATTCCTGAGCCTGGCGGTCATGGACACGGCCTGGAAGGCGAGGGGGCATGGCCAGTCCGATACCGCCCTGAATCCATTTATCTTTAATCTGCTATCGCTATTTTTGATCGATCTGGTAACCGATCTCCTGGCTCCCTACCGGGTGCTTCTCGCAACCTTGCTGGTACTGGCGGTGCTGAATATGGCATGGATTGCCTTTTACGTCTGGTCTTCTCGATGCCCTCGGAAGCGGGATATCGACTCCGTGTTGTTGATTGGGGGCAGTCTCTGGTTTGGCGCAGGCATCGCGGCCTGGCTGGGCTATCTTTACCCCGCCATGTTTATCGTGGTATTTGGGGTGTTGGCCTTGGGCGTCTTTTACACCGGTACCCTTTTTACCCGCCTCTTGCTCCGGATTTCCAACAGGCTGTCCAGCAGCCAAAGATCCCTGGCGAGTTTTATTACGACTCTGGGTATTCCATTTCTATGGCTTGCGCTGACATTTGGCGCCATACACTGGTCGGCAAATATTTTCAATGCCAATTGGTTTTTTGTTCATCTTTACGACGTCGCCCTGTTTCCTGATTTCTCGATCGAGATCAGTTTAAGGACTATTCTCATGTTGGTCCTTTCTGGCCTGCTGGTTAAATATCTGTTGAACTGGTTGGGCGAAATGCTGATTGTCATTTCCGATTCGCGTCAGCTTGACACGGTTTCGGTAAATTCGACCTTCCTGGTTATTCGCTACGTTGTCTGGATACTTTTTGTGATTTTTGTCTTCGCCTCGCTGCGAGTCGACTGGGATAATCTTAAATGGATCGTGGGGGGGCTGAGCGTTGGCTTCGGCTTTGCCCTCAAGGATATCCTTGAGAACTTCTTTTCCGGGATTATCGTACTGTTGGGCAAACAGGTCCGTCCTGGCGACACCATCGAATTCGGGTCTGTATATGGCAAAATCGAGCGAATCAATATCCGCGCGACCTTTATCAAAACCGAGGACAATGCCCTGATTGCCATCCCCAATAGTCAGATTGTCTCCAAGGAATTCCGTAACTGGACCCTCAATGGTCATATTCGCCGCAGTGAGTTTGAGGTGGGTGTCGCCTATGGCTCGGATATCCCCCTGGTAATCGAGACCATGCTCGATGTCATGAATGCCGCCAACATCGTCCTCAAGGTCATCCCGCCCGATGTCCTGTTCGTTGATTTTGCCAGCAGCGCCATCCTGTTAAGGGCCAGGTTCTGGGTCCACGTCGATAATCGGACCAAGAGCGCCAGTGTCTTGCGGCGGGGCATGGAAGAAGCCTTTAGGGCACGGGGCATTGTCATCGCCTTCCCGCAGCTTGATGTCCACTTGGATAACTCTGCCCCAGCGCTTCAAGGATGCCGCTAAAGCCGCTCCCCGAGGGCCTCAGGCGCCAACACTCGATCAAGTCCCCATCCCGAACCGAATAAGCAGGGTCCATTCATGCAGAATTCCCCTCTTTACTATCTCGTTCAGCCGATTGCGCCACGGGCGCATCGCTTCGCCGTGGAACTGCGCATCCAGCCAACTCCTGCCGAGCCCCTCATGCTGTCCCTGCCCGCCTGGATCCCGGGCAGTTACATGATCAGGGACTTTGCCCGCAACATCCTTTGTATCGAGGCAAGGGATGAGGAGGGCCCCCTGACCCTGGAGAAGCTCAATAAACAGACTTGGCGGCTGGTGCCGCGCGGCCAGCCGGTAAGGGTGAGGACGGAGATTTATGCCGGGGATTTGAGTGTGCGCGCGGCCCATCTGGATGACAGTCATGGCTATTTTAATGGCGCCAGCCTCTTTTTGCGGGTCGGCGGCAGGGACCAAAGCCCTTGTCAGGTCGAGATCCGCCGCCCACCCGAGGAGAGTTATGCGCATTGGCGCCTGGCCACCAGCCTCAAACCGCGGCAGGCGGAGCCCTTTGGCTTTGGCCTGTACGAGGCCGACGACTACGATGACCTCATCGATCACCCCGTCGAGATGGGTGTCTTCAGCCTGATTCCCTTCGAGGTGCTCGGGATACCCCACTGGCTCTCCCTCACGGGTCGGCATCGGGCCGACGAGTCCCGACTCCAGCAGGATTTGCCGCGCATTTGCGCCACCCATGCCGCCCTCTTTGGGGAGCTGCCCATCGACCGCTATCTCTTCCTGACCCAGGTGACGGCTGACGGTTACGGTGGCCTGGAGCACCGCTACTCCACCAGCCTGCTCTGCGCGCGCGACGACCTGCCAGGGGAGGGCATGGTTAAACCCACCCCCGGTTACACCCGCTTTCTGGGCCTCTGTAGTCACGAATATTTCCATCTCTGGCACGTCAAGCGCATTCGCCCCCATGCCTTCGTGGGTGCTGGCCTGGAGCAAGAGATCCATACCCGCCTGCTCTGGGCCTTCGAGGGCATCACCGCCTATTACGACGAACTGGCCCTGGTGCGCAGCGGCTGTATCGAGGAGGCGGGGTACCTCGCCTTGCTGGCTGAGACCATCAGCCGGGTCCTGCGCACCCCGGGTCGCCTGCTGCAAACCCTGGCCGAGTCCAGCTTCGATGCCTGGACCAAATTTTACCGGCCGGACGAGAACAGCCCCAACGCCATCGTCAGCTATTACGCCAAGGGCGCTCTGGTCGCCCTGGCGCTGGATCTGCTGATTCGCCGCGAAACGGCGGGTGCCCAGTCCCTGGATGACGTGATGCGCGCCCTCTGGGAACGCCATGGCCGGACGGGCATCGGCCTGGAGGAACGGGGCCTCGAGGCCCTGGCGGTGGAGGTGACGGGCCTGACGCTGGGGCCCTTTTTTCAGATGGCACTGGACTCCACCGAGGACCTGGATCTGGTCGGGCCCCTGGCGGAAATGGGCATCGGGATGCGCCTGCGGGGGGCGCGTCATGCCAAGGATCTCGGCGGTCTGGCAAGCGCTGACGCCGATACCCCGGTGCCGCCGGCCCTGGGCCTGCGCCTGCGGCCCGAGGGCGGCGAGCCCCAGATTGCCCACGTCCTCACCGGCGGACCGGCCCTGGCGGCCGGGCTGGCGCCAGGGGATATCCTGGTGGCCCTGGATGGCCTGCGCGTGACACGCGACAACCTGGACAAGCTGCTGCTGGGGTTGGGGGAGGGCACCGAGGTCGAGATCCACTCCTTCCGCCGCGACGAACTCCAGGTCCGTCGGGCGCGGCTCGCCCCAGCACCCCGGGATACCTGCGAACTCTGGCTGCGGGAGGACGCCCCGGAGGGGAGCCACCGGCGCCGCGTCGCCTGGCTAGGGCCGCGCGGCTGAGGTCGCCGTGGAGACCCATTTGCGGCTGGTGCGTCACCTGGCGGATGGCCAGTATCACTCGGGCGAGGCCCTGGCGTGCGCCCTGGGCCTGAGCCGCGCCGCCATCTGGAAGGCGGTGCGCAAGGCCAGCGAGCGGCTAGGGTTGGAGATCGAGTCGCGCCTTGGCAAGGGCTATCGGCTGTCGGCACCCCTTGAATTGCTGGACCCGGAGCGCTTACTGGGCGCCATGAGTTCCGCGGGGCGGGGCCGGATCAGCCGGCTGGACCTCTTCGATGACATCGATTCCACCAACGCCCAGCTCCTGCGCGCGGGTCAGGCCGGCGCCCCCAGCGGCACCCTCTGCCTGGCCGAGCGTCAAACCGCCGGTCGCGGCCGGCGCGGCCGTGCCTGGGTCTCGCCCTTCGGCGCCAACATCTATCTATCCCTGCTGTGGCGGTATCCGGGCGGTCCAGGGGAACTCAGCGGCCTCAGTCTGGCCGCCGGTGCGGCCCTGGCTGGGGTTCTGGAGAGCGCCGGCGTTGCGGACATCGGACTTAAATGGCCCAACGACCTGCTCTGGCAACGCCGGAAACTGGGGGGGTTGCTGCTGGAAGTCGCAGCGGAGGCCCAGGGGCCGAGCCTAGTGGTGGTCGGCCTGGGCCTCAACACCCAACTACGGGGCGACCAGGTCCAGGGCATCGATCAGCCTTGGGTGGATCTGGATGAAATCCTGGGGCCCCGGGGCTATAGCCGCAACCAGATGGCCGGCCAACTGGCGGAAGCTCTGACTGCCACAATGGAGGATTATGGACGCGAGGGCCTGGCGCCCTTTCTACCGCTTTGGGCAGGCTATGACCGCTATCGGGGGGAAGAGGTCGAGATCCGCCTGGGCGATCGTCTCATCCGGGGTATCCAAGTCGGCATTACGGAACAGGGTACCCTCAGACTGGAGGTGGCCGGCGAGATCCGGATCTTCACGAGTGGCGAGGTGAGCCTGCGCCTGGCTCACCCAGGGATTGCCCAGGCAAGAGCCCGGCCTGATTAGGCTTTTTTAGAGATCAGCCAGTAGGTAACGCCCAGGGCCAGCAGGGTGGCGGCCGAGGCCAGGATATAGTCCGAGGACACCTTATCGAAATCCAGGACGATGATCTTACGGCAGATGGCCATGAGGGCGGTGGCGGTAACCAGTTGTACCGGCAGGACGTCGGCCCCCAGGTAGAGGCGGATATTGATGAAGATTTCGATGGCGATCAGGACCGCCAGGAAGGCGCCGAAGACCTCGAACAGATCGCTGATGTCGAGGAGCATGATGGGCGGATCGCTCAGCCGTTGGTAGAGGATCCAGATGACATCCGCCACGCCCCAGATGATGACCAGGGCCATCAGCACCGCCAGCACCCGGATACCGGCCCGGATCAGGAAATGCAGGTGGCGGATCAGGGGGTCTTCGTGTTCCTGGGGCAATTCCTCGTGGATGACTTTGCGATGCGGATTGAGGTCATTCATGGATATTCCTGGGTTTAGGGAGCGAGTTTTCCAGTCGTAAACAGGGATTGGCGCCAGGCTTGATCCTTGACCGGCGGCAGGGGCATCCAGCCTCCCAGAATCCAGGCCTTGCCGTTCGTCTCGAGCCGCCGCAAGTAGATCGCCAGTTCACCCTCGATGCCAGGCCTGCGGCTGTTGATCCAGCCCGGGCCTTGGTCGCGGGCAAAGTCGAGTTGGCGGCGGACCTCGCCCTGGCCAGGAAAGCTGGGGTCAAGCAGATTCCGCCCGATAAAGTCCGGGAAGACGGAGTTGGCTTGCTCGATGCCCTCCGGATCCATGACAAAGACCCCGACCTCGCCGAAGACAAAAGGACTGTCGCGGGACGAGATGATCTCGAAAGCCACGCTACCTTGCCGGGTCACCAGGTCGGCGGCATCCGCCACCAGTTGCTCGATAAAGGCGCGCTCTGGCGCCAGGCCGTATAGGCCGGCGGCGACGATGTAGTAGGCCCCCGAGGGGGCCTGGGCGCGGACCAGGTAAACGGATTTCCAATCGGGCTTGTTGGACCCGGGCCTGGGCCAGAGATAGTGCGTCCACCACCGGGTGCGATTCTCGCCCTCGGGCGAAAACTTGTCGATGGCCAGTTGAAACAGAAGTTTGCCCCAGGCATCCCGCCAATCGAGGCGGTTGATACCCTCCACCTCCGGAAAGGCGGGATTGACAACCTGATTGCCAGCCAGGTCGAAGATGAAAAGATAGCGGCCAGTCCCTGGGTTGAACCATCTTCCTGGCTCCCGAAATGCCGGGAAGGCCTTTTCCCCCTGCCGTTGAATCTGGAAGGCGGCCGCGTTGACCAAGGTCACCAGCCCCCACACCTCCCGCTGCTCGTAACGATTCAAGTTGGCGAGGCCCGGCAATTCGCCACCAAGTGCCGGCCAGGGGACCAGGCTCAGGGCGGATAGGCCTACCCAATACAACAGGAGGGTAAGGCTAGGAGAATGACGCAATGACAGCTTCCTCGGTTGATTTCGGGGGGTTAGCCTGGAGCTGGTTAGGCGGTACAAGGCTGGCATCGGCAGTGCGCCAGGGGCTCAAAAGGTCCACAGGGGGCCCTCTTGCATGGCGGCAATCTGCTCGCGCAACTCCAGGATGCGGTCCTCCCAGTAACGCTGGGTATTGAACCAGGGGAAGGCGAGGGGGAAGGCGGGGTCTTCCCAACGGCGGGCAATCCAGGCGCTGTAGTGGAGCAGGCGCAGGGTGCGCAGGGCCTCCATCAGATGCAGTTCGCGCAGATCGAAGTCGCGAAAATCCTCATAACCGGCGAGAATATGGCCCAAACCGACCGACATCTCCTGGCGGTCTCCGGACAGCAGCATCCAGAGATCCTGCACCGCGGGTCCCATGCGGCTGTCGTCGAAATCGACGAAGTGGGGCCCGGCGTCGGTCCAGAGAAGATTACCGGCATGGCAATCGCCATGCAGACGCAGATAGCGGATCGAGCCTGCCCGCTCGAAGAGCCGCCGTACCTCGTCCAGGGCATGGGCTGAGACGCCCTCATAGACGGTCCGCAGTTCCGCCGGGAGCCAATTCTGCTCCAGCAGCAAGGCCCGCGGCTCTTCCCCAAAGCTGGCGATGTCCAGGGTAGGCCGGGCCTGGAAGGGTGCGACCTCCCCAAGGGCGTGAATTCTACCCAGGAAGCGCCCTAGCCACTCCAATACCGCGGGGTCACCCAACTCCGGCGCCCGACCACCGCGGCGCGGGCTCAGGGAGAAGCGGTAACCGCCATGGGCATGGAGGGTCCGCCCCTGGATGGCCAGGGGCGGCACCGCCGGTATCTCCCGCTCCGCCAGTTCCTGGGTGAAGGCGTGCTCCTCCAGGATGGCCGCGTCCGTCCAGCGGCCCGGCCGGTAGAACTTGGCGATGAGGGGCGACTCCTCCTCGATGCCGACCTGATAGACCCGATTCTCGTAGCTATTGAGGGCCAGCAGTCGGCCATCGGTGACCAGCCCCAGGGATTCGATTGCATCCAGGATACGGTCCGGGCTCAGATCGGCGTAGGGCCTGACAGCGGATTTAGTGATGGGTGGCATCAGACAGTCGAGGTTTTCCCTGTGAAGCGCGACGAGACACGGCGGCCTAGATTGATGCCGGGGTATTC
This sequence comes from Chromatiaceae bacterium, assembly GCA_044228695.1. GTDB lineage: Bacteria > Pseudomonadota > Gammaproteobacteria > Chromatiales > Chromatiaceae > M0108. The sequence continues at coordinate 5,053 of JBGAUK010000021.1, read as the reverse complement.
AATGAAACGAAAACTCAGGCTGCCGGCGGCCCACACCAAAAAAGTTGTAATAATCAGGCCAAGCGCGAAGGCGGTGCCGGTGTTGGGGGCGATGGCGGTTACCCAGGGAACGAAGCCCGCCTTAATCAGCGCAACCATCAGGAGGGGATGCAACAGATACATGCTGAAGCTGATCTGGCCGAGGTTGCGGAGGGGCCCATGCTCCAATAGGGGATTGGCGGCGAGGCAGGCGGATAAGATCAGCATGCCAAAGATAATTGCCCAACCGAACCGCAGGGTTAAGGGAGAGAAAAGCATTCCCAAAAGAGCATGTGCCTTATCCGTGGGAAACAACAGCGCCAGGCTCAGCGCCGCGCAGAAGAGAATCCAGCCCGCCGCGTGGCGCTTAAAACCCAGGCGTTGCCAAATTCGGTAGACGGCCATGCCCGCCAGGAAATATGGCAGGTGATTGATTAAATTCATATAGGCATAGCTTTTCAGTCCGGCGTCCATCAGGGCGGTATAGGTGGCATTAGAGAGAATACAGGCCACGACAAAGCCAAGCAGGGCGGTCCGGTAGTCATGAACAAGAAGGGCGACAATTGGAAAGACAAGATAGAAAAGCATTTCGATGCCAATTGACCAACCCGCCCAGACGATACTTTCGTGTTGGCCGGGGACAAGGCCAAACAGGAAGCTAAGATTCAGAAAAATGATTTCCACACTGAATGTTTTGTTCCAAACGAGCCAGCTCAGGAACAGCCACATCGCCAACAGGCTGTAAAACAGAGGCATGATGCGAAACAGGCGGCGGCTATAAAAAGAGAGAAGCTGAGAGCGGCTATAGAGCCGATCCGCGTAGCCAAAGGCCAGGACGAAGCCGCTCAGCGCATAAAAGAGGGGCACGCCGAGCCCGAAATACTTGGGGATGAAGCCGAGCGTTTCGGGCAGTGGCAACTTGACCAATTCCGCAAGGTGATAGATCAGCACCATGAGGGCGGCAATACCCCGCAGGGATTCAATGGCGTTAACCTGAGGTCCATGATGAATTCGGGGTGGCGGGTGCACCTTGAGTCTCCCTCCGGGTTGATGCCAATGGCCGATCAGGGAACTCGCTCCCTATCCCAGCAACTTTTCCAATATCCGCCGATAAATGGTGGAAAGCTGATCCAGCTCCTGGACGCCGATGCACTCGTTGACCTGATGGATGCTGGCGTTGATCGCGCCCAGTTCCAGCACTTGGGCCCCGGTGGGGGCGATGAAGCGGCCGTCGGAGGTGCCCCCGGCGGTGGAGGCTTCCGGCCGATAGCCCATGATCTCCTCCACCGCCAGCGAGACGGCCTCGACCAGGTCGCCGGTGGGGGTCAGGAAGGGATTGCCGGACAGGCGCCAGGTGAGTTCATAGTCGAGTCCACCTCGGTCCAGGATGGCAGCGACCCGGCGCTGGATGGTCTCGGCGTCCAGTTCCGTGGAAAAGCGCAGGTTGAACTGGGCGGTGAGGGTGCCGGGGATCACGTTCTCGGCCCCGGTGCCTGTGTTGAGATTGGAGATCTGGAAGGTGGTGGGCGGAAAAAAGGCGTTGCCCTGGTCCCATTCCTCGTCTACCAAGGCCACCAGGCAGGGGGCCAGGGCGTGCAGGGGGTTGAGGGCGCGGTGCGGGTAAGCGACATGACCCTGCTTGCCGATGACCTTCAGAAAGCCGCTGAGGCTACCCCGACGGCCGTTCTTAAGGGTGTCGCCGAGGCGTTCGTGACTGGAGGGCTCGCCCACCAGGCACCAGTTGATCTTCTCCCCGCGTGCTTCCAGGGTCTCGACCACCCGCGCCGTGCCATCGACGGAGGGACCCTCCTCATCGCTGGTGATGAGGAAGGCGATGGAGCCGACATGATGCGGATGGTCGCGGACGAAGTCCTCGGCAGCCGTCACCATGGCCGCGATCTCGCCCTTCATGTCACAGGCGCCACGGCCATAGAGGCGGCCGTTACGGATCTCGGGCACGAAGGGGTCCGAGTCCCAGTCTTCCCGAGGTCCGGGTGGGACCACGTCTGTGTGACCCGCGAAGCAGAAGAGGGGGGCCTGGTCCCCCCGGCGCGCCCAGAGATTGGTAACTTCGTTAAAGGGCATGGGCTCGATGCGAAAACCCAGGGTGGCCAGGCGCTGGGCGATCAGGTCCTGGCAGCCCCCGTCCTCCGGGGTCACCGATGGGCGCCGCAGGAGTTCCTGGGCCAGTGCGACCGTGGGGGTCATGAGGGGAAGATCCCGGCGTAAGCGGCCTCGGAGAAACCCAGATAGCGGGCCTGGCCCGTGTCAAGCAGGGGCCGGCGGATGATGGACGGTGTGGCGAGCATGACGCGGATGGCGCCTGCCTCGTCCAGGCCCTCCCGGACCTCGACCGGCAGCTTGCGCCACATCATGCCCTGACGGTTGATCAGTTGCTCCCAACCCAGTTCGGCGACCCAGGCCCGGAGTTGGTCCTCGTCCAGGCCCCGCTTTTTATAGTCGTGGAAGTCATAGGCGATACCCCGTTCCTCGAGCCAGCGCCGCGCCTTCTTCATGGTGTCGCAGTTGGGAATACCGAAGAGCCTGATCATGGCCGCCCCTAGATATCCCGCAGTAATTCGTTGATGCCCACCTTGCCCCGGGTGCGCGCGTCCACCTGCTTGATGATGACGGCGCAGTAGAGGCTGTGACTCCCGTCCTTGGCGGGCAGATTACCGGGGACGACGACGGCGCCGGCGGGGACGCGGCCGTAGATGATCTCCCCGGTCTCGCGATGATAGATCTTGGTGCTGGCGCCGATATAAACGCCCATGGAGATGACGGCCCCCTCCTCGACGATGACCCCCTCCACGACCTCGGAGCGAGCGCCAATGAAGCAGTTGTCCTCGATGATGGTGGGCGCGGCCTGGACCGGCTCCAGTACGCCGCCAATGCCAACTCCGCCGGATAGATGCACGTTCTTGCCGATCTGGGCGCAGGAACCGACGGTGGCCCAGGTATCGACCATGGCGCCGGAATCGACATAGGCGCCGATGTTGACATAGGAGGGCATGAGGACACAGCCGGGGGCAATGTAGGCGCCGCGCCGCGCCGTGGCCGGGGGCACCACCCGCACCCCGGCCTCGCGGAAGTCACGGCTGTTGAAGTCCTGAAATTTGGAGGGGACCTTGTCGTAATAGTTGGTGAAACCGCCCTTCATGAAGGCGTTGTCCTCGATGCGGAAGGACAGCAGCACCGCCTTCTTGATCCAGTCGTTTACCACCCAGACGCCGTCGCGTTTCTCCGCCACCCGGATCTCGCCCCGGTCGAGGCGGTCGATGGTGTCCTGGACTGCGTCCCGGACCAGGGTCTCGACGCTCCGGGGGGTGATCTCGGCACGGTGCTCGAAGGCCTCTTCGATGGTTTGGCGGTTATCGCTCATCGGCATACTCCAAAAGGGTGGAATTGGCGGGGTGCCAGGGGTTTCACAGGGATTCAACAAAGCGCCGGATGCGCCAGGCGGCCTCGACACATTCGTCCAGGGGCGCGACCAGGGCCAGGCGGACGCGGCGGTGGCCAGGATCCTGACCATCCACGGGGCGCGAGAGATAGGTGCCCGGCAGCAGGCTGACATGGGCGGCGGCAAAGAGGTCGCGGGCGAAATCCGGGTCCGGAATGGGCGTGGCGGGCCAAAGATAGAAACCCGCGTCCGGCCGCGCCACCTCCAGGACGTCACCCAGGATCGCCAGGACCGCATCGAACTTGGCGCGGTAGAGGGTCCGGTTGGCGATCACATGGGCCTCGTCGCGCCAGGCGGCGATGCTGGCGTGCTGATGCTGCACCGGCATGGCGCAACCGTGATAGGTGCGGTACTGGAAGAAGCGCTCGATCACCTCGGCGTCGCCGGCGATAAAGCCGGACCTCAGGCCCGGGACGTTCGACCGCTTGGACAGGCTGTGAAAGACCAGGCAACGTCGGTAATCAAGCTGGCCCAGGCTGGCCGCCGCTTGGAGCAGGCCCACCGGTGGCCGCTCCTCGTCAAAATAGAGTTCCGAGTAACACTCATCGGCGGCGATCAGGAAATCGAATTCCTCGGCCAATTGGATGAGCCGTTGCAGGGTCGCCAGCGGGATGACGGCGCCCGTGGGGTTGCCAGGGGAGCAGAGATAGAGGATCTGGCACCGTCGCCAGGTGTCAGCTTCCACGGCCGCGAAGTCCGGGATGAAGCCGTTCTCGGCCAGACAGGGCAGGAAGCGGGGTTCGGCCCCCGCCAGCAAGGCGGCGCCCTCATAGATCTGATAAAAGGGATTGGGCATCAGCACCAGAGGCTGGCGCGCGCGGTCCACCAGGGCCTGAGCAAAGGCGAACAGCCCCTCGCGGGTACCGTTCAGAGGCAGGATCTGGCGCTCGGGGTCCAGGCCGCCCGCGGGCAAAGGGAAACGTCGGGTCAGCCAGTCGGCGATGGTCTGGCGCAAGGCCGGCAGACCCCGGGTGGTGGGATAGGCGGACAGCAGGTGCAGATGGGCGATCAGGGTCTCGACGATGAATTTTGGCGTCGGGTGCTTGGGCTCGCCGATGGAGAGGGCGATGTGGCCGAGCCCCACCGGTGGCTCGATGCCCGCCTTGAGGGCGGCGAGCTTTTCGAAGGGGTAGGGTTGGAGCCGGGCCAGATCGGGATTCATGCGGGATGCCGGGGTTGTCGCCGAGGATCGAAAGTCAATTAGTATATCAGCCAATCAGGGGCGGATTACGGATCAAACACCAGCCGGAGACTCAGGCCAATGTCGGAAATCATGGGGATTCACCACGCCAGCCTCCTCGTCGCCGACACGGCGCGGGCACTGGCCTTCTACCGGGATCTGCTCGGGCTGGCGGTCATCGCCGAGCGCCCGGACCTGGGCTTTCCGGGCGCCTGGCTCCGGGTCGGGGCACAACAAATCCATCTGCTGGAGCTCCCTAACCCGGACCCGGTGACGGGCCGCCCGGACCATGGCGGCCGGGACCGACACCTCGCCCTGCACGTCCAGGATCTCGACGGACTGGCCGGGCGTCTGGACCGGGCGGGGATTCCCTTTACCCGCAGCCGCTCGGGCCG
>JBGAUK010000020.1:0-38993 GCA_044228695.1 Chromatiaceae bacterium | reverse complement strand
GGTGTCGCCGGCGATGGAGGCCTTGAGGTTGTTGCTGGTGCCACCGATCGGCAGGCCGGTGGCGGGATCACCGGAGGCCTCCAAGTATTCTAGATGGCCATGGGCGTGACCCGTCTCGCCCTCGGCGGTGGAGCGGAAAACGGCCGCGACGTCGTTGTAGCCCTCGACATCCGCCTTGGCGGCGAAGTAGAGGTAACGGCGGTTAGCCTGGGATTCGCCGGCGAAGGCCTCTTTCAAGCAACCTTCGGTCTTGCTGCCCTTGAGTTCCATAATTGTCTCCAATGGTGGGGATGATGGGCGAGTATTACGCCCGAATAAATGAAAGATAGCCCTGACCAGCGTTGGTAGCAATAGTTTCTATCTATAGTCATGATAGTCCCAGCCAATCACTACCGGGACCCTGCCCCCTCGCCAACGCTCGACCCCGGTTTCAGATGGACCTTAACGCATCGGCCTCGCCCCGGATCCGGCCTTCGCTCAGAATAGCGATTGATCCCTAACCCAACATCCCCTGTTTCGAAGGAGCGCCCATGTCTCGTCATGTCACTCAGCGCCTGCTACAAATCTCGGACCCGCACCTCTTCGCGGACCCGGAGGGGGATCTGCTCGGCCAGAGAACCCGCCTCACCCTGGAAGGGGTGCTGACTCTGGCTCGGGCCAACTTTGGCGTCGCCGATCGGGTGCTGCTGACCGGCGACCTGACCCAGGATGCCAGCCCAGCCGCCTACCGTTATCTGGCGGACCGATGCGGGCGGCTGGGATTGCCCTGCCACGCCCTGCCAGGCAATCACGATGACCCCGCGGAGATGGCGCGGAGCCTGGGCGCCAGCCCTATCGATGTTCCCCACCACCTGGATTGCGGCCCCTGGCGCCTGGTTCTGCTGGACTCGACCATGGCGGGTACGGAGGGGGGTCATCTGGCCGCGGGCTCGCTGCGACGGCTGGCCTCGACCCTGGCCGCCAGGCCCGAGGCACCGACCCTGGTGCTCCTGCACCATCAGCCGGTGCCAGTCGGCAGTCCCTGGCTGGATGAGATCGGACTGAACAATTCCGAAGACCTCTTCGCCATTCTCGACCACCAGCCCCAGGTCCGGGGCCTGGTTTTTGGCCATATCCATCAGGACTTCAGCGCCGAACGTAACGGGGTAGCCCTGCTCGGGGCCCCTTCCACCTGCATCCAGTTCCGGCCCGGGAGCCAGGGCTTTGCCCTGGACGCGGCCACGCCGGGCTATCGCTGGCTCGAACTCCATCCGGATGGCCGTATCGACACGGGTATCGAACGCATCGCGGACTATCCGGACCCCCTCGATCTCAGCGGCGCCGGCTATTGAGACGCCTCAATCGAGATCCACCGGCAGGGCCTCCCCCACCTCGATACCCTCGGGCGTGTGGCGCAGCCGGATGGCCAGGGCCTCGACGCCCGCCGCCACGACCTGGCGCAACTGGTCGGCGTAGCGCGGATCCACGGACCTGGCGGGGGCAAAGCGGCTGCCCTCGGGTCGGTTGATGGCGAAGAGGATGACGGCCCGGTAGCCCTCGCCCACGGCGGTCTGGAGCAAGGTCAGATGCTTGAGACCGCGTTCACTGACGGCGTCCGGAAACAGCACCCGCTCTCCGGCGAGCAGGGTCACATTCTTGATCTCCACCAGGACGGCGAGGGTCGGTCCCGCGAAGAGGCCAATATCCAGGCGACCCGGCTCCCGCCCCGGGGGGGCATAGGTCAGTTCCCGACGCAGCCGGGGGTAACCGGCTAGGGCCGGGACCAGGCCGGCGGCAATGCCCTCGGCGAGAACGGCGTTGGGACGGCCGGTATGAACCCCGATCCAGCCCTGGCCCATATCGACCCGCTCCAGGGTCCAGGCCAGCCGGCGACGCGGATCATCGCTGTGACTGAGTTGCACCGGGGCGCCCGGCTCCCAGCAGCCGGTCATGCGCCCGGTGTTGGGGACATGGGCGGTGACGAGGGTGCCGTCCGCCAAGGTCACGTCGGCGAGGAAGCGCTGGTAACGGCGCAGGATGCGCCCGTCAACCAGGGGAGGGAGTCGCACGAGGGTCGGGAGCGCGGGGGAGGCGGTGGCCGGCGCTCAGCGGGTCGAGAAACCGCTCAGGGGCTGGCAGGGCACGAATTCGCTGGTGACAGCGGTGATCTGGGCGTGAGGCGGGCCCACCCTGAGCCAATCACGGAGTTGGTCCAGGGCCGGGGCCGGACCATAGGCCAGGACCTCGACGCGGCCGTCGGGAAGATTGCGCGCATAACCCGTAAGCCCCAGGCGCAGGGCCTGCTCCCGCGTGGAGGCGCGGAAAAAGACCCCCTGCACCCGACCCGCCACCAGGCAACGCAGACCGATCGGATCGGCCTTCCCTTCTTGCTGGACCATGGCCCACTCTCCCGAGATGCTGAACTGGATGCTCGCGCACCGGCTAAAGGGGATGGATTTTCCTGGCAAGCAGCCAGGAGGGCAAGGGGGCCATCTCATCCCGCCGCATGATCAGGTCAGTAAACTTGGGCCTAAGGGCATGAGCCCCTTAGAATGCCTCCCACCCGGCACCGTAAGACCTCACCGGCCGCGTCCCAACCCCAACCCGAGAATCCCCCGCCATGCCCTTCATCCTGATCCTCTACTACAGCCGTTATGGCGCCACGGCGGAGATGGCGCGCCTCATCGCCCGGGGGGTCGAGGAGGTGCCTGGCATCGAGGCGAGATTGCGCACGGTCCCGGCGGTCTCCACGGTCTGCGAGGCGACCGAGGACAGCGTCCCCGCGTCCGGGGCGCCCTACGCCACGGCGGACGACCTGCGGCAGTGCCTCGGCCTCGCCTTGGGCAGCCCGACCCGCTTTGGCAACATGGCGGCGCCGGTAAAATACTTCCTCGATGGTACCAGTTCCCTGTGGATGGCCGGCGCCCTCATCGGCAAGCCCGCCGCGGTCTTCACCTCCACCTCCAGCCTGCATGGCGGCCAGGAGACCACCCTCCTCACCATGATGCTGCCGCTGCTGCACCACGGCATGATGATCCTAGGCCTGCCCTACAGCGAGACGGATCTGCTGCGCACCACCAGCGGCGGCACTCCCTACGGGCCCAGCCACCTGGCTGGCGGCGAGAGCAACCAACCCCTGACCGAGGAGGAAAAGCGCCTCTGCCAGGCCCTGGGCCGGCGCCTGGCCCGCGCGGCCCTGGCCCTGGAAAGGGGGCGTGCCAACCACTGAGAGCGGGAAGCCAATGGAACCCCAAGGGGCGCCGGGGGAGGAGCCAAGGGGCGGCAGGCTGGGTGCCCAGTTGCCTCTCGCCCTCGATAAGCGGCCCGAGCTGGATTTCTCCGAGTACCTGCCCGGACCCAACGCCGAGGGGGTGGCGGCCGTCCTTGCCTGGGCCCAGGCAATCCCGGCGGGGGGTGGCGAACGCCTCCTTTACCTCTTTGGCCCCCCCGGCACCGGCAAGACCCACCTGCTCCAAGCCGCCTGCCGGGCCGCTCGGGAGGCGGGGCTGGCCTCGGCCTACCTGCCACTGAACCATCCGGGGCTAGACCCCGCCATCCTGGACGAACTGGAAAACCTGGATCACATCGCCCTCGACGCCCTGGATGCCATAGCGGGCATTCCCGCCTGGGAAGAGGCCCTCTTCCACCTCTACAACCGGCTACGCCAAGCCAAGCGGGGCTTGCTGGTCGCCGCCCGGAGGCCGACTGCGGAACTGGGGATCCAGCTCCCTGATCTGGTCTCGCGCCTGGCCTGGGGTCCCGCCTACCAGCTCAGACCCCTTGACGAGGCTGGCTGCGCGGCCTTATTGCGCCAAGGGGCCCAAAGGCGCGGGCTGCCTCTGGGCGAGGGGGCCATCGCTTACCTCCTCAGACGCTGTCCGCGAGAACCGGGCTACCTGCTAGCCCTGCTCGGCGAACTCGATCAAGCTAGTCTTGCCTATAAGCGCCGCCCGACCCTACCCCTGATCCGCGACCTGCTAGGCACCCGAGAACCCTGAAAACCGATAGCGAAGGAGGAATTGCCCACAGGGCCGATTCATCCACGCACCGGGATGTCAAGGCCCATGCAAATCTTTTTTATAACTATTTAACTTATTGTTTATCAATATTTAATGTTAATTGGCCAGAAAGTTGCCAAGACCGCCCCAGCCCTTGAATGACGGGCCTTCCCGGGGATTCACCAAGCCTTGTCTACAGACTTATCCACAACCTGTGGGGATAAGCCCTCTCCTTCACCCCGGACCGGGAATCTTGCAAAGGCTCTTGCGTCCGCTCAAAACTCCCGTTATTGTCACAAAATAGAAATAATTCCCCCGACTTAGTATCGCGGGGAGACTGGCCACCAACCCCATCTCGCCTCAGCCCAAGCGTTATTGCCCCCCCAAGGCCTAAGCATTAGAGGCAGAGCCCGGGGCCCACCAGTGGCACCGCCAATGGCACCCACCCAGGAGGAATACCCATGAATCCCTGTCTTGTCCTTACGCTCACCCTCGCCCTTGGCCTGACGGCCAGCCTCCCCCTCCGGGCGGATGACCCGGAATCCGCCGCCAAGGAGGTGAATGAAGCCCTGCATCTCAACCCCAATCTCGAAAACGGCCGCAAGGTCTATCTGATCTGCTCCGTTTGCCATCAACCGGAGGGCTGGGGCAGCGTGGACGGCGCCTATCCCCAGATCGCCGGCCAGTATGCCTCGGTGACCATCAAGCAGCTCGCCGACATCCGGGCACGCAATCGGGATAACCCGACCATGCTGCCCTTTACTATGTCCAAAACCCTCTCGATCCAGGATATTGCCGATGTCAGCGCCTACATCGAGCATTTCCCCATGGACCCGCATAACGGTATGGGTCCCGGCACGGACCTGGAACTCGGTAAGCGTCTCTATGCTGAAAACTGCGCGGAATGCCACGGTCACCGTGGCCAGGGGGTCCCCGACAAGCATATGCCCATGCTCCAGGGCCAACACTATCGCTACTTGGTACGCCAGTTCGAATGGATACGCGACGGCAAGCGCCGCAATGCGGACCAGGAGATGGTCAAGCAAATCCAGGGGTTTAGTAGTCGCGACATAGCCGCCGTCATGGATTACACCTCCCGCCTGGCGCCCCCCCTCGAGATGGTCGCCCTGCCGGGCTACGTCAATCCTGACTTTCCCAGCTTCTGGCGTCCCCGGGTCTCCCTGGTTAAACCGGTGGAGAGAGTGGCGGAACATTAGCTTTTTTCCCGCCCCCGATGGGGGTGGTCGCCACGAAGGCGGGGCCGGGAAGCCCCGCCTGAGGCCAATGGATTGGGATTACTTCAAGGATTGATAATAATCCATGAGGATCTTGGCCACCTCGGGACGCGAAAATTCCTTGGGCGGGGCAACGCCACTGCCGAGCAATTCGCGCACCTTGGTACCGGACAGGAGCACGAAATCCTCCTTGGTGTGATCCGGGGCCTCGCGCATCATGACCACCCGACCCAGCTTCTTGGACCAGGCGGTGTGATCAGCCTTGAAGATTTCGATATCGAGGGCGCCCTCGGGCACCTCCTCATCGAAAATAGTCTGGGCATCAAAGGCGCCGTAGTAATCACCCACCCCCGCATGATCGCGACCGATAATGAAATGGGACGCGCCCATGTTCTGGCGGAAGTAGGCGTGCAGCACCGCCTCGCGAGGACCCGCATAGAGCATGTCAAAGCCGTAGCCGGTGACCATGGCGCTGTTCGGTTTGAAGTAGAGTTCGACCATCTTGCGGATGGAGGCATCGCGCACGGGCGCCGGGATATCGCCCGGCTTGAGCTTGCCCAACAGCATGTGGATGACCAGGCCATCGCAATTCAGCCGGTCCATGGCCATGTGGCACAGCTCTTCGTGGGCGAGATGCATGGGGTTGCGGGTTTGGAAGGCGACGACGCGCTTCCAACCGCGCTCGGCGATCTCGTGGCGAATCTCCACCGCGGTGCGGAAGGTATCCGGAAAGTCATCCTGGAAATAGGAGAAGTGCAGGACCTGGATGGCGCCGGAGACGGCAAAGCGACCCTGGCTATTGAAGGTGGCCACGCCCGGGTGTTCGCTATCGCTAGTGCAATAGACCTTCTCGGTCATGAAGGCCATCTGCTCGTCGCTGACCTCCTCGATGGTCTCCACCTCCATGACCGCCAGGACCGGATGGCCATCCATGTTAGGGTCGCACAGGGCGATACGGCTGGCACCACGGATGGCCGCGACGTCTTCCAGCAGGCACATCACCGGCACGGGGAAGAAGGAGCCATCGGTCAGACGCATCTTCTCGCAGGTACCCATGGCGTCGGCGACATTCATGAAGCCCTTGAGGGGGGTGAAGTAGCCGCCACCCATCATGACCGCGTTGCCCGCCGCCTGGGAACTGATCACCACCGAGGGCAAGGCCTCGGCCTCGCGCATCAGGCGATGGTGCTGGTCCGGGTCATACACAAACAGGGGTTTGAGCTCGTCGGAACCGACTGGTCTGATCATCTTTGCCTCTCCTGATCGCCCCCGTGCCGCGTTCCGGACCCATGTCCGATCAGCCGGTGAGCTTGTTGTTAAAAAACCTCAATGGCGCTCTGTTCGCCGGATTCGCGGCTGCTCCGCCAGATACCAGCTCCGGGTTGGGCGCGGCAATAGGAAAGTTACCACAGCGACCAGGCTTCCCCAAGTCTTGCATAGGGCACCGGCACACGCGACCCCCATCCCGCCGACATCGGCGGATCAGCGGTCGCGGCCCCCATGGGCTAAAATTCCACCTCTTCACCTGCCATCAAGAGTGCCTGGCCATGCCCTACTTCATTTATCGGAAGACCGAGAAACCCCTGTCCCTATCCCATATCGCCACCCAGCAGTCGTACCAGGAGGCCAAGGAAATGGTACGGGCCCTGCGCCAGGATCACCCCCTATCCGGAGACGCCGCCTATCGCATGATCTTCGCTAAGAGCATGGGGGAGGCGGAGAGGCTGCTCTCCACTCCGCGGGACGAGCGGGTGATCGGCGAGGATTAAAGGTGCAGGGCCGAGCGGCGACAGGGACCCCGGTCGAGTGGGGACGGTCCCGTTCAGCCCTTATTGGCCGAAGTACGTTCGGCCCAAAGAAACTGGAGGACCTTGCGCACATAGCGTTGGGTCTCGGGATAGGGCGGTATGCGATTGCCATACTGCGCTACGGCGTTCTCGCCGGCATTGTACGCCGCCAAGGCCAGTTGCAGATCGTTTCCGAACAGGTTGAGCAAGTCGCGTAAATACCTGGCGCCGCCCCGCAGATTCTCGGTGGGGTCCTCAATGTTCTGTACCTGGTAGCGGGCGGCGGTGGCCGGCATCAACTGCATGAGACCGGTGGCTCCAGCGGGAGAGACAGCGCCGGCGTTGTAGGCCGACTCGGCGCGCACCACGGCATGCAGGAGCTCCGAATTCACCCTTTCCTGACCCGCGATCAATTCGATAGCGCGCTCATAGCGGGCGCGGCGGGCGGAGAGCTTGACCGGGGACGGCTCGACCAGGGTACGACTCTGGCCCATGGCCACCACCTTGGCGTTCTTCTCCGTGGCGATTTTGTTCGCATCCCGTTTCCACTCGAGCTTCAGATCGTCACCCTGAAGCGGGGAATCGGTGAAATAGATCTTGCCTGCCGAATCGACGTACTTATAGACGTCCGCCCCACCAGGCAGGGGGAAAATCAGCAAGAGCAGGATGAGTCCGCGCATGGCGCCTCGTGACTTTCCATAATTAAACAAGGGATTGCGATCAAGTCGAGGATCGGCGACTTTATTATCCTACACCCTACCCGAGCGCCAAATCTACCCCCAAACCCGGCCGGCAAGTCTGGGCCAAGCCAATGGGGGTGGTCACTTCAGAAGCCCATGGCGGTAGTAATTAGGAGACAAATGGTGGCAATCACGCGGGCCCCTAAGTACTTTTCCCCGAAAAGTTGCGTAAATGCGACATATGGTAATAATAAGACACCCAAGAAATTCATCCCCTGGGCATTTTGTCATCCTACTCTCTTGGTTGAATATTTCTGATTGCATGGCGCAGAGGCCATTATTCGGGAATCGGATTTTCAATCATCCGTTCGTCGCAAGCAGGCGACAAATCGAATGAATGACACGAATGCCATGCCTCGGAAAATAATCATATTTTTGTTGCATGAACGGGTTTTGTTCTTATAATCGTGCTCATCATCACATTCACCTGACGACGATGGGGGTCACTGCATGAACCGGAGATATTTTCTCGGCCTAGCCCTTTCCGCAGCAACGGCACCCGCCTTCGCCAAGTTTAACGCCCGAGAAAATACTCGCGTCCTCAACCTCCGCCACGTCCATACCGACGAAAAATTACGCATCGCCTACCGCGTTGGCGACAGCTACCGGCGAGATGCCCTGGCCAAACTCAACCACTTCCTGCGGGATCATCGTACCGATGAAACCACCTTCATGGACCCCAAGCTTTTCGACCTGATCTATGATTTGCAGACCCGGGTTGACAGCCAGGAATGCGAGATTGATGTCTACAGTGGCTATCGCTCACCCGCAACCAACGCCAGTCTTCGCAGGGCCTCCCGCCGGGTCGCGCGCAACAGCCTCCATATCACGGGCCAGGCCCTGGATGTCAGCTTCGTAGGCTGTGGCAATGCCAGTCTGCGCGAAGGTGCCATTGCCCTGAGTCGGGGTGGGGTGGGCTACTACGGCAACTCTAGCAGCTTCGTCCATCTGGATACGGGACCGGTTCGAACCTGGCGTTCCTGACAGGATTTACCCCCCTCCTCCCGTCGCGGCTTGGTGAACAAGCCGCGCTAAATCTTACCTCCGCCAGCCCGGCCCCCCACGGCAGTCCCCTCAAGGCGTCTCTGGAAAACCGACCGTCAAGGTGTCGGGGTGTTGCCCGCAGGCAATCTCCAGACCGATGGGGGAATCCTGGGGAAAGCGCTGGGCGACGATCCAGTACTGGGTAAGGTCCCCCCCCAGCTCCGACAAATTCTTCAGGGCCCCGCGCATGCGGCGGTTATCGAAAAAGGCAAAGGGTTCATCGAGAAAAACGAACTGGTCGTCACGCACCAGCCGCGCCACCAGTTCTTGGGATAGGCCCAGGCGCAGGGCCAGCATAATCTGGCGCTGGGTGCCATTGGAGATCTCGTCCAGGTCCAGCAGATTACGCTTATCCCCCGAATAGACCCGCACCTGCAGCCCCTCGTCCACCTCCAGAAATTCGTAGCGACCCTCCGTGAACTGCGGCAGGGCATGACTCACCATGTCGCGCAATCCTTCGCTGAAACGCCGCGACAGGTCGCGGGCCGCCCCATCCAGGAGTTCCTTGGCCAGCCGCCGGATGGCGATCCAGTCGTTGTCCAGGGCGATGCGCTTGCGGATTTCCGTCAACTCCCGCGTCAGGTCGCGGTGGCGCAGGCCGTCGGCCCGCAGCCGCTCCAGCCCCGCCTCCACGGAGGCCTTCAAGGCGGCGAGCCGGGCGAGATCGCGCTTGATCCAGACGGCCTCATGCTCCAGGGCGCTAGCCACCTCCGGGGCCGTGGCCTCCAGCAGGAGAATGCGCTGGCGCAGACGGGCCCGGCGCTCCACGTCGGGCCGGTCGATGAAGACCCCGGTCGCTTCGTCCGCCCCCCCCTGACCCAAGGCACCGATCAGGCGTGCCGGCAGGGGCTCAAGGGCGTCCAGCCGATCCAACTCCTGGGCCAGGCGCCGTGCCCAGGACCGGCGGCGGCGCATCCCCAGGGCCAGCAAGGCCAGCCAGAGCCAGAACAGCAGCAAGAGCCCGCCGAGAACCACCTCGACCGTCATTAAGACCATATGCGGGGCCAGCCCAGTCTCGGCGAGCAAGCCCTCCAGCCAGGCCAGCAGCACCGGGATGGGCCAGGTCTCCGGCTGGAAGCGCAGCAAACCCCAGACTGTCCCCACCGCCAGGACGGCCAGGAGGGCAATATTCGAGAGGAGACCCGCCAGGGCGCGGCGGGCACCGTGAGAGCCGAGGCGGCGGTAAGCTCGGCTGTATTCGTCGCTGGCGGTCTGGAGGGCGGGCAAACGCGCGGCCAGGCGCTTCTCCCGCTCGGCGATCTCCGCGAGGTTGAGTTCCAAGGCCTGCACCCGTCCCGCCTCGGGGGAAAGCCGCCCCAACTCCTCCGTCAGGGCCTCTTGCTGCTTGTGCAGGGAGGTCAACGTGGCCTCGGCCTGGCGAATCTCCTCCCCCAGTCCGCTGGCGCATTCCTCCAGGGGCGCGGCACCAACCATGGCGCGCACGGCGGGGCTGCGGGGATGGGGCGAACCAATCTCCCTTTGGGCCAAGTAGAAGGTCTCGACAAAATCGTCAAAGCCATAACCGAGCAGGCGGGTGACGGCCTCGGTAACCCCGGTGGCCCGCGCCAGGGGCCCGTCGGGGGCATCGACCAGGATCAGGCGCGCCGACTGCTCGCCATCCCGGGCGAGATGGCGACTGACCTC
Source organism: Chromatiaceae bacterium (assembly GCA_044228695.1). Lineage (GTDB taxonomy): Bacteria > Pseudomonadota > Gammaproteobacteria > Chromatiales > Chromatiaceae > M0108. The sequence goes on along the minus strand of JBGAUK010000020.1, from coordinate 28,566 downwards.
GTAGTTGCGGCCCTTAACGCGAAACCGCAGGGTTACCGCCCCTTCGCCCGCGCCCCAGTGCACCAGCTTGCCGATACGGTCCTCGGCGAGGGAGAAGGTCCGGCCAAAGAGGGCGAAGCAAATAATCTCGCCGATGGCGCTCTTGCCACTCTCATTGTCACCGCTGAGGGCAATGATGCCCCGCTCCGGAAGATCCGTCAGGCGCAGTCGCCGGTAGCGATGCAGACACTCCGCCTTGATGCGCAGAATGATCATGAACGTCCCTCCCCCGCCGATTCCAGGGCCTGGAGCCGCTCCAGGGCCAGGTCCAGGGCGGCCTGAAAGCGCTTCTCGTCCAGGCCCTCGGCCGTGTCGCGCCGCCGTTCCCGCTCCGCCGCGCCATAGGCGGCGAAGGCGACGCTGGGCCGATCCTGGTGTTCATCCTGAGTCTTACGGCTGAAGGGAAGCTTGATCATGAGCTGGCCTCGTGGGCCGCGCCAAAAGTGGACGCGGGGATAGGGACTATTGTCGGGTATTTTCCAAACGGGGCAAAGCCGAGACCGGGGTCACGTCTTTACTCGCGGACCCGGAAGCGGCAATCCAGCGCTGGCAGGTCCACCTCCCGGGGCGAGACGTGCAGCGGGCTATTGAGAGCGGGATCGCCCTGGAGGCGCACCCGAGTCTCCAGGGCCAGATCCGGAATCAAGAGGACATGCTTACGTTCGTCCCGGTCTACCACCAGGGCCTCGCCCCACCAGTCGGGATGATCGCGTAGCCAGACCAGCTTCCAGTGCTGATTGGATAGCCGTTCGCTCCGGCGTATGGCCGTGGCAGCGGCCTCGGCCTCTCCCACCCGTGCCGCCACCGCCTGGGCCTCGATCAGGGCCTCGCCCCTTAGCCAGGCGCGAAGTTGCTGGTGTACCAGGAGATCGGAATAGCGCCGCAGCGGACTGGTGGCACGGGTATAGATGGGCAGACCCAGGCCGAAATGGGGCGCCGGCTCGCCCACCAGACGCGAGGGCTTGAAGCGGCGACGGTAGGCGTACATGCCCGTCAGGTCCCTGGGCTGCTCCACCTTGTCTGGGGCCGGCTGGGTGACATAGGGGATAGGGATGCCCTGATCGCGACAAAAGGCCGCCACGGCCTCCCCGGCCATGAGCATGGCGTCCATGACCAGCGCCCGGCTCCGTAACCGCGGCAGAGGCCGGATGACCACCTCGCCGTCGCGCACCCGCAGGCTCACCTCCGGCAACTCGATACTGGCGGCGTCGTTGGCCTGACGGCGATGACGGAAGCGCTCGACCAGGGCCTCCATGGCGGCGAAGGGCGACGCGTCGAGACGGCCCTCGGCCACTTCGTAGCTTAGACGCTCCACCCTGACCCAGGTCCGCTGGATGGTTACGTCCCTGACCTCCCCCGCCTCATCGCAACTCAAGCCAAAGGAGAGGGCCGGCGATGTCTCCTGGAGGCCCAGACCCAACCGCTGGGTGATGGCGAGGGGCAGCATGTTCACCATGCGCTCCGGCAGGTACTGGTTCCCGCCCCGGGCGCGGGCCTCGCGGTCCATCTCGCTGTCGGGAGGGATGAGGGCGGCCACGTCAGCGACATGGACCCAGAGCCGGTCGCCCTCCAGGCTCAGGGCATCGTCCGGGTCCTGGTTACCCTCGTCGTCGATGGCAAAGGCCGGGAGATGGGTGAGATCCAGGCGCTCCTCCTCTGGGAGCTGCCCCACCGGCAGGAGGGGATCACCCTCGGGCAGGCCGTGACGGGCGGGATAGGGATTATGCTCCGGCGTCCAGAAACCGAACTGAATCAGGGCACGGTGGGCGTTCTCGGGCGTTTCCGCATGCCCCAGGGCCTTGAGGATGCGGCTATGTTCGGACCGGCCCCAGGCCAGGCGCTCCACCTCCGCCAGGCGCTCGGCGTCCTCGGGCCGGAGCTGGCGGGCGGTCAGGCGCGCCAGGAAGTCCGCCCAATCCCGAGCCGCCGTCTCCTTGGCGCCCCGCTGGGCCTGGTCGGCCTCCACCTGCTGGCGGGGACGGGCCTGAATCTCCTCCGGGGTCCCGGTGAACCAGAGTCCTTCCGCCACCAGCCGCCAGGCCGCCCAGGCAGAGGCCGGCGTGAAGGCACCATGGAGAAGTTCCGCCAACTCCCGCAAGTGGGTCGTGCCGCCCTCCAGCAGCTCCCAAGCCTCCGCGAAGGCGCCCTCCGCCTGGTCGAGTTCGCTGAGAAGACGCAAGGGACCGGGGTGCAGCAGATCGATGTCCTTGAGGCGTACCCGCTTGATCTCGCCCTTGTCGAGACCGATCTCGATCTTATCGCCCAGGCTCAGGACGCGAGCCGGATGGCCCTTATAGAGCACCAGGCTATCGACCCGGAGATTGGCTTGATGAATACTCAAATTAAGGTTGCCATCACGGTTGGATTGGAAAATCTTGCCCTTCGCTATGATATACCGGTTGCGACCAGCCCCGGACACCATCGAGACGGAGACCCCATGACTATGAACGAACAGTGGCGAGACTTTCTGCGGACCCACGCGGGCCGGATCGATGACCTGAGCCAGGCCCGGTTTCCCGAGGCCCCACCCGACGTTGCCCTCGCCCTCTGTGATTTAAGCCACCTGGGCCTGATCGCGGTCACGGGCGAGGACGCCACCCACTTCCTGCAAGGCCAGTTCACCAACGACATCCGGCTTGTCACCACCACCCACACCCAACTCAGTAGCCACTGCACCCCCAAGGGTCGCATGCTGGCCAACTTCCGCGTCCTGCGCCTGGACGAGACTCTCTATCTGCAACTCCCGCAGCCGCAACTTGACATGCTGCTCAAACGGCTGCGGATGTATGTCCTGCGCGCCAAGGTGGTGCTGACCGATGTCTCGGACGACTTCGTCACCCTGGGGCTGAGCGGCGACCAGGCCCCGGAAAGCCTGGCGGCGCTGTTCCCGGCCCTACCCGAGCAGGCCAACGATCTGACCCGTCACGGCGAGCTGACACTGATCCGCCTGGCCGGCCCCACCCCGCGCTTCCAGATACTGGGACCCGTCACCGCCATTATGCCTCTCTGGGATACCCTCGCCGCCACGGCGACCCCCGTCAACGCCGCCCACTGGACTCTCCTCGACATCCGCGCCGGCATCCCGACCATCCATCCCGAGACCCGCGAGGCCTTCGTCCCCCAGATGGCCAACCTGCAACTCATCGATGGTGTCAGCTTCACCAAGGGTTGCTACACGGGGCAGGAGATCGTGGCCCGCATGCAATACCTGGGTAAGCTCAAGCGCCGCCTCTACCTGGGCGAGGTGACCACGGACCAGGCCCCCCGGCCCGGCGACGAGGTGTTCTCGCCCATCAGCGACTCCGCCCAGACCGCCGGCACCATCCTGGAGGCCGCTGCCCTCGGCGATGGCCGCTACGAGGTCTCCCTGGTGGTGGAGATCGCCGCCTTCGAGGACGGCCGCGTCGCCCTGGCGGAGTCGGGGCCCCTGCTGAAACTGCGGGAGCCGCCCTACGGCCTCCCCGCGGTCTGACCGCGCCTAGGCCGACCCGGACGCGGCACCAGGCCCCGGGCGCGGAGCCCTGGTGCCGCGTCCGGGGCCTGGCCGGCGCCTAGCCCGCGAAGTCCGCGTCCAGAACGATCCGGTACCGCGCCTTGCCGGCGCGCAGATGCTCCAGGGCCTCGTTCACCGCGCTCATGGGAAAATGTTCCACCTGAGGCAGGACCTGGTGACGGGCGGCGAAGTTCAGCATGGTGGCGATGGCGCTTGGGGAACCGGTGGGGGAGCCGGAAATATTCTGCTGGCCACCCAGGAGGGACATGGCACTGACGGGCATCGGCTCCAGGAGGGCGCCGACCAGATGGAAACGGCCCTTGGGCGCCAGGGTCCCCATCACGGCCTTCCAGTCCAGGGGCACGTTGACGGTGTCAATCACCAGGTCCAGGGACCGGGCGATCGCGCGTAGGGCGTGGCTATCCTGGCTGGAGACCACTCGGTGGGCGCCGAAAGCCAGGGCCTCCTCGCGCTTGGATTCGCTCGAGGTGAAGGCGGTGACCTCACAACCCCAGGCCCGCAGAAACTTCAGGGCCATGTGGCCCAGGCCGCCAATGCCGATCACACCCACCCGCGCCGTCGGCGGGATGCCGTGGATCAAGAGCGGGGCGAATACGGTAATGCCGCCGCACAGCAGGGGGCCCGCGGCGGCCCCATCCAGGGTCTCGGGCAAAGGGATCGCCCAGGCCCAGTGGCTGCGCAGGCGGTCCGCGAAACCACCATGACGGCCGACGATGGTCCCCTGAGCGTCCCCACAGAGGTGGTGATCCCCGGACAGGCAGGTCTGACAGTGCATGCAGCTACGCGCCGTCCAGCCGATGCCGACGCGCTGTCCCAAGGCCAAGCCGGCGACCTGGTCCCCCAGCGCGACAATGCGCCCTACCGCCTCGTGCCCTGGCACGAAGGGATAGCGGGTGATGCCCCAGTCATTCTGGAGCATCGAGAGGTCGGAATGACAGATGCCGCAATACTCGACGGCGATCTCGACCTGATCCGCGCCCAAGGGGCCCGGATCATAGGCGAAGGGCTGACAGGCGCCCCCGGCGGCGGTGGCGGCCCAGGCATTGATGACACTCATGGCTTTCTCTCCCGCACACGTCCAGATGGTTAAAAGAAGAATCTTACACCCCTTGGTCGCGCATTTTTTCGGTTAAACTTGGGCCAATTGCTTTCGCTGAACTCGATAGACGCCGCCGAATAAACGCCATGGTAAAAAACGTCACAATGCGCGAGGCCTGGTCCGGCGAGGCCGATTGCCGCAATTGTTCCCTCCGGCACACGGTCCTGTTCGCGGGCCTGACGGAAGCGGATTTCGAGAAGATCCACGACCCCATTGACCAGTTCTCCCTCAAGCCCGGGGCCTGCCTCTACCACGCCGGCGACCGGGGGGAATACCTCTTTACGGTGCGCACCGGCGCCCTCAAGCTGGTCCAGTATCTGCCGGATGGCAGCCAGCGCATCGTCCGCCTGGCCCGCGCCACGGATGTCCTGGGCCTGGAGGCCATCCTGGAGGCGCCCTATCAGCACGAGGCCGTGGTCCTGCAGCCCACCGAGGTCTGCCGCTTCCCGGCACGGGTAGTCAAGGCCCTGGGGGCCGAAAACCCCCGGCTGCACACCGAACTCATGTCCCGCTGGCAACGTGCCCTCACGGAGGCCGATGCCTGGCTCACGGAACTCTCGACCGGCTCCGCCCGCCAACGCGTCGCCCGCCTGCTGTTGCGGCTGGTGCGCGACCGCGAAAGCAGCGAGTGCGACCTCTTCGGCCGCGAGGACATGGGGGCCATGCTCGGCATCACCACCGAAACCACCAGCCGCACCATCGCCGAGTTCAAACGCCAAGGCCTCTTGGTCGATCTCAGCGCCAACCGTTTCCTGCTCGACATCCCCAACCTCCACCGGGTCGGCGGCGACTAAGGGACCCTCCAGCACCAACCGCCAAGGCCGCCTTGCCTCGAAAGTTAGTCCCGGCATCGTCGGAAATCCCTGCCCCCCAAGGGCTCCCGAGCCCTCCTCCCGAGCCGCCGATGCGCCACTCCCCCATCGCAGCAGCTTCCAATTGACCCTTTTCAATGCCCCGGGGGCACCACTGCCCTAGTCTAGGCTCCCATCGCGACCGCCATCCCTCCGGAACAAGATGCCCAATCCCGCCCCCCTGCCCCGCCTGGCCCACTTTCCCGTCGCCTTCTTCTCCATGGTCATGGGGCTGGCCGGGCTCTCCATTGCCTGGCACAAGGCCGAGCAGGTGCTGGTGATCGGCCTGCCCATCGCCGGCATCCTGCTGGCGATCGCCGCCCTCGCCTTCCTGGTTTTGGCGTCGCTCTATCTCACCAAGCTGATCCGCTACCGCGAGGCGGTCCTCAAGGAACTGGCCCATCCCGTTCAACTCAATTTCTTCCCGACCATCGCCATGAGCCTGCTGTTGCTCGGCATCGCCACCCTTGAGCACTGGCCCGGCCTGGCGCTGGTCCTTTGGGTAATCGGCGCGACGTCGCAACTCCTGTTGACCCTCTATGTACTGAATGTCTGGATTCACCATGAGCGGTTCGAGGTCCACCACGTCAATCCCGCCTGGTTCATCCCGGTCGTCGGCAACGTCCTGGTGCCCATCGCCGGCGCCCGCTTGGGATTCATCGAGACCTCCTGGTTTTTCCTGTCCATCGGCCTGCTTTTCTGGCTGCTGCTGTTCGCCATCGTTCTCCAGCGGTTTATCTTTCACCCCTCCCTGCCCGACCGGCTGATGCCGACCTTCTTCATCCTCATCGCCCCACCGGCGGTGGGCTTCATCGCCTACCTGCAATTGAGCGGCGGCCTGGATGCTCTGGCTCGCATCCTCTATTACGCGGGACTCTTCCTGACCCTGCTGCTGACGGTCCAGGTAGGGCGGTTTCTGCGCCTGGAATTCTTCCTGTCCTGGTGGGCCTACTCCTTCCCCCTCGCCGCCATGACCACCGCCACCTTCATCATGTATCAGCTCACCCAAAACCTGGCCTTCGCCATCCTGGGCTGGGGGCTCTTGAGCCTGGTTAGCCTGGTGGTGGTCTATCTGCTCTATCGCACGGCCTACGCCGTCCGGGAGGGCCAGATCTGCGTGCCGGCACACTAGAGAGCCCGGGCGGAGAGTTTAAGCAGGATAGTGCCGGCCCCGCCGGGAGGCCCGGGAACCGTTCAATCACAATCACTAGGGAAGAGGCCAGCCGTGAAACAAACCCTGTCACAGGCGTCCTATAGCACCTTCAGTCTTGAGATCGAGCCCGGGGAGACCCGCTACCGCTCGGTGGATGAAATCATCGCCTACTTCAGACAGTGCATCGAGGAACACCGGACCGCCCACTTCATCGCGGAGTTTGACCACCATGCCCACACCCGAGCCCTGCCCGAGGGCCAAATCGGCGATGACATTCTGGCCGCCAAGCTTCTGATCTTCTGTTTCGGCATCAGCCTGCCGGACCCCGCCATGCTGGCCGTTCGCCCGCGTTCCATTGGCGTGGCCCAGACGCGCAAGGGGTTTGTCATCACCTTCCTGGAGCCCCCCATGCCCGTGGCCAACGCCGCCATGGAGGACTGGGCCAAGGGCCTGTGCGATCCCGTCAATCCTGGGACGCAGCCTCATACACCCAACACCCCTGAGTTATCGCTATCCGGGGCCGCGTGACGGCCCTCCCGCCACCCGCCGCGGCCTGACTCCGCTGGGTATAAAGGCTTGCAGCCACGCCCGGCCTGGGGGCACCACCCCTTGGCTCGGCCATGCGGGGTAAGGTCAATCCGGAAAATTCCGGCGATTCTTTCTCGTTATCCCCGGCAAGGCTACAATGCCCCCCTTTTTCACCCGACCCCGGACCCCGCATGGACAGATATCACGTTTACGGCATTGGCAACGCCCTGGTGGACATGGAATACGAGGTCGAACTCGAGGACCTCGAAACCCTGCGCCTGGACAAGGGCGTCATGACCCTGGTGGGCCAGGACCACCAGAGTGAAATCATGGCCCACCTGGCGGACCGCCCCCATCAAAAGGGCTCCGGTGGCTCCGCCGCCAACTCCATTATCGCCGTCAGCCAACTCGGCGGCCGGGCCTTCTACTCCTGCAAGGTCGCCAACGACCCCCTGGGCCACTTCTACCTGGACGATCTCATCGCCAACGGTGTCGCCACCAACCGTCATGGCGAACGCGAGGAGGGCGACACGGGCCGTTGCGTCGTGCTGGTCACTCCCGACTCGGACCGGACCATGCTGACCTACCTGGGCATCAGCGGCGAATTCACCGACCGTGAACTGGTCCCGGAGGCTATCCTCCAGGCGGACTACTACTATACGGAAGGCTATCTGGTCACCTCCGAGGGTGCCCGCGCCGCCGCCATCCGGGGCCGGGAGATCGCCCAGGCCGCCGGGGTCAAGACCGCCATCTCCCTCTCCGATCCCAACATGGTTACCCACTTCCAGCCTGGCCTGATGGCCATGATCGGCCCCGGGGTGGACCTGGTCTTCGCCAACGAGGCGGAGGCCAAGGGGATGGCCAAGACCAGCGACCTGCATGGAGCCATTGATTACCTCAAGACCATCGGCCGGGAGTTTGCCCTCACCCTGGGCCCCCAGGGCGCCCTGATCTTTGACGGGCAGGAGTTGATCGAGATCCCCCCCGTCAAGACCCAGGCCCTGGACACGGTCGGCGCCGGCGACATGTTCGCCGGGGCCTGCCTCTACGCCCTCACCCAGGGCTGGGATCATCGCGGCGCCGGTCATCTGGCCGCCGCGGCCGCCGCCCGTCTGGTCGCCAGCTATGGCCCACGCCTGCCCGCGGCGGAGACCCAGGCCGTCCTGAAGGGCTTTAGCTGAAGTCAGACCAGCCGCGCGCCGCCCCGGCCAGGGGTCCCGGGTGCCGGGAGATCCTGGTCGCGGCCCGCCCACCCCTTGCCCCTCAAGCGCCCCCCGGTCGGGCGCCTGGGTGCCGGCGGGGCCCAGCAACCAAGCAAATACTGGCGCCAGCGCCCCACATGTCCTAGGATCACCTTCCCTCGGGTTGGCACGCCCCCGCCCCGATCCCGCTAGCCGTGGCCCCGCTCGGCCCTCCCTCCTCCACCCCCAGGCCCCGATCACGCCAGAAACCCATGTCCATGATCCATGCCCCCCAGGAAAAGACCCTCGCCGGCTGGCGGGAGTGGCTCACGCTGCCGGCACTGGGCATACCCGCCATCAAGGCCAAGCTAGACACCGGGGCGCGGACCTCGGCCCTGCATGCCTTCTTCACCGAGCCTTACCGCGAAAACAATAAAAGCCTGATCCGCTTTGGGGTCCGGCCCCTCCAGCGACGCCAGCGACTGACGGTGGTCTGCACCGCCGAGATCCTGGATCAGCGGCTGGTGAGTGATTCCGGCGGTCACCGGGAGACCCGCTGGGTGATCGCCACCCCCGCGAGGCTCGGCGAGGACGAATGGACCCTGGAACTGACCCTCACGGACCGGGATTCCATGCTCTTTCGCATGCTGTTGGGACGCAGTGCCATGAGTGGGCGACTGCGGGTTGACCCCCAGGCCTCTTACCTCCTGGGTCGCAAGCCAAATCTGAAACGCCTTTACCCCCCCTTGGTCACAGGTGAACCTACGCAGAGATGAAAATCGCCATCCTTTCGCGCAATCCGCGGCTCTACTCGACCCGACGGCTGGTGGAGGCCGCTACCCAGCGGGGCCACGAGGCCCGCGTCATCGACGTGCTGCGCTGCTACATGAACATCGCCTCGCACCGGCCCAGCATCCACCTGAAGGGGGAGGAACTGGGTCGCTATGACGCCGTCATCCCGCGCATTGGTGCCTCGGTGACCTTTTACGGCACCGCCGTCTTGCGCCAGTTCGAGATGCTGGACACCTATACCCTCAATGAATCCGTCGCCATCACCCGCGCCCGCGACAAGCTACGCTCCCTGCAACTCCTGTCCCGCAAGGGCATAGGTCTGCCGGTGACCGGCTTCGCCCACGCCCCGGATGATATCCAGGACCTCATCAAGATGCTGGGTGGGGCCCCCCTGGTCATCAAGTTGCTGGAAGGCACCCAGGGCATCGGCGTGGTCCTGACCGAGACCCAACAGGCGGCCGAGAGCGTCATCGAGGCCTTCATGGGGCTCAAGGCCAACATCCTGGCCCAGGAATACATCCGCGAGGCGGGTGGCGCCGACATCCGCTGCTTCGTCATCGGTGACAAAGTGGTGGCGAGCATGAAGCGCCAGGCCAAGCCGGGCGAGTTTCGCTCCAACCTGCATCGCGGCGGCTCCGCCAGCCTGATCCGCATCACCCCGGAGGAGCGTTCCACGGCGGTGCGCGCCGCCCGCATCCTGGGACTGAACGTGGCCGGCGTGGACATACTGCGCGCCAACCATGGGCCCGTGGTCATGGAGGTCAATTCCTCCCCCGGGTTGGAGGGCATCGAGGGCGCGACGGGCAAGGACATCGCCGGCACCATCATTAGCTTCATCGAACGCAACGCCTCCCTCGGACGGACACGGACCCGGGGCCAGGGGTGAGTACCAAGCTCCAGATCGGTGGCGTCGATATTCCACCCAACAGCCAGCGACTGGTGGAACTGCGCCTGCCGCTGCTCTACACCCACACACCCGTGGTGCTGTCCGCCCAGGTCACGCGCGGCCGGCGCGATGGCCCCTGCCTCTTCGTCTGCGCCGCGGTGCATGGGGACGAGATCAATGGGGTCGAGATCGTCCGGCGCTTGCGCCAGGCACCAGCCCTGCTGCGCCTGCGCGGCACCCTGATCCTGGTGCCCGTGGTCAATGTCTATGGTTTTGTGCGCCAGTCCCGTTACCTGCCGGACCGGCGCGACCTCAACCGCTGCTTTCCCGGCTCCGAGAAGGGCTCCCTGGCCGCGCGTCTGGCCAACGCCTTCCTGGAGGAGATCGTCGCCAAGGCCGACTTTGGCATCGACCTGCACACTGGGGCCGTGCATCGCGAGAATCTGCCCCAGATCCGCGCTAGCTTCGACGAGAGCGGCCAGGTGGAAGGCCTAGCCAAGGCCTTTGGCAGCCCGGTCATCCTCAATGCCGACCTCCGGGACGGCTCCCTGCGCGAGGCCGCCGCCAACCTGGGGGTACCCGTGCTCGTCTATGAGGGTGGCGAGGCCCTGCGCTTCAGCGAACTGGCGATCCGCGCCGGCGTCCGCGGCGTCCTGGGCGTGCTTCGCGCCCTGGGGATGCTGGGCGGAGCCAAGCGGTCCTCGCGGGTCGGCCCGGGCCAGCTCGAACCCGTCATCGCCACCTCCAGTCAATGGGTGCGCGCCCCCCAGAGCGGCATCCTGCGCGTCCCCCTGCCCTTGGGGACCCGGGTCGAGAAGGGTGGGAATCTGGGCTGGATTGCCGATCCCCTGGGCGACAACGAGATAGCGGTGGAGTCGCCCACCGCCGGCATCATCATCGGCAAGGTCAACCTGCCCCTGGTGAACGAGGGCGAGGCCCTCTACCACATCGCCCGCTTTGGCGAGCCCGACATGGCCGCCGAGGCCGTCGAGCGTTTCCAAAGCGCCGTCGGCCCCGAATCCGATGCCGTGCCCCTGCTGGAACCTCCGCCTAATTGACCCTGTCGCCTGGCTGGCAAGCAACCGGCAACGCCAACCCCTCCCCGATCCATGCCCCCTCCCCTCCTGTCCCCCACCCAAACCTATGCCTTGAGCCCCATCGGCCTGGTCCGCTCCTGTTACACCGGCAAGTTTGGCATCCCCCGTCAAGCGGGCCTGGTAACGGCGGCGGAGGCACGGCTGGAGCTGTTCGCGGAGTTTGCGCGCCCGGAGGCCTTTGCCGGCCTGACAGGCTTCAGTCATCTCTGGCTCATCTTCATCTTCCACGAGGCCCTCGCCGAGGGGTGGCGCCCCACGGTGAGACCCCCCAAGCTGGGCGGCCGGCGCAAGGTCGGGGTCTTCGCCAGCCGCTCGCCGCACCGGCCCAACCCCATCGGCCTCTCCGCCGTGGCCTTCCTCGGCTTCGACCAGGACGGGGCGGGGCTCGCTCTGCGCCTGGGCGGGGTGGATCTGCTGGACGGCACGCCCGTACTGGACGTCAAACCCTATGTCCCTTATGCCGACGCCCTGCCTCAGGCCAGTTCCGGCTTCGTCCCCGCGCCGCCCGCTCTCACCCGCGGCGTGACCTTTAGCCCCCAGGCCCAGGAGCAACTGCGCGCGCTAGACCCAGACGGCCATCGCCGCCTGTCCGAGCTCATCACCCAGGTCCTGCGTCAGGACCCGCGCCCCGGCTATCTGGACCGCTATCCAGAGCGCCAGGCCTTCGCCATGCGGCTCTACGACTTGGAGGTGAGATGGCGCGAAACCGGCGGCCAGATCCTGGTCACGGCCCTGGAACAATGGCTTCCCGGGGGGCTTAACGCAGAGTAAGCGTTCAGTTCCCCCGGCCACATGGGTTGGGTTCAGCAGCTCCAGCCATTGATTTTCTGGTTCCCTCCTCCCTTACGGGGGAGGGTTAGGGAGAGGGGTCTGAAAGGTTGGAACGCAGAAAGCCGTGCTCGGCCAGAAAGGCGGGGGTAATGGCCGTGGCACCTGGCAACGCGGCCCTGTCTCCCAGGATCAGCCGTTCCAGATAGCGGGCCACCAGATCCACCTCCAGGTTGACCCGGGTCCCGGTCTGGTAGTCGCCGAACAGGGTCTCGGTCAGGGTGTGGGGGACGATATTCAGTTCAAAGATGGCCCCCTGGACGGCGTTGACCGTCAGGCTGGTGCCATCGACACAGATGGAGCCCTTCTGAGCGATGTAGCGCGCCAACCCCGCCGGGGCCTGAATCCGGAAACGCCAGGAGCGCCCATCCTGGCGCCGCTCCAGCACCTCGCCGAACCCATCGACATGGCCGCTGACCATGTGCCCCCCCAGGGGCGTAGACAGGGTCAGGGCCTTTTCGAGGTTGACCCGACTGCCCGGCCGCAGCTCGCCGAGGGTGGTCAGGGACAGGGTCTCCCGGGACACATCCGCCGCGAAGCGCGCCCCATCGAGGGCGACGGCGGTGAGACAGACCCCATTGACGGCGATGCTATCCCCCAGCACCACCTCGCCCAGGGGCAGCTTGCCGGTGGCCAGGGTGAGGCGGGCGTCCCCGCCCCGGGATTCGATGGAATGGACCGCGCCGATAGCCTGGATGATGCCTGTAAACATGCTCGTAAACTTGGATTGCCGATAAGTGCCTGGAATCTTAGCGCCCCAGCGGCCCAATCGCCAGCAATCGGGGCCGGCGGTGCCCATGGCGATGTTGGCGGTCGGGCGGTATGATTAAAAAATCTTTCAGGCCTTCCCCGGAGGGATCAATCCCATGGGCACCGTCGTCGAACTCTATGAAGCCCTGGCCAGCGCGCCGGACGACCGCGCCCGGGCGCGCCTCATCGCCGAGGCCTTCGAGCGCCTGGATGAGCGCTACCCTCACCTGCCGGATCTGGCGACCCAGCAGCACCTGCGCGAAACGGAATTGCGGCTTCTGAAAGAAATCGAGCAATTGCGTGGCGAGGTCAAGACCGACATTGAGCAGTTACGCGGCGAGGTCAAGACCGACATCGAGCAGTTGCGTGGCGATATCCGAGGGGTCGAGTTGCGGCTGCAGAAAGAAATCGAGCAGTTGCGTGGCGAGGTCAAGACCGATATCGAACAGTTACGCGGGGATATCAGAGAGGTCGAGTTGCGGCTGCAGAAGGAGATCGCCCAAGTTCGGGGGGACCTGACACTCCAGATCGAGCGCAGCCGCAACAGCCTCTTGCTGTGGCTCATCCCGCTGATGCTCGCGCAAGTCGGGGCGATTGCGGCCCTGGTCAAACTCTTGTAGCTACTTCGACCGGCATGAGCCGGCATTCCCCCCGCCCCACGCCCACTTCTCGCACTGTTCGTCCGACCTCAAGCCACTCCCTCCCACCCCCCCACCCGCCCCGCCTCGATCCGCACCACCCCATCCAGCAGATCGCGGATTTCCTCATAACGGTGAGTGACGATGAGCACCGTCATGCGGCCGTGCAGCCGGCGCAGGGCCTCCAGGACGATCTGCTGATGCTCCCGATCCAGGGCGCTGGTGGCCTCGTCGAGGATCAGCAGTTCAGGCTCCCGCAACAGGGCCCGGGCCAGGGCCAGGCGTTGCTTCTCGCCACCGGAGAGGCGGACGCCGCGCTCCCCCACCCAGGTATCCAGGCCCTGGGGCAGTGCCCGGACGAAGGCACCGGCGGCGGCGCTGTCCAGGGCCGCCAGCAGCCGGTCATCCTCGGCGGTCACCGCGCCCCAGGTCAGATTGGCGCGGAGGGTGCCGTCAAGGATGGCGGTCTCCTGGGGGATGTAGGCAATGCGCCGCCGCCAGTGGGCATCCACCCGCAAGGGCCGGCCATCGACCTGGATCGTGCCAGCCTGGGGCGCGTTCAGACCGCTCAGCAGATCGAGGAGGGTGGTCTTGCCCGAGCCGGTCGGGCCGATGAGGGCCGTGGTGCGGCGGGCCGGGATGAAGAGGTCGGGAATGACAAAGGTCTGGTTGCCCTGGGGGTGGCGATAGGTCACCTCCCACAAGCGCAGACCCTCCGCCAGCAGGAGGCCGCCCGGGCCAGGGCCACCCGGCTCACAGCCATTATCCCGATCCCGCTCCGCCCGGCAGCGGCGGACCCACTGTTGCCAGCTTTCGAAGGCCGGGGTCATGTGCCAGAGTTGCTGCAAGCCCTGATGGAGGCTGGAGACCTGTGGCAGCATGCGGGCGAAGATGGCGATCAACACCAGGAGGCTGGCCGCCGGCAACTGGACCCAGACCAGGGCGGCATAGGTCAGGGTGGCCAGCGCCAGGGCCCCGCCGATGCGAAAGGCCATCTGCGAGCGGGTCCGGACTCGATTGAAGCCCAACTGCTGCTCCCGCAGGTGGGCGACCACCTGGGCGAACTGGCGTTGGTAGCCGGCCTCCTCGCCATGGATCTTGATGAGCTTGAGGGCGCCGAGGAACTCCTGGACCTCGTTGACCAGGTTACGGTTGGCCTGGCTCAGGACCTGACCACTCTGTTTGGCGGCATCCCGGGACTTGCGCAGCAGCCACCAGAGGGCGGCCCCCGTCACCAGGGCCAGGCCGGTGACAGGCGGCGACAGGGCGAAGGCCAGGGCCAGATACACCGGGAAGATCGCCAACTGGGTAAACAACTGCAACAGGAAGATGGTGCCCACGCCCACCCGGCTGACATCCGTGGTCAGAACGCTCAGGAAGTCACTGCTGTGATGCTGGGCCAGGAAACTCCAGCGGGCCCCGGCCAGGGCGCCGAAGAGGGTATCCCGCAGGTGATCGACGAAGCGCAGTTGCAGCCGCTGGGAACGCCGCTCCCGCAGCAGGGCCACCGCAGATTGCAGGGCGATGAGACTGACGAAGAGACCCAGCATGAGCAACAGCTTGCGTTCGGTCGGGATGCCGTCCAGCAGTTGCGTCAACCCGGCGGGCAGGGCCAGGGGCGGGGCCGCCCCCGGGGCACCGCCGAGGACGCCCGCCAGGGTCAGGAGGGGCAGGAGCAGCATGAGCCCCAGCCCCTCCAGCAGGGCGCCGGCCAGGTTCAAGCCCAGAGTGATGAGGGCCGCCCGGCGGTCGAAACGCCAGAATTCGGCCAGGAAGGGGCGCAGGCCCAAGGGGCTGGGAGCTGGAATCGCTAGCCCCTGGGGCCGGGCGGCATGGCGGTCACCCTCAGGTCAGGCCCGACCATGCGGACATCCCGGATCACCAGCGGCAGCCGATCCCTCATAAGCTCCAGGCCCGGCAGATGGCAGAGCCCCCGACCGGCGTCGCCCATGAGGTGCGGGGCGAGATAGAGCACCCACTCATCCACCAGACCGGCCTGGAGGGCGGCGCCGGCCAGGGTGGCACCGGCCTCGATCAGCACCTCGTTAATCTCCTGGCGCGCTAGGTAGCGCAGCAGAAAGGCCAGGTCAACCCCCCCCGGCCCCGGCGGTGTCACCAGCACCTGGGCGCCGGCGGCCTCCAGGTGCGCGGCGCGGCCGGACTCGGAATCCAGGCAGGCGATGAGGGTCCTCCCCGGCAGAGTCAGCAGCCGCGCCGTCGGCGGCGTCCGCAGCCGGCTATCGACCACCACCCGCACCGGCTGATGGACCTGGCTATCCGGAGCGACACCGGGCAACTCGGCGGCCGTCAGGCGCACGTTCAGGGAGGGATCGTCCGCCAGCAGGGTCCCCACCCCCGTCAGGATAGCGGCGCTGCGGGCGCGCAGGAACTGGGCATCCCGCCGCGCGGTCTCGGAGGTGATCCACTGGCTCTCGCCGCTGGCCATGGCGGTGCGGCCGTCCAGGCTGGCGGCCAGCTTGCAGCGCACATAGGGCAGCCCCTGTTCCATCCGCTTGATAAAGCCCGGATTGAGTCGTCGCGCCTCCTCCTCCAGGAGCCCCACCTCGACCTCGATGCCCTGGGCCCGCAGTCGCGCCAGGCCCGCGCCGGCGACCAGGGGATTGGGGTCGCACATGGCCGCCACCACCCGCGTCACCCCGGCGGCGATCAGGCCATCGGTACAGGGAGGCGTCTTGCCGTGGTGGCAGCAGGGCTCCAGGCTGACAAAGGCGGTCGCCCCCCGCGCCCGCTCCCCCGCCATGGCCAGGGCCAGGCGTTCGGCGTGAGGCCCGCCGGTGCGCTGGTGCCAACCCTCGCCCACCACCTCGCCGTCCCGGACCAGGACACAGCCGACGCGAGGATTGGGCTCGGCGGTATAGAGGCCCAGCACCGCCAGGCGGATGGCGCGGGCCATGTGGACCCGGTCACGGATAGGATCCTTCATGGCTTGGGGTCCAGGTTCGCCAGGAGGTCGAGCTGCTGGCGCTTGGCCTCGGGCCCGGGCTGACGTTCGAGGCGATCGATCTCATCGCGGAAGGCCCGCACATCCTCGAACTTGCGATAGACGGAGGCAAAGCGGACATAGGCGACCTGGTCCAGATGGCGCAGTTCCTCCATGACCAGCTCGCCGATCAGGCGCGCCGAGACCTCGCCCTCCCCACTGGAGATGAGCCGCCGGGTCAGGCGCGCCAGGGCGTCCTCGATCTCCCCGGTACTCACGGGCCGCTTTTCCAGGGCGCGCATCATGCCCGAGCGCACCTTGCGGCCATCAAAGGGCACCCGGGTGCCATCACGCTTGATGACGCGGGGCAGGTTCAGCTCCGCCGATTCGTAGGTGGTAAAGCGCTCCTTGCAGACCAGGCACTCCCGGCGCCGGCGCACCTGGTCGCCGTCCCCGGAGAGCCGGGAATCGACGACCTTGGTGTCCTGGGCACCACAAAAGGGACAGCGCATCCGGATCCCGGGTCTGAGCTGGGTCTAGGACGGGGCCAGATCCGGGGCCGGGATCAGCCCGCCGCGTGCCGATAGACCGGGAAGCGAGCACAGAGGTCCAGAACCCGGGCCTTGACCGCGTCGATATGGGCCTGGTCGCCCCGGGCATCGATCAGATCGCACATCCAGCCGGCGAGGGCCCGCGCCTCGGCCTCGCCACACCCGCGGGTCGTCAGGGCCGGCGTACCGACGCGGATGCCGCTGGTCACGAAGGGCGACTGGGGATCGTTGGGCACGGCATTCTTGTTGACCGTGATATTGGCCGCGCCCAGCCAGGCATCGACCGCCTTGCCGGTCAAGCCCTGGGCGATGAAGCTGACCAGGAAGAGGTGATCGTCGGTGCCACCGGAGACGACTTCGTAGCCCCGGTCGAGGAAGACCTGGGCCATGGCGCGGGCATTGGCCAGCACCTGGCGCTGATAGTCCTGGAAGTCGGGCTCCATGGCCTCCTTGAAGGCGACCGCCTTGGCGGCGATGACATGCATCAGGGGTCCGCCCTGGGTGCCGGGGAAGACCAGGGAGTTGAGTTTCTTCTCGATCTCGGGATTGGCCTTGGCCAGGATGAGGCCGCCGCGGGGACCGCGCAGCGTCTTGTGGGTGGTGGTCGTGGTCACGTCGGCGATCTGGACCGGGCTGGGGTAGAGGCCCGCCGCCACCAGACCCGCCACGTGGGCCATATCGACCAGCAGATAGGCGCCCACCGCGTCGGCGATGTCCCGGAAGCGCTGCCAGTCGATGATCCGCGAATAGGCGGAGAAGCCGGCGACGATCATTTTTGGCCGGTGCTCCCGGGCGAGGCGCTCCACTTCGGCATAGTCGATCTCGCCCGTCGCCGGGTCGAGGCCGTACTGGAAGGCCTGGTAGAGCTTGCCGGAGAAGTTGGGCTTGGCGCCATGGGTCAGGTGGCCCCCGTGGGCCAGGCTCATGCCCAGCACTACGTCGCCCGGCTCGCACAGGGCCATATAGACGGCCGCGTTGGCCTGGGAACCCGAGTGGGGCTGCACATTGGCGAAGGCGGCACCGAAGAGGGCCTTGGCGCGGTCGATGGCCAACTGCTCGGCGATATCGACGAACTCGCAGCCACCGTAATAGCGTTTGCCCGGATAGCCCTCGGCATACTTATTCGTCAGGACGGAACCCTGGGCCTGCATCACCCGCGGGCTGGTGTAATTTTCGGAGGCGATCAGCTCGACATGCTCCTCCTGGCGGCGCTCCTCATTCTGGATCGCCGCCCAAAGCTCGTCGTCGTAACCCTCGATCCGCATGGACTGGTCAAACATGGGCTTGCCCTCAACCGCTGAAAATCACGGCATTCTATCTGCTTTGCCCCCCCGCGTGGGCGCTTTCATGGGTGGCCAGCAGGGCGAGCGCGCATAAATTTCATTTTCTGCGAGAAGTTACGGCAAAATAGAGAGAAACCTGGTGAGGAGTCTCTCGTGTCTGCGAGCCTGCTTGAGCATTTTTCCTCCCTGCAAGACCCTCGGGTCGAGCGCAACCGGCGTCACGCCTTGCTGGATATTGTCTTGCTGGCGGTTTGCGCCGTGGTGAGCGGGGCGGATGGCTGGGAGTCGATCGAGGAGTTTGGTCGCGAGAAACTGGACTGGCTGCGCCAGTTCGGGCGCTTTGACAATGGTGTGCCCTCGCATGACTGCATCGCGAACGTTATTTCGCGCCTCACGCCGAAGGGCTATGGGGAGTGTTTCCGCAGTTGGACACTGGCCGTGGCGGGCGCTACGGGGGGCGAGATCATTGCGGTGGACGGCAAGACGGCGCGTGGCTCGCAGGACCGCGCGCGTGGGCGGCGCCCGCTGCACATGGTCAGTGCCTGGGCCTGCCGCAACCGCTTGGTGTTGGGGCAGGAAGCCACCTAGGAGAAATCCAACGAGATCACCGCGATCCCCAAGCTGTTGGAACTGCTGGAACTCAAAGGAGCCATGGTGACCATTGATGCCATGGGCTGCCAACGTGCCATCGCCGCGCAGGTCGTCGCCCAGGGTGGCGACTATGTCCTTGGCCTCAAAGGCAATCAGAGCGCCCTGCAGGAAAGCGTCGAGGACTTTTTCCAAGTCGCCCTGGCCGCGGAGTTCGCCGCCGTGGCCCACGAGGCCCACGAGGAGATCGACAAGGACCATGGTCGCCTGGAGGTGCGCCGTTACTGGATCACGGAGGACTTACGCACCCAGCCCGATAACCCCGGTGGGCGGGCTTGCGTAGCATCGGGATGGTCGAGCGGCGCTGCCTCATCGGGACCACCGAGACCGTGGAGCAACGCTACTTCATCAACTCGATCCCCGCCCACGCCAAGCGCTACGCCGACGCCGTGCGCGGCCCTGGGGCGTGGAAAACCGCCTGCACTGGCGCCTGGGCGTGCTGTTTGACGAGGACGCCAGCCGCATCCGCAAGGGCCACGCCCCCGCGATCATGACTACGATCCGGCACCTGGCCATGAATCTCTTTGAGCAGGAGACCTCAAAGCTGCGACTCTCCCAGAAACGCCGCAAGGCCGCCTGGAACGACGACTACCGCGCCAATGTCGTGTTTGGTAGGTGATTTATGCGCGCTCGCCCTGGCACGTCATTTTCCGGGTCGCGGCCCTGCTTGCGGCCTGGCAGGCGGCGTCGCGAAATTCTCCGTCACCCTAATCCTCACTCCTGTTTCTCCCTCATCCTGGTGAATCCCCGCCATCGGCTCTATGTAGAGTCTTGAGCGTCGCTGCCGCGCCAGCCCTGGCTGGTCCGGATGTTCAGGTCCCGCTACCACTCGCGCCCCCGGATGCGCATATGATGCGCACTGGCTGACCTGGACCGCGATTAGCGGTTTTGCCCAGGGCGCCCAGCACTGACGACCCCCGGATTCGACCTTTTGGATAAGCATGAAAATCTATAATCTCTTCCCCCTGCTGGCGGGACCCCTCGCTAATTGGACGCCCCATCTGGAGCGCGCGGCGGCCATGGGCTTCGACTGGATCTTCGTGAACCCGATCCAGCCGCCCGGACGGTCGGGTAGCCTCTATTCGATCAGCGACTATTTCGGGGTCAACCCGGCGCTGCTGGCCCCGGGGTCGCGCAAGCGGCCCGAGACCCAGGTCAAGGACATGATCAAGGTGGCGGAGGGACTGGGGCTGCGCCTCATGATCGACCTGGTCATCAATCATTGTGCCGTGGATTCGCCCCTGACCCAGACGAACCCGGACTGGTTCAAGCGCGAGGGGGGACGCATCGCCCACCCCTTCTGTCTGGAGGAGGACGGTCGCAAGGTGGTCTGGGAGGATCTGGCCCAATTCGATCATAGCCATTCGGCGGATGCCAAAGGGCTGCGGGACTACGCCGGCAAGCTGGTGGCGCACCTGATCGAGCTGGGCTTCGCGGGCTTCCGCTGCGACGCGGCCTATCAGATCCCGTCGGACTTCTGGCGGCGGCTGATCAAGGACACCCGGCGCCAGCATGCCAACGTGGTCTTTATCGCCGAGACCCTGGGCTGCTCACCGGACCAGACGCGCCAGACCGCCGCGGCGGGTTTCGACGCCATCTTCAATAGCGCCAAGTGGTGGGACTTTTCCAGCCCGTGGCTGCTGGAGCAATACGAGCTGACGCGCCAGATCGCCCCCTCCATTGGCTTCCCGGAGAGCCATGACACGCCGCGCCTCTTCGCGGAGTCGGGGCACAATGTGAATGCCCTCAAGCAGCGCTACCTCTTCACCGCCCTCTTCTCCGCCGGGGTCCTGATGCCCATGGGCTATGAGTTTGGCTTTCAGCGTCCGCTGCATGTGGTCAAGACCCGGCCGGAGGACTGGGAGTCGCCCGGGGCGGATTTGACTGCCTTCATTTCCGCCGTCAATGGCATCAAGGCGGCCTACCCCGTCTTTCGCGAGGAGGGGCTGATGCAGCGCCTGGATTCCCCCAACCCCGCCGTCCTGCTGCTGTGGCAGGCCTCCACCCAGGGCCATGGTCAGGCGCTGCTGGTGTTGAACAAGGACCCCTGGAACCGCCAGCACTTTCATTGCGACGACCTCTATCGGCTGGTGCAGGCCCCACCGCCCCTACTCGACGTCTCGCCCGAGTGGGCCATGGACTTTCTGCCGACCCCCTTTGATTTCGAACTGGACCCCGGCATGGCGCGCGTCTTTGTCACCCGCCCCTGACCGGCCCCGGAGTTATTGCCATGCCCTCACCCTTCATGCCCAAGTTCGCCGACCTGCCTGCGGAATTGCCGGTCTTCCCGCTCGCCGGGGCCGTGGCCATGCCGGGGATCCAGCTCCCCCTCAATATCTATGAGCAGCAGTACCTCAACATGATTCAGGACGTACTGGCGACGGACCACCTCATCGGCATGATCCAGCCCCTGAGCGGCCAGGAGGATGTCGAGGTCCCGGCCTTGCACCGGGTCGGTTGCGCCGGGCGCGTCACCTCCTACAGCGAGACTAATGACGGGCGCGTCGTCATCGTCCTCACGGGGGTGTGCCGCTTCGAGGTCCAGGGCGAGCTGGAGGAGACCCGGGGCTATCGCCGGGTGCGCGCGGGCTGGAACCGTTTCGCGAACGATTTTCTGCCGGAGGCCGGCCACCTGGTGAACCGCGATCGGTTTGTCGCCTCCCTGCGCGCCTATGTCCGCCCCCGGCGGGTAGAGATCCCCTGGGACGACCTCAAGGCCATGGAGGACCTGGATCTGATCAATCTCCTGACCGCTCACCTGCCCTTGCCACCGGAGGACAAGCAGGCCCTGATCGAGACCATCCAGCTAGCGGACCGCGCCGAACTGATGCGCGGCCTCATGGACATGGCCTCGGCCTCCAGCGTGGAGGGAGTCGAGCAGCGGCATTGAGGCTGGGGGGGGATGCGCGGAGAGCGGCCATCCGGGCCATGGGTTAGGGCGTTGGAGCAGGGTTGCGCGCCGCGCCCAGGGTGTCCGGGCCGAAGACGATCTTGCCAACGGTACCGTCGTCCATATAAAGGCCACCGATGCCGTTACGACCGTTGCGGTCGCGGACTATCTGGGCCTTCCCCTTAAGGCCATTGTTGCAGCGGACCTGGAAGATGGCCTGGACGTCTCCCGAGAAGGCGTCATAGCCACCCTGGCAGACGAGGCGTTCGTTGCTCACCCGAAAGTGGGCGGCGAAGGGCTGTGACCAGTAGGTGCCGAGCAGGATCTCGTTGCCGACCACCACGGCGAAGGGGCCCGAGGTGGACTCCCCGGGCAGGTCCGGCTGGCGTTGGGCCTGGCGATACTGGTCCCAGGTGCGGTTGACGCAGGTGGCATAGTCCGCCGGGTCGAGACGGCCGCAGAGGAGTTCGCCATACTCCTCGACCGTGATGGGGGTATAGAGGGCCCCCCAGCGCTCCGGCTCGTCCGTGGTCCCGAAACCGGCAAAGATGCCGCAAAAGCCAGTGGTCTGGTTCGCCGTGCCATCGAAGCGATTGAATTCGGTGGCGGGACGCCGGCTACAACAGCCCGAGAGCCCCACCCCCACGACGAACAGCAGGGCCAACCAGAGCCTCATCGCCCCCGCCCCCCGCCGCTGGACCCGGCCATGCCGGCTAGACCTCCGCCCACATGCGCACCAGGTTGGCATAAGACCGGTCCAGATAGCCGGTGGTGGCCGTGCCCGGCTGTGCCTTGAGGAGGGCCTCGCGAGCCAGATTGAGCTCATAGAGCAACTCCCGGCGGGCGGCATCGCGGACATAACTCTGAATCCAGGTCAGGGCCACCAGGCGCACGCCGCGGGTGACCGGGGCCACCCGATGGAGGCTGGAGGAGGGATAGACCACGGCGTCGCCGGCGGGCAGCTTGACCTGCTGGTCGCCAAAGGGGGTGCGCACCACCAGTTCGCCGCCCTCATAGCTTGCTGGCGAGTTGAGGAAAATGGTCATGGAGACGTCGGTGCGGAAGCGCGGCCCGGTCGAGCCCATTATGGGGTCGTCCACATGATCGCCATAGGTCATGCCCGGCTCGTAGCGGGCGATGATGGGGTCGGCGACCCGGTGCGGGAGGGCGCCGAAGCGAAAGGTCTCGTTGTGGCCCAGGCTGGCCATGATGACGCGGATCAGGCGCCCCTGGCGCTGCTCATCGGCCTGCAGCTCCAGGTTGTTCTTGACCCGGGCGGCGGCAAAACCGGCGCTCAGGCGGCCATCGACAAAGGCGGCCCCCTGGAGGATGTCATGAATCTTAGCCACTTGGGCGGCATTGAGCAGGCCGGGTAGGGTGAGGAGCATAAGGGCTGATCCTATCGCGCGGGGGTAGTGAGGACATGGCGGGCCGGGACGGATCACCGGCACGCTTCTGCTAGAATGCCCTTTTTCGTCCACTCGCGAAAGGGGAAACGAGATGCTCCTCAAGGCCATCATCGAGGATCAAGAATTCAGTCTGGAAGTGCCCGACCAGGTCCTGCGGGAAGGCGAGGCCTTCTTCGCCAAGCTGGACGCCGACATGGATCAAGGCTGGCAGATGAGTCGGGAATGGGTCGCCCATCCCAGCCAGGTCGAGCGTTGCCAGATCGTCGGCGACAAGCTCCTGACGGCCCTGGAGAAGGAGAACCCCAAACTCGGCATCCTGATGGCTGGCTACATCCTCACCCGCCTGCCTGGCGTGGAGTCGGTCACCCTGGACACCCACGGCGAGATGCAAAACAGCGTCTTCACGGTCGCCGAACGCCCCGCCACCGCCCCCGCCGCGCCCCCGCCAGAACCCAGCTTCGCGCCCACCCCCGCCCCCCTGGGGCTCGACAAGTTCCAGGCCATGGAACAGGCGGGCAACGACGTCACCCAGGTCTTCAAGGTCGGCAAGGGCTACCGCTTTTCCGTTTACGACCACGCCAGCGGCCAATGGCTGGATGGTCCCCTGGTCGCCCAGGAGGCCGACGCCGAACGCCTGCGCCAAGCCGCCTTCATGGCCCGCTTTGAGTCCCTGCAGCAACAGCCGGCCTGATCCCGCCAAATTTTGCCAGCACCACCAAAAAGGGGCCTTGCGGCCCCTTTTTGGTGGCTGGGTAATTACCCAGTCCCGGTCAGTCTTCGGCGTCGAAAGGGAGGGTCGGGTGACGGCGGGCGGGGGTGTCGACAGCAGGGATGCTGTCGCCAAGCCTACAGGGATGTATTCACGGCTTCCCCCACCCGCCGTCACCCGGCCCGGAACACCCTAATCAGCCCTCCAGCGCCTTCATGCTGAGACGAATCCGACCCTGCTTGTCCACCTCCAGGACCTTGACGCGCACAACATCCCCCTCGGACAGCTTATCGCTGACGTTCTGGACGCGCTCCTCGCTAATCTGGGAGATGTGCACCAGGCCATCGCGACCGGGGAGGATGGTGACAAAGGCACCAAAGTCCATGAGGCGCGCCACCCGGCCCTCGTAGATGGCCCCCACCTCGACATCGGCGGTGATGAGCTCGATCCGGCGCTTGGCCTCCTCGCCGGCACTCTTGATGACCGAGAAGATCTTGACCAGGCCGTTGTCGTTGATGTCGATGGTGGCCCCGGTCTCCTCGGTGATGGCGCGGATAACGGAGCCGCCCTTGCCAATGACGTCGCGGATCTTCTCCGGGTGGATCTTGAACTCGATGATGCGCGGGGCATGCTCGGACATCTGGGCCCGGTGGGAGCCGATGACCTTGTTCATCTCGCCCAGGATGTGCAGGCGCCCTGCCTTGGCCTGGGCCAGGGCGGTCTCCATGATCTCCTGGGTGATGCCCTCGATCTTGATGTCCATCTGGAGGGCATTGATGCCGCTGGCGGTGCCGGCGACCTTGAAGTCCATGTCGCCGAGGTGATCCTCATCGCCCATGATATCGGTGAGGACGGCGAAGGCATCGCCCTCCTTGATCAGGCCCATGGCCACGCCCGCCACGGCACCCTTGACGGGCACACCCGCGTCCATCAGGGACAGACTGGTGCCGCAGACGCTCGCCATGGAGCTGGAGCCGTTGGACTCGGTGATCTCGGAAACGACGCGCACCGAGTAGGGGAACTCCTCGATGCTCGGCATGCAGGCCAGGACGCCCCGCTTGGCCAGCCGGCCGTGGCCGATCTCGCGCCGCTTGGGGCTGCCGACACGACCCACCTCGCCCACGCAGAAGGGCGGGAAGTTGTAGTGGAGCATGAAGGGCTCACGGTGCTCCCCGTCCAGGGCATCGATGATCTGGGAATCCCGCTCGGTGCCCAGGGTCGTGATGACCAAGGCCTGGGTCTCGCCACGGGTGAAGAGGGCGGAGCCGTGGGTGCGGGGCAGGACGCCTGTGCGGATGCTGATGGGGCGGACCGTCTTGGTGTCGCGGCCATCGATGCGGGGCTCGCCGGCCAGGATGCGGCCGCGGACGATCTTCATCTCCAGCTTCTCGATGGCGCCATAGACCTGGCTCTGGCTCCAGACCGTGCCCTCGCCGCTGAGCTCGGCGTAGAGTTCGGAGCGGATGGCGTCCAGGGCGTCGTAGCGGGCCATCTTCTCCTTGATGAGATAGGCCGCGCCCAGGCGCTCGGCGGCGATAGCCTCGACGGCGGCGGCCAGGGCCGGGTCGCTCTTGGCGGGGGTCCAGGCCAGGGGCTTCTTGTTGACCTCGGCGGCCAGCTCGCGGATGGCCTGGATCGCCACCTGCATCTGCTGGTGGCCAAAGAGGACGGCGCCGAGCATGACCTCCTCGGACAGGCCCCGGGCCTCGGACTCGACCATCAGCACGGCATGCTCGGTGCCCGCCACAATGAGGTCCAGGTCACTGTCGAGCCCCAGGCCGACCACGGCGGGGTTGAGGAGATACTCGCCGTTCTTATAGCCGACCCGCGCCGCAGCGATGGGCCCGTTGAAGGGCGCGCCAGAAATGGCCAGGGCTGCCGAGGCGCCGATCAATGCCGGCACCTCGGGGTTGACGGCGGGATTCAGGGACTTGACCGTGGCGATGACCTGCACCTCGCGGCCAAAGCCGTCGGCGAACAGCGGGCGGATCGGACGGTCGATGAGGCGCGAGGTGAGGATCTCGTTCTCGCTCGGCCGGCCCTCGCGGCGGAAGAAGCCGCCGGGGATGCGGCCCGCGGCATAGGTCTTTTCCTGATAATCCACGGTCAGGGGCAGGAAGTCCTTGATCTCGGTGGCGCGCTTGTCGATCACCACGGTCACGAGCACGACGGTGTCATCGACATTGACGAGGACGGCGCCGTCGGCCTGGCGGGCCATCTCGCCCGTCTCCAGGGTCACGGTCTGGGCGCCCAACTGGAAGGTCTTTTTGATGTGAGTCACTGGGGGTTCCTCGGGGCTGTGGCAGGCCGGGGCGATATGCCCCCGTTGCGGGGCCTGGCGGCGCCGGCGGGGATATGACCGGCGCGATTCGGGATGGGGCACGGGGAGACCCGAGGGGTTGACCCCGGGTGCCGTGATGGGCATGGGCTAGGGCGCCCCGCGACAAGGCGGGGCGCCCGCAGGTCGGGGGACCCCCCTTGGAGTCCCGGACCATCCGGCACGAGGATCAGCGGCGCAGACCCAGGCGGGCGATCAGCTCGCGGTAGCGGTCGACGTCCTTGCCCTTGAGGTAGTCAAGCAGCTTACGGCGGGAGTTGACCATGCGCACCAGGCCCCGACGGGAGTGGTGGTCGCCCTTGTGCTGGGCAAAATGGCCGCTCAGGTCGAGGATACGGGCGGTCAGCAAGGCCACCTGGACCTCGGGCGAACCCGTGTCTCCGGGACTGCGCTGGTAATCCTCAACGACCTTGGCTTTATCGGCTGTGCTCATTGCCATGTTGTCTTACTCCTCTTAGGGGTGTGGCGACGACGGCCCTTGGCGGTGTTACCGCCGGCCCTCCGACAATGAGTTCAGGGGGCCAGGCCTTAGGTTAGGGACGGCGGGCAGGCGGCCAGCCGTCCGGGAAAATCATACCGGTTCGCGGTTACAGCAGACGCTTGGGCTGCACCTTGCCATCATCGAGGATGCAGCCCACGCCCAGAAAATGCAGCGAGGGATCGTAGAGGCGCACCAGCCCCTCCGTCGGTGCCTGTGGCACCAGCACCGCCTGACCTTGACGCAGGTAGAAGGCGGCATCGGCCGTCAGGCGCACCGCTGGCCAATGATCCAGGGCGCTCTCCAGGGGCAGCAGCAGGGCATCGAGCTTGGGATAGGCGCCCTCCTCGTCCGCCATGACGATCGCCTCGAGCTCACCCAGGGTCACGAAGCGGCTCTCGGGCTGGATGTAGGGCCCCACGCCGGTGCGGCGCAGGCCGATGACGTGGCCGCCACAGCCCAGCATGGCGCCGATGTCCTCCGCCAGGGTCCGCACATAGGTGCCCTTGGAGCAGTGGACGTCCAGCTCCAGTTCCGGCAGGGCCAGGTCGAGCAGGTCCAGGGCGTGGATGGTCACGGTGCGGGTCTGGCGCTCCACCTCGATGCCCTGGCGCGCCAGCTTGTAGAGGCGCTCGCCATGGTGCTTGACCGCCGAATACATGGGGGGGAGCTGGTCGATGGGACCCCGGAAGCAGTCCAGGACCGCCCGCACCCGGGCCTCGTCCAGACCCTCCACGGGACGCGTCTCCAGAATCTCGCCCTCGGCGTCGGCCGTGGTGGTCGTGACCCCCAGGCGCACCCGTACCCGGTAACGCTTGTCGGCGTCCAGCAGATAGGTGGAGAACTTGGTGGCACCGCCCAGACACACCGGTAGCAGGCCGGTCGCCAGGGGGTCCAGGCTCCCGGTATGGCCCGCCTTATTAGCCTGAAAAAGCCGCTTGACTCGCTGGAGGGCCTCGTTGGAGGTCAGATTCAGCGGCTTATCCAGCAGCAGAATGCCATCGATGTCGCGGCCGAGCCTACGCCGACGCCCCATAAATCAGATTTCCCTAAAAGGATTGAAAATTGAGCCCGCTACCGGACCGAAGCCGCGACGGATCAATCCGCCTCCTCGCTCACGGACGCCATGGCCCCATCGATCAGGCTCGTCAAGTGCTCGCCCCGGGCGATGGACTCATCGTGCTCGAAATGGAGTTGCGGGATGATCCGCAACAGCATCCGGCGCGCCAACTGAGCCCGCAGGAAACCAGAGAGCGGGCCATTCAGCAGCTTGGCTTGTCCCTGACTCGCCTCGTCCAGGGGAAAGCAGGTGAAAAAGATCTTGGCCCAGGAGAGGTCACGGCTGACCCGCACCTCCTGAATCGTCACCTGTTGCAGACGCGGGTCGCGGACCTCGTCGCGGAGGATGGTCGCCAACTCGCGACGCATCTCCGCGCCGATCCGCTCCGTGCGATCAAATTCCTTCATGGGCGGTTCCGATGGCGGGGCTCAAGATTGCCGCCTAGAGTTCGCGCTTGCGCACGGTACGCTCGAAGACCTCGATATGGTCACCGGGCCGCACGTCGTTGTAGTTCTTGACGCCGATGCCGCATTCCATGCCGGCCTTGACCTCGGCCACGTCTTCCTTGAAACGGCGCAGGGATTCCAGTGAACCCTCGTAGATGACCACATGCTCGCGCAGGACGCGGATGGGGTTGTTGCGCTTGATCTGACCCTCCTGCACCATGCAGCCGGCGATCGCACCAAACTTGGAGGAACGGAAGACGTCGCGGACCTCGGCCAGGCCGATGATGGTTTCAGTCACCTCCGGGCTCAGCAGGCCGGACAGGGCCTTTTTCACGTCGTCGATCAGCTCGTAAATGATGCTGTAGTAACGCAGATCGAGCCCCTTGTCTTCCACCACCCGGCGGGCCGCGGCATCCGCGCGGACATTGAAGCCGAGCAGGATGGCGTTCGAGGTCAC
>JBGAUK010000001.1:55949-109965 GCA_044228695.1 Chromatiaceae bacterium | reverse complement strand
ACGGTGGGCTTCGGCGACATCACGCCCAAGACGCCCCTGGGGCAGATGGTCGCCACCCTGGTGATGATCACCGGCTATTCCATCATCGCCGTGCCCACCGGCATCTTCACCGCCGAACTGACCAACGCCATGCGTCAGGAGGGCCAACTCAAGCACGACTGCCCAAACTGCAAAAAGTACCGCCACGAGGCCAACGCCGCCTTCTGCAGCCGCTGCGGCAGCCCACTGTTTCCCCAGGTGCTCCCTGGCGGGCGGACTGACCCCTAGGGTTCGTCCTTCCAGAAGAGGCCCACGCGCACCTCATGCGCCTCGTCCTGGGGAAAAGAATCTTGCGCTGTAATGGCCGGCCGGAGAGCTACAACAGCGACCAAGGCGCCCCGTTCACCAGCCAGGCCTTTACCGATTTGGGGGGATGCTGTCTTGACGTAGGGGTCCACTTCAAACCTTGCGGGCTGATGGGCTTACCTTAGCCCTCGGCATAAAGCGCCGCCGTCTTGGCCGACTGTACCGCGAGCACCCGGCGCAACTCCGCGGGGGCCATGACCTCCAGGTTATCGCCGGCGCCGAGCAGCCAGCGCAGCAACTGGCCCGTGGAGGGGATGCGGACCTTGACCCGCAGCAGGAAGCCGGAGTCCTCGGGCTCGTCCTCGTGGCGCTGGTCATCGCTCAGCGGACAGGCCTCCAGCAGGGTCGCCAGATAGCCGCGCACCCGCAGTTCCAGGTCGATCAGCTTGCCCTGGCCGAAATCGATCCTGCCCTGGGCGATGGCCTGGTCCAGATCGAAGCCCGCCGCCGCCCGGGCCGGCGTCCCGGTTTGGACCTGGGCGCGGATCATGCGATGCAGGGCGTAGAAGCGCACCGGCCCCGCTTCGTCGTTCTTGAGGGCCAGCAAGTAGGGGATGGGGCCCCGTTGGACCAGGGCCTGAGGATGGATGACCGCCTCGCCGCGCTCGCCAGCGGCATCCTCGTAGAGGACCCGCAGGGCCAGGCGCTGAGCCAGGGCCTGGATCACCGCCTGAAGGAGGTCGGGGTAGAGCTCGACCGGACGCAGCCTCAGGGTATCGGGGACACAGCGCAGGCGCTGCGCATCGAGGAGCGGAGCATCGAATTCATGCAGCAGGCGCTCCCACAAGCGGTCGAGCCGCCGCTCTGGTACCGCCTCGGCGATCAGATCCCTGACCTGCTGCAGGGTGTATTGCCAGATCAGGGGGTCCTCCGCCAGGTCATCGCCCAGACGGCGATAGCGCAGGGGCTTGCCGCCCGGATTCACCGCCGCGATACGCCCCTCCTTGAGCAGATCCATGAGGTCGCGTTGCAGGGCCCGGCGGCGCGCCGGGATATCGCTGGTACCATAGTCATCGCCGAGGATTTGCAACAGCCGCCTCCCGTCCGGGCAGTCGGCGGGCGTGGCGGTGGCGGGTGGCAGCAGGGCCTCCAGCCGGCGGAGGCGTTGGATACGGCTCTGATAGGTAGCGCTCATGGGGCCAGTATACGCCGGCGGGATCGGTCAGGGTGTGACGCATCGATCGGTTTCAAGAGGCCATCCTAGCGCTTTTCCCCCGTCTCGGGGCTTGACGCCAGCCCCCGCTTCCCTGCACATTCCCCCCCACTGCCCCACCGAGGTTGGAACGACCGTGAACCTGGACCCCTTTCTCAAATTCATGGCCGCCAAGCATGGCTCCGACCTCTTCTTCAGCGAGGGCGCACGGCCGCATTTGAAGGTGGACGGGACCCTCTTGCCCTTTGGCGACCGGGCCTTGACCAGCGAGGAGATTATGGCCTTGGCCCACTCCGTGATGGACGAGGGTCAACAGCGGGAACTCGCCCAAACCTGGGAGTGCAACCTGGCGGTAGATCTGAAGGGCGCGGGACGCTTCCGGGTCAATGTCTTTCGCCAACGGGGCGGGCCGGCGATGGTGATCCGCTATGTCAAGGACCGCATCCCGACCTTCGAGAAACTCTCCCTGCCGCCCGTGCTGGCGGAACTCATCAGTGCCAAGCGGGGCCTGCTGCTGGTGGTCGGCGCTAGCGGATCAGGCAAGTCCAGCACCCTGGCGGCCATGATTGACTATCGCAACCGCCATAGCCGTGGCCATATCCTCACCATCGAGGATCCCATCGAATTCACCCACGAACACCAGAAGTCCATCGTCAACCAGCGCGAGGTGGGCATCGATACCCTGTCCTACGAGGCGGCGCTCAAAAACGCCATGCGCGAGGCACCGGACGTGATCCTCATCGGGGAGATTCGCGACGCGGCGACCATGAGGCATGCCCTGGCCTACGCCGAGACCGGCGACCTGTGTGTCTCCACTCTGCACGCCAACAACGCCAACCAGGCCATCGACCGTATCCTGAGCTTCTTCCCCGAGAACCACCGCCAGGAGATCCGCATGAACCTGGCCCTGAATCTCCTGGCCGTGGTGTCCCAGCGCCTCATCCCGACCCGGGACGGTGGCCGAGCCCCGGCGGTGGAGGTGATGCGCCATACGCGCTATATCTCCGATCTCATCCTCAAGGGCGAGATCGAAGGCCTCAAGGAGGCCATGCGCCAGAGCGATGCCGCCGGCATGCAAACCTTCGACATGTCCCTCTACCAGCTTTACACCCGCGAGCGCATCACCTTGGAGGAGGCCTTGGCCAACGCCGATTCCCGCAATGACCTGGCCTTACGTATCCGCCTCGAAGGCGCCGGTGGCCAGGGAGCCGCCCCGCCCATGAATTACCAACCCCATCCTGCCCTGGAGCCCCTTTGATGTCGCCCTTTATCGACCTGAACCAAAGCCAGCCCAATGACAAGCTCTTCGACCTGCCACCGCTCTCCCTGAGCCCGGAGGGGCTAGCGCTAGACTTCAAGCGCTATTACGCCAGCACCTTTGGCCGGGACCGGGATTGCCGCTCCACCTATTATCCCTATCGCGCCCTGTCGGTGGTCATGCGCGACCGTCTCATGGAACGCTGGAAGGGCACCCGCCAGGCCCAGGACGAGGCCAACTGCAAGCGCGCCCATTACTTGTCCCTGGAATTCCTCATGGGCCGGGCCCTCTCCAACGCCATGCTCAACCTGGGCGTGACCGACGCGGCGGAGCAGGGCCTCTACGACCTCGGCCTGCTGCTGGAGGAGATCGCCGCCACCGAGCCCGACGCGGGCCTGGGCAACGGCGGCCTGGGACGGCTGGCGGCCTGCTTTCTCGATTCCTGCGCCACCCTGCAATTGCCGGTCAAGGGCTACGGCCTGCGCTATGAATACGGCATGTTCCGCCAGAGCTTCGACAACGGTTTCCAGGTCGAGAAGCCGGATCACTGGCTGCGGGATGGCAACCCCTGGGAGCTGGAGCGCCCGGAATATACCCAGCGCGTCCAGTTTGGTGGCCGCGTCGATTTTCATCCGGACGACAAGGGCCGCCTGATGGCCTACTGGGTCGATACCCAGGACGTGCTGGCGGTGCCTTACGACACCCCGATACCGGGTTATCGCAATGACACCATCAACACCCTGCGCCTCTGGAAGTCCGTCGCCACCGACGAATTCAACCTGGGGGAATTCAACGCCGGCAGCTATCCCGAATCCGTCGCCGCCAAGAATGCCGCCGAGCACATCACCATGGTGCTCTACCCCAACGACGCCAGCGAGAACGGCAAGGAGCTACGTCTGCGCCAGCAATACCTGCTCGCCTGCGCCAGTCTCAAGGACGTGCTGCGCGAGTGGATCCGCCTGCATGGCAATGACTTCAGCCAATTCGAGGAAAAGAATTGCTTCCAGCTCAATGACACCCACCCCGCCATCTCGGTGGCGGAGCTGATGCGCCTGCTGATGGACGAGCATCACCTGGAATGGGATCAGGCCTGGGCCATCACCAGCGCCACCATGGCCTACACCAACCATACCCTGCTGCCCGAGGCCTTGGAACGCTGGCCGGTACGCTTCTTCCAGTCTCTCTTGCCCCGTCACCTCCAGATCATTTACGAGATCAATGCCCGCTTCCTGTCCGAGGTCGCCTCCCGCTGGCCTGGCGACATGCCGCGGCAGGGGCGCATGTCCCTGATCGAGGAGGGCCACGAGCCCCAGATCCGCATGGCCTACCTGGCCATCGTCGGCAGCTTCTCCGTCAACGGCGTGGCGGAGCTGCATTCACGCCTACTGATCGAGGGCCTCTTCCACGACTTTTACGAGCTCTGGCCCCACAAGTTCAACAACAAGACCAATGGGGTCACCCCGCGCCGCTGGCTGGCCATGTGCAACCCCGACCTGCGGGAGCTGCTGAACGAGACCATTGGTCTGGACTGGGTGCGTGACCTGAGCCAACTGGAGCGCATCGCCCCCCTGGCGGATGACCCGGCCTTCCGGAAGCGCTTCAGCGCCATCAAGCAAACCAACAAGGAACATCTGGCCCGCCTGGTGGCCCGGGATTGCCACGTGGATTTCGACCCGGCCGCCCTCTTCGATGTCCAGGTCAAGCGTATCCACGAATACAAGCGCCAATTGCTCAACCTGCTGCACGTCATCCACCTTTACAACCGCATCAAGCACGGCGATACGGCCCAGTGGACCCCACGCTGCGTCCTGATCGGCGGCAAGGCCGCGCCCGGCTATGTCATGGCCAAGCTCATCATCAAGCTAATCAATAACGTGGCCCAGGTGGTGAACGGCGACAAGGACACCCAGGGCCTGCTGCGCCTGGCCTTCATCCCCGACTACCGGGTCTCGGTGATGGAGGTCATAGCCCCCGGCACCGATCTGTCGGAACAGATATCCACCGCCGGGAAGGAGGCCTCCGGGACCGGCAACATGAAATTCATGATGAACGGCGCCGTCACCATCGGCACCCTGGATGGCGCCAATATCGAGATCCGCGACCAGGCGGGGGCGGACAACTTCTTCCTGTTCGGCATGACTGCCGCCGCGGTCGAGGCCCGGCGGGATCGCTATGATCCCCAGGCCATCATTCAGGGCCATGGGGAGTTGCGCGAGGTGATGGCCTTGCTGGAGTCTGGCCACTTCAACCAATTCGAGCCCGGCCTGTTCGACCCCATCATCCAGGCCATCCGTAACCCCCATGACCCCTGGATGACCGCCGGCGATTTTCCGGACTATGTTCGCGCCCAGGAAAGCGCCGCCACCGCCTACCGCGACCCCGAGCGCTGGCTGCGCATGGCCATTCTCAATACCGCCTACAGCGGCCGCTTCTCCTCCGATCGCACCATTGCCGAATATAACCGCGACATCTGGAAGTTACCGACGGTGGCACCCCTGGCCTTGTGAGGTGGCCGCGATCGCCCCGCGCGGGTTGGGTTTGACCCGGGGGCCGGTTGGGTGTAAGTAATTGCCCAACCGGCGGCAAAAGCCGGCGGGATTCGCGGCCAGAACCGCGAGCCTTGAGGAGAACAGATACCCCATCGGAGGAATTTAAGCCGTGTCATTCCGCAAGCCAAGAATCGCCCTGCTGCTGGCCGCCGCCAGCGCTACCCTGCTACTGCAGGCCCCCGCCGCCCTGGCCATCAACTTCGGGGACATGATGAGCCCCGGCAGATGGATGGGTGGTAACAACAATGATGACGACTATTACGATTACCGGGGTTACGGTCCCTATGTCCCGCCACCGGGAGCCTACGGCGTCCCGCCCTACGGTGCGCCTTATGGCGCCTATGGCGCCACCCCTTATGGCGGTGCTTATGGAGCCCCCTACGGCGCGCCTTCCGCCTGGGCGCCACCGGCCAATCCGGCTCCCGCTCCGGCTCCTAGCCAGGTAACGACCCCACCGCCGGCAGCGCGCGCGGCACCCGCGACAACTAATGCCAAGTCGAACGAGATCGACGCCCTGAAGCGACGCATCGAGGAATTGGAGGCCAGAAAGGCGCCCCCGCCAACCTATGCCCCGCCTCCGGCCGGCGCCGACCGGGGTGCCAAATCCAGTCCCGCGACGGGTTTGAGCAATCCGAGCGCCCCCGCTGCCTCCGCACCCACTTTCCGACCCATGGATAAATACTGACACCCTTCTAGCCCCTGCCCTGCCCCTCGACACCTCCAAGCCCCGCCCCCGCGGGGTTTGGCTTGTTAGAGATCAAAGAAACCGCTACCCCGGTTGGGCTTCGCCGACTCCGGGGCGCTAGAATGGCCCGGGGCGCGGGATTTGGCCCCGGAGCAGAAAGCAGGGAAGTTCAGACCAAGTCGTCGGGAGAACCCATGAAAGCCCTTCTTGTCCTCCTCGTTGCACTCGTTTCAGCCCCCTTGGGCGCCAATGAGACAGTGACCATTTACCAATTCGCGGGCCAGCGCCAATGCGTCCCGGGCCAAGGCGTGCCGGTGGAAAAGGCGGCGGACCTGCTGCGCGCCCAGGGGATCAAGGTGCGCGAAGCCGAACGCCGCCATCTGCCCCTGGACATCGGCCAGCACTGTGGGGCGCCAACCGCCGAGGCCAATGTCCTGACCCTGTCCGCGACCGACTGGGCGGCCTTCACGGCCAAGAATCCCGATGCGGGTGGTTACGGGGTCTGGGCCTTCGATGACGGCCAGGTTGAGGTCTTCATGTACGATGGCACCCTGCAATGTGGTCACGGCGAGGAGATCCCCCTGGAACGTCAGGCGGAAATACTGACCGCCAAGGACATTAAGGTCATGAACAGCCGCAAGGGCACCGATGGCCACCTGCACATCGCCGTGTGCGGCGCCAGCACCGGGGCCATCAACATCTTCGCCATCAATCCCGACGATCTGGCAGCGGCACGGGAACTGGGCTTCAGCCTGCTCATCACCCAGGAGATGACGGAAAGGCTGATGCGTCCGGCCCCCCGCCCAGCCCCATCCGCCTCCTCGCCCCCACTGGACCATCCCGCCACCGAGGCGATTCCCTTGCTCTGGTAACGAGCCAGGCTCGTTCCCGCGGGCCGGCCCCCGGTGCAATCATCCGGCCGACCCGCTAAGCCAGGAAATCCAGCCAGCGCACCAGGTACCACACTTGCTGGCCCTCGGAGGAGCGGGAGGGGCCATAGACGAGGGCCGGATGCAGGTGGCGACTCGGGTCTGCCCCGGCCAGGGCGCTCGCCTCGTCGGCAACCGGGGTAACGCAGCCCGAAGGGAAGCGCGGCCGCTCCCGACGCCGGGCTTTGATCAGGGCAAAGCACTCCCCCAGGGAGCGGGATTCAGAGTCCATCAGAATTTGGGGCATCAGGTTTTCATCCCAGCATCAAGGCAAGATCCGGTCCCGCCCAGGCTGGCAATGCGGCCAGGGCGGTACTCGGCCTTATTCGACCGGGGTCTCTTCTTCCTCCCAGCCGAAGTCGTCCCAACCGAATTTGACGGTGACGGTGTCGCTGCCGGAGGCGAGGGTGACGGCGCGGTTGTCGGTGTGCAGGCGCAGGCTGACGCCGCGCACGCTGTCGAGCCAGAGGTCGTCGGTGCTGACCTGGCGCGGGGGGGCGTCGGCCAGCTCGCTGACGAAGTCGCCTTCCAAGTCGGCGGCGTCCTGGAGGCCGTAGACTTCGCCCTTGACGGTGACCAGGGTGCCCTTGGCGCCGCCGACGCCGAGGCCGTTGACCATGACCTGGTAGTTTTGGTCCTGGTAGCTGATGGTGGCGCGTTGCAGGGTGGCACCGCCGCTGTCCTTGATGGTCAGGGGGCTGAAGCTGATGAGGGCGGCGGGCGGGGCGGTCTGGGCCCATGCACCGCTGGCGAGGAGGAAGCCGAGGGCAGCGGTGGCGAGGTACGAGGTGGGGCGCGATGGGGTCATGGGGGTGGTCTCGGGGGTCGGGGCGTTAGGGGGGTTGGGTGGTTAGAGAGTCGGGAAACCTGGAAATACTAGTACAAGTCTCGTGCCAGGCGGCATCTAGGACGGTAACTGGCTAATAAGAATCATTATATTGCGGATGGGATGGGGCAGGCGGCGGGCTCGGACGGTAGTGGACTGCCAAGGCGGCAGGATGGGAGGGACGGAGGCTGCCAAATTGGCAACAAGTGCGCCGCGCGGTAGGGGGCTATCCGGGCGTGGGACCGCCTACCCAAGGCAGGAACTCAGCGGCGCGGTACCTGTTGCCCAACCCCTCTGCCTTGCGGTGTCCCGGGCCGGGTGACGGCGGGCGGGGGACGCCGCGAATACATCCCTGTAGGCTTGGCGACAGCATTCCTGCTGTCGACACCCCCGCCCGCCGCCACCCGACCCTCCTGCTCGAGGACGAAGCGGGATCGGCGCTGGGGAAAGCGCCCCCGCATCCCGGTCGTTACAGGTAGCGTTCGACGGCGGTCAGGAAATCCACCGGGGCGGGCAGTTGGTCGGGGGCTATGACCAGGGGCAGCATCACCAGCCGCTGGCCCTTACCACCACGCAGTTCCAGGAGATCGACGCGGCGCACCGAGGCATCATGCTCATCCCGGACAATGTTCATGGCATCGAGGAAGAGGGTGATCGGCTCGGCCCAGAGCTGATGCTCGGCGTCGGCCAGCACTTCAATAAGGATGCCGAGATGGGTCTCCAGAACCGCCTGGTCCGGTCCCAGCGCCTGTAGGTGCGTGGTGATCTCGTCCAGGTCAGCCATCAGGGCGGCGAGATTAGGTTGTTCGCCCTCCGCCAGTTTGAAACCCCAGCCGCCCTGCTCCAGGGCACTGAGTTTGCGTTTGACCAGGTCACGTTGGTGGGCCAGATCGATCCGCTCCAGATTGGCCTGACTGATCCGGTGCAAGGCCTGGGTGAGGAGAAAGTCGAAGGCGCGGCGCTTCGAATGACGGCGGGTCTCGTCCGCATCGCCATTCGGTTCCAGCAGGCGATGGGCGCAAAAGTTGACCGCGACCTCGGCCACGTCCCGGCGCACCTGGTCTTCCACCAAATCCAGGCCCAGGATCTTGCGCTCCACGCGCTCCGCCAGGAGCAGGGTGTTGACGCGGGGCGTACGCCGCCCCTCCGCCGTGTTCAGGTAATCACGGAGCGCCTGATCCCGTCCCAGGATGTCCAGCATGCTCTCGGCGGAGGCGAAGAGAGCCCCGAGCCGCGGGTCGGTGCCATGACTGGCCGGAGCCACCATCACCGGCTCCTCGTGGATGGCGTCCACCAGCTCGATCACATGGTCGATGGCATGGATGACGGGCTCGCGCAGCTTATGGCTATAGCCCGGCAGCGCCCGCAGCCGGGGGTCCGTACCCTCCACCGCGCGCTCGATCGCCATCTCGATCAGCGAGGCGGGATAACGCCCGCGCCCCTCACCCCCGCCGAAAATGGAGTGCAACAGCTTCAACATGGTCAGTCTCCGGCTCCTGTCTCTTTAAAATCCGGGCACACACCCCGAGGAATTCATGGCTTCTTCGGTTCCGTAGCCGCCTGCATGGCCCGCACCGTGATTCCATGGCGGTCGGTACCCGCTCGGGTAGTTAAGGGTGGCAGTTTACTATCGTAAGGGCCGGACGAAGCGCTCAATCGCCCATAAGCCCGATGATTGACAGGCTCATGGATTTTTGTTGCCCGGGCGCTGATAGGCATTCTCCGGTATATTCAAAATTCCGCCGTCCCCAACCAGTAGGAATTCCCAGGACATGCCTCCGCCCGCCGAAGGCCGTTACAAGGCCAACTTCTCCAAGGGCGGCCTCATGGTCCCGGAGAGCCGCCTCGTGGCGGACCTGCTGTTGCGGGGCATCGACGCCGCCGGCTGGAAGCAAGCCATCGAGGTCGACAACGCCCTGGCCAAGCGGTCGCCGACAACGGCCTCGACCAAGGCGATGTTGATCCGTGCCAGGTTGCGAACCATGACCGAGGACCTCTGGCGTCTGGTGCGCGACGGCAGCAAGCCGGTGGCCACCCAGGCCGTCTTCGCCGCAACCATCACCTACTCCCCTCTGGTTGGCGACTTCATGGATCTGGTGGTCCGCGATCTCTACCGGCGATTCGAGGAGACCCTCAAGCCCCAGCACTGGGACCGTTATGTCGAGGACTGCCGCGGCCGGGACCCCGGGATGCCGGAGTGGACCCCGGCCACCCTGGAAAAACTCCGCACCCGGACCTACGGCATGCTGACCGAGGCAGGCTACCTCTCCGACTCCCGGACCCGCACCCTCCGACCCCTAATCGTGGCCCCGGAGGTCATGCAATATCTCAAGGAATTCCATCGGGATTACGCCCTGCGATGCCTGGACCTGGGACGATGACAAGCGACTTCAACGAGCGGCTCGACAAGATCCTCGACCGGCTCACCTCCGATGCCTTCCTTCAGGGCAAGGGTCTGGGCAACGAGATCCCCTTCTACGCCTTCGATTACCCCCCCGAGCGGGAGCTGGAAGTCCGTGCGCACATCGCCTTCCTCCTGGCGCAGATCCCCAAGCGCCGCCCGGGGCTGCGCTTCGTCCATATCAATCTGTTCGAGCTGATCGTCCGCCACCTCAAGAACCGCGGCTTCTACGAGAAGGCCCTGGTCATGCAAAAGCAGAAGGGTGACGAGGCGACCCTCAAGGCCCTGGCGGCACCGCTGGACGCGGGCAAGTTGGCCGCGGTTTTCGCCGATGAAGCCAAGCCCGCGGACCACGACCTGGTACTGGTGTCTGGGGTCGGCAGCGCCTACCCCCTGCTGCGCACCCACAACCTGCTCAACAATCTCCACCACCACCTGGGCAGCACCCCGCTGGTGCTCTTCTACCCCGGGGTGTACGACGGCCAGTCCCTGCGGCTGTTCGGCACCTTGCAAGACAAACCCTACTACCGCGCCTTTCGATTAGTGGATCCAGGAACATGTTGATCAAGGATCTTTTCACCAAGCAGATCGATCGCCCCATCAACGGCGTCATCAAGGCCGACCAGAACGACAGCGAGTCGGTTTGGCAGGAACTGGACGAGTACGTCATCACCAAGGAACTGGACATCCACTTCCGCAAGTTCTTTGGTGCCTACCTCGACGCCATCGACAAGGCTGGTGATCCAAAAATCCTCGGCATGGTCGGGGTCTGGATCTCCGGCTTCTTTGGGTCCGGCAAGTCCCACTTCCTGAAGATCCTTTCCTACCTGCTGGAGAACCGCGCGGTTACCCGGGCGGGACAGACCAAGCGCGCCATCGAGTTCTTCGACGGCAAGATCCAGGATGCCATGCTCGCCGGCGACATCAAGCGCGCCGTCAACAGCGACGTGGACGTCATCCTGTTCAACATCGACAGCAAGGCCGACAGCGTCAGCGGACGCGACGCCATCCTCCGCGTCTTCCTCAAGGTCTTCAACGAAAAGCTCGGCTACAGCGGTGACCACCCCCACATCGCCGCACTGGAGCGTCACCTCGCCGCTCAAGGCAGGCTAGCGGCCTTCAAGGACGCCTTTCGCGCCGTCGCCGGTGTCGATTGGGAGCGGGAGCGGGACGGCTACAGCTTCTACGCCGACGAACTGGTGCAGGCCCTGTCGGACGCGCTTGGCAAGACCCCGGAAGGTGCGCGAGCCTGGCTCGACAAGGCCGAGGACGACTTCAAGTCCCTCCTGACCGTGGAGAACTTCGCCCGCTGGATCAGGGAATATCTCGACAGCCGCGGCCCGCGCCACCGCATCCTCTTCCTGGTGGACGAGATCGGCCAGTTCATCGGCCAGGACACCCACCTGATGCTCAACCTTCAGACCATCACCGAGAACCTCGGCACCGCCTGCGGCGGCCGGGCCTGGGTGGTCGTCACCTCCCAGGAGGACATCGACGCTGTGCTGGGAGAGGTGCGCGCCGCCAGGGCCAACGACTTCTCCAAGATCCAGGGCCGCTTCAAGACCCGTCTCTCG
Organism: Chromatiaceae bacterium; assembly: GCA_044228695.1. Lineage (GTDB taxonomy): Bacteria > Pseudomonadota > Gammaproteobacteria > Chromatiales > Chromatiaceae > M0108. The sequence continues at coordinate 98,245 of JBGAUK010000001.1, read as the reverse complement.
CTCTCCAGCGCCAACGTGGACGAGGTCATCCAGAAGCGCCTCCTGGGCAAGACCGAGCGGGCGCGCTCCACCCTGGCGACGGTCTATCGCAACCAAGCCGACATCCTCAAGAATCAGCTCAGTTTCAGCAACGTCGGCATGACCTTCAAGCCCTATGCCGACGAGCAGGACTTCGTCAGCGTTTACCCCTTCGCCCCCTACCAGTTCCAACTTGTCCAGAAGGTCTTCGAGGCCATCCGCCGCCACGGTGTCACCGGCCTGCACCTGGCCCGAGGCGAGCGCTCCATGCTCGACGCCTTCCAGTCCGCCGCCATCCAGCTCGCCGGCGAGTCGGTCGGGGTGCTGTCGCCCCTGTACCGCTTCTACCCGGCCATCGAGAGCTTTCTGGAAGGCATCGTCAAATCGACCATCGACCACGCCGCCAATAACGCCAAGCTGGAGGGCTTCGATGTCCTGGTCCTCAAGACCCTGTTCCTGACCCGCTACGTCGACGAAATCCGCGGCAACGTGGACAATCTGATCACCCTCTTCGTGGACCGCATCGACGCCGACCGCCTGGCCCTGCGCCACCAGATCGAGGCCAGCGTCCAGCGCCTGGAAAAGGAGACCCTCATCGGGCGCAACGGCGACGAGTACTTTTTCCTCACCAACGAAGAGCGCGACATCAGCCGCGAGATCAAGGACGTGGACCTGAGCTCCGCGGAGGAGGCCAAGTTCCTCGGCGAACTCATCTTCGATGACGTCCTCAAGGGGATACGCAAGCACCGCTTCCCGGACAACAACAAAGACTTCGGCATCAACCGCCTGTGCGACCTGCACCCCCATGGCACCCGCACCGACGCCGACCTGGTGCTCTCCGTCGTCACCCCCCTGGCCGAGGACTATGGTCTGTACGACGAAGGCAAATGCGTCCTGCAAAGCGCCACCGAGGGTGGCCAGCTCCTGGCGCGGCTGGACGACGACAAGACCCTGGGGCGGGAGCTGCGCACCTATCTCCAGACCGACCGGTACGTCGGGCGCAAGAACGACGGCAGCGCCTCGACCAGCACCGTCAAGATCCTGCGCGAGCGTCAGGAAGAGAACCGGGAGCGCCGCCAGCGCCTGGTCCTGCACTTGGAGCAACTGGTCAAGGAGGCCCGCTATTACGCCGCCGGCCAGCCCATCCAGCCCAAGGGCGGCACCGCCGCGTCCGCCCTGGGCGATGCCCTGACCTACCTGGTGCGGAACAGCTTCAACAAGCTCGGCTACCTCGGCCACCTCTCCGCCAACCCCCAGGCCGAGATCAAGGCCGTGCTCGGCGCTACCGACGTGGATGATCTCGGCTTCTCCCTGGAGGCCGGCCAGGGCAACCGCCAGGCCCTCGACGAGGTCCAGGGCTACGTCAACCTCATGGCCAGCGCCAGCAGACAGGTGGTCCTGGAGGACATGGTCGAGGCGCGCTTCGGGCGGCGCCCCTACGGTTGGCCGGAGTGGGAGCTGGTGCTGCTGGTGGCCCGCCTGGTCCGCAAGGGCGACATCAGCCTGGTCATGGACGGCGCGACCCTGGCCACGGACAAGATCCATGAGGCCGTTATCACCCCGAGCAAATGGCGGCGCATCACCGTCGTCAAGCGCCAGAGCGTCGACACGGGTCAGCTTCAGACCGCGCGCCACCTGGCCAAGGACGTCTTCGGCCAGATCGCCCCCGACGGCGAGGAGGCCCTGGATGCCTTCCTGCGCGGAAAGCTGGGGGGCTGGCGGACCAACCTGACCCAGTACAAAACGCTGGCCGACACCGGCGACTATCCGGGCAGACAGGAGATCGCCGACGCCCTGGGCGTCATCGCCAAGCTGCTCGCGGAGAAGGAGAGCTTCGGCCTGATCGGCAACTTCCTGGAGCGCAGGGCCGACCTGCTCGACCTGTCCGACGACGTCCACGAGCTGGAGAACTTCTACGACACCCAGCGCCCCACCTGGGAGAAGCTGCGTAAGGCCAACGCCCGGTTCCAGCTCAACCGCACCTGGCTGGACAAGGACGCCACCGCCGCCGCGGCGCTCAAGCGCATGAAGGACATCCTCGCCGCCGCCGCGCCCTGCGGCATGATCAAGGAGGCCGAGTCGCTGATCCAGACGGTCGAGGCGGTCAACGCGGCTCTGGTCACCAAGCGTCGGGACCATGTCCTCCAGCGCATCGACGCCCACGTCGCCAAGGTCGGGTCAGAGTTGGATGCCGCGCAGGCGTCCAACGACCTGCGCAACCCCTGTCTCTACCCCCTGCAAACCCTGAGGCGCCAGGTCGAGGCCCAGACCAGCATCGCCCACATCAATCAGGCGCAGCAAAGTGCGGAAGAGGCGGCAGACGAGGCGATCGACAAAATCGAAGCTGCGACCAAAGAGAGGGCCGAGAAGGATATCGGCGAGAAGAAGCCACCCGTCTACGTCAAGAAGCGGCGCATCGTTCAAGCCGCGCGGTTGGCACCCACGGGTTTCCTTGAAACCCAGGCTGACATCGATACCTTCCTGGGCAAGCTGCGGCAGGCGCTGGAGTCTGCAATCACCAACGACGAGCGAGTGGAGATTCGCTGAAGCCGTGATACTTTACGAAGTCCCCAAACTGGCTGAGATGCGGGGCAACGCCAAGGGAGCGGATACCAGCGACTACCGGGACCGGACAGATCGCCTGGATTTTCATCAGATGCACCCCCCGGAGAAGCTACATGAGCTCTGTCAGATTCATTTACGAAGACGCGCCTGCCTTTATTCCGATGCCTGCCGATTTGCAGCATCGCAAGGTCGAAGCCATTTTCCGGGTGCTGGATGAGCAGGCGGCAACGGTCGCCCCGGAGCCGACTGCCAAGACGCGACGTCGTAAGCCCCCCGCAGCCTTTGCGGGAAAGGTGCGCGAGCTCGGCGATGTGATGGCCTCCATACCTTCGGTCGATTGGGTATTGACGAATGATCATGCACAAAGACCCGCAGGATCGGCTGATCGACCGAAAGTCTCGAAGGCTTCCTAGGGATCATGAATACCAATAAGATCAAGACCTACGCCCCCAGGGCGCGGCGCGACTTCATCGCCGCCGTCACCCGCCGTGCCGCCAAGTTCGGGCTCACCGCCAAGGGCGCCTCCCAGATTCGGGAGGAGGGCAAACTGGTTTTCATCGAGGGACAGCCCTACCCCAGGACCGTCGGCGCCCAACGTGCAAAGCTCGCCGCGCGCATCCAGCAGCAGGGCTTCCAGCAGGTCATGGAGGCCGCGGCCTACACCTGGTTCAACCGCTTTGCCGCCATCCGCTTCATGGAGCTGCACGGCTACCTGGACCACAGTTTTCGCGTCTTATCCCCCTCGCCCCTGGCGGGAGAGGGCCGGGGAGAGGGGGCAAGCTCCACCCGGCTCCCGGAGATCCTGGAGCAGGCCCAGCACGTCGACCTGCCGGGCCTCGACCGGCAGCGCGTCATCGACCTGAAGATGGATGGCACCCGCGATGAGCAGCTGTACCGCGACCTGCTGCTGGCCCAGTGCCGGGCTTTGCACCAGACCATGCCTTTTCTCTTCGAACGCGTCGATGACGAGACCGAGCTGCTGCTCCCCGATAACCTGCTCCAGACCGATTCACTCATTCGCGATCTGGTAAGCGCTATCCCGGAAGAAGACTGGCAGGAGGTCGAGATCATCGGCTGGCTCTACCAGTTCTATATCTCCGAGAAGAAGGACCAGGTGATCGGCAAGGTGGTAAAGAGCGAGGACATCCCCGCCGCCACCCAACTCTTCACCCCCAACTGGATCGTCCAATACCTGGTGCAGAACAGCGTCGGGCGCCTGTGGCTGATGGCCAACCCGGCATCAAAGCTCAAAGCGCAATGGCCCTATTACATCGAGCCGGCGGAGCAGACGCCGGAGGTGCAGGCAGCGTTGGATGAGTTAATCGCGGCAAGAATTGCCGAAGACGTTCCGCAGATAGAAACAGACGGCCAGCAGCGACGGCCCGGGGCATGGTCGCAACTGTCCCCGGCTGCAACGGACTGGGATAGCCCGGAGGTCAATCGGGAAATTGCCCGCTCCCTGTTCGGTTCAGACGACTGATGGGCGCCCCCCGGTACCTCATCGACACCCACCTATTTTACTGGTGGATGACGGAGCCCACGAAGCTGGGTGAACTAACCGCGACCAGGCTGCGCGAGGCCGATATCGCGGTCAGCACGGCCACCCTCTGGGAGATGATCCTTAAGAACCGCAAGGGCAAACTCCCCTTATCCGATGAACCGCTGCACGAGGTCGTTATTGCCCAGGGATTTCGCCTTCTGGCGATCACGCCTGACCATCTCCACGCCCTGCGGTGTTTCGTCGCACCCCACGAAGACCCTTTCGATCGTCTATTACTTGCGACCGCAATAGCCGAACAACACACCTTTCTGACGAGAGATGGGCCTATCCTGGACCTTGGCTTGAACTTCGTCGAACGCGGTTGAAGGTCATTGTTCCACTGCATCCTATTCACCGCATCGGACCTTGCCGTTGCCATGACGTCCTACCCTGAGGCTCCATGCTGAACCCCGAAACCATCACTGTCCTCGACCCCGCCTGCGGGTCGGGGCATATCCTGGTCGTGGCCTACGATGTGCTCAAGGCTATCTATCTGGAGCGCGGCTACCGGCCACGGGACATTCCGCGGTTGATTCTGGAGAAGAACCTCTACGGCCTGGACATCGACGACCGCGCCGCCCAGTTGGCCGGCTTTGCCCTGTTGATGAAGGCACGCGCCGATGATCGGCGGTTGTTCGATGATCCGCCCAGGCTCAATGTCCTGGCCTTGCAGGAGAGCAAGGGGCTCGATGCCGACGAGTTGAGCCGTTCTTTGCAACCCGCGGCCGCCATCGTAGGTCGGGTTAGCCCAGAGGGCGTAACCCGACAGCCCCCGCTCGGATTCGCTGAGGATGACCTCCTTCCCGGCACCCTGCCGCAGATGAGTCTCGGCGAATCGGTGCAGGCCGAAACGTCGAGTTACGCTGCGCTAACCCGACCTACAATCGCCGCCCTGATCGACACCTTTGCCGAGGCCAAGACCTTTGGGTCGCTGATCCAGATTCCGCCAATGCTGGCCAAGGCGTTACCGGAGTTGGAGACAGTCCAGTTGCATGCGCTGGATAGCGGCGATGTCTTCGCGCGGGCGGTGGCGGAAGCGCTGTTACCGCTGTTGCGACAGGCCAGCGTGCTGTCGATGCAATTCGATGCGGTGGTGGCGAATCCGCCGTATATGGGTTCCAAATATTACGACGGCGCCTTGAAGCAGCTTGTTGAACGCCATTACAAAGTCGCCAAAGGGGATTTGTATACCTGTTTCATGGTGCGCAATATCGCCTTTGCCAAGGGCGGCGGCAGTGTTGGGATGATTACGATCCCGAACTGGATGTTTCTCTCTACGTTCGAGGAATTTCGCGATTGGCTATTTAAGGAATTAGTTATTGAAACATTGCTGCACAATGGACGCGGGGTTTTTGGCTCTGACTTTGGGAGCTGCGCATTCACGTTTCGACATCATTGCGTACCAGAATATAATGGGCGCTACAAGCGCTTGTTCGAGAAACAGGGGAGCGTCGTCTCGAATGAAGAACTAAGCGGGCGCTTCAATAGCGCCGTAGCTTTCGACGCATCGACGGCGGATTTTTTCAAGATCCCAGGTGCCCCAGTTGCCTACTGGATAAGTGATGTCGTGCGAAATGTCTTCGCGCGTTCGGTTCCTCTTGGAGATATCGCGCTGCCAAGGCAAGGGCTTGCGACCGCTGACAATGATAGGTTTGTTCGGCGATGGTTTGAAGTGAACGTGAATCGCATTGGCTTTAGCACAAACGACAACACGGACGCCACTGCTTCCAAAAAAAAATGGTTTCCATATAACAAGGGTGGAGAATTTCGGCGCTGGTTCGGGAACCATGAATTTGTGGTAAATTGGGAAAATGACGGGGAAGCAATCAAAGGGTTCACTGATGAAAAAGGGAAAGTCAGATCTCGACCACAGAACACGAATTTTTACTTTCGTGAGGCAATTAGTTGGTCGGACATTACATCCGCAACAACATGTTTCAGATATTTTCCGAAGGGATTCATCCATGATGTGACCGGGATGTCGGCATTTTGCTCTTCCGCAAATAGAAATGCCATATTAGGTTACTGCAATAGTAGCATTGTCGCTGCGCTCGTTAAGGCGCTTAATCCGACAGTTCATTTTCAAATAGGAGATTTCGTTCGGCTTCCTTTCCTAGTCGATGCAATGATAGATGGGATAGACGAAATTGTTGATGAGGCAGTCCGGATTTCAGTTGACGATTGGAACAGGTCAGAGACGGCATGGGGATTCCTGCGGTTCTGGGATCGGCAAGAATTCAGTGCAAGCAGACTCGAACTATCTTGGTCCTCCTGGCTTGAGAAGGCGCAGCAATGTCGGAACAAGCTTCAGGCATTGGAAGAAGAAAACAACCGACTCTTCATCGAAGCTTATGGCCTGCAAGGCGAACTCTCCCCCCATGTCCCGGACGAGCAGATTACGCTCGCCCGCGCCGACCGCGAGAAGGATTGCCAGCGCCTGATCTCCTACGCCATCGGCTGCATGATGGGTCGCTACAGTCTGGACCAGCCGGGGCTGATCTACGCCCATGCCGGCAACGTCGGCTTCGACCCCAGCCGCTACACCCGCTTCCCGGCGGACGCCGACGGCATCTTGCCCGTCACCGACGAGCACTGGTTCGAGGACGATGCTCCGGCGCGTGTGCGCGAGTTCCTGCAAGCCGTCTGGGGGCCCGACACCCTGGCCGAGAACCTGGCCTGGCTGGCCGAGAGCCTGGGCACCAAGGGCAGCGAAACGCCCGAGGAAACCATCCGCCGCTACATCGCCGACAAGTTCTACAAGAACCATCTGCAAACCTACAAGAAGCGCCCGATTTACTGGCTCTTCTCCAGCGGCAAGCAGGGCGCCTTCCAGGCGCTGGTCTACCTGCACCGCTACCACGAAGGCACGCTGGCGCGAATGCGGATGGAATACGTGGTGCCGCTGCAAGGCAAGTTGGCCGCCCGCATCGATAAGCTCGGCGACGACATCCAGGCCGCCAGCAGCTCCGCCCAGGCCAAGCGGCTGCAGAAGGAGCGCGACCAGCTCGCCAAGCAACTGGAGGAACTGCGCCGCTACGACGAGCAACTGCGCCACTACGCCGACCAGCGCATCGCTCTGGACCTGGACGACGGCGTCAAGGTCAACTACGCCAAATTCGGCAACCTCCTTGCAGAGGTGAAGACCGTAACCGGCACGAATCCGGACTAACCACCAGCCACTTCCCCCCATGCGCCTGAGCAACGACCAGATAAGCGCGATTCGCCACATCGTAGCCGACACCGCGGGGGCGTCGGCCCAGGTGCGGCTCTTCGGCTCCCGCCTGCGCGACGATGCCACGGGAGGGGACCTGGATCTGTTGGTCGAGCTCCCAGGGGCGGTCGAGCACCCGGCGGCGCTGTCGGCGCGTCTCGCCACGCGCATCTCCCGCACTCTGCATGGCCGGCGGGTCGATGTGCTGGTCCTGGCCCCGAACCTGCGCCGCTTGCCCATCAATGACATCGCGTTACGCGAAGGACAGTCGCTATGACTTTGGCCCCTGCCGCAATTGAGCGCCTGCGGTTTCTCGCCCGCGTCGCGGATAAAAAGGCTCGCAAAGCAACCCTTACTGATCGCAATCTCAAGATGCTCACCTTGAGCAATGTTTCGTACTCGAGCCTGTTGGCCGGGGGAAGGCGGTAACCGGAAAAAGGGAAGGGTCAGTGAATAGAGAACAACCGCGTATCACTCACTACTCAACAGTATCCAGCGGAGATCGCAATGAATTATCGAGAGCGTATCACGGTCGAGCCTGGCAAGCGGGGCGGAAGGCCTTGCATCAGAGGGCTGCGAATTACGGTGTACGACATCCTGGATCAACTCGCGGCCGGGATGACCTCGGAGCATATCATTGAAGACTTTCCCGAGCTTGAGCTGGAGGATATTCACGCCTGCCTCGGATTTGCGGCGGATCGCGAACGGCATATAGCCGGACTTCAGGCCTAATGAAACTCCTGTTGGATGAGAACCTCTCCCGGCGCATGGTGCCTTTCCTCCAGGCGGATTTCCCGGGCACCTCCCAGGTTGCCTTGGAATGCCTTGAGCGCAAGAGTGATCTGGAGGTGTGGCGGTATGCGAAGGACAACGGCTTTGTGATCGTCAGTAAGGATTCAGACTTCTACGAACTGAGCCTGATCCATGGAACACCGCCGAAGGTCATCTGGCTCCAAGTCGGCAATGTCTCCAAGGCTGCCATAATGAAGCTCTTGCTGGATCGTCGCGAAGGCATCGAGCGGCTGCTTGCGGACCCCGACATTGCCTGTGTCGAGATTGGATGAATCGGGGGTGGCGATGGAACTGCAACGAATCGAGCAGGGCTTGGGGCGTTTGTTCCAGACCGAAGGCTATCGCGTCGTCTTCTGGCACGACCCGGAGCGGGAATTCGAGGAGACGCTCCCGGACCTGAAGTTGGATGGCATCTCTTTGCTTCGTCTCGACGAGTACCCGGCGCTGGCGGTGAAGGTCCGCCTGGAGCATGAGGACCCGACCGGGCGTTACCTGCTCTATGCCCCCTGCGACCCCCCCGCGCCGGACCGGGACTGGCTGCTCGACATGCGGCTGTACGGTGGGAGTTTCAGCGCGGATCGGGCCTCGATGCTGCTCTCGGAACTGGGGCTCACCCAGCAGTCGCTGCGCCCGCACCTGGCTGAGCGCGCCAACTTTTTCGCCAGTCGGGACCGGCTGGAGCGGTTGAAGAAGCTCATCAGCCCGGATGACGGCGCCCTGGACCTCGACCGCAAGATCATCGCGGTCCTGGCCAAGGCGGATCAGCCGGCGGTCTTTAACCTCCTCATCTCCCTGTTCGATGCCATGCCCGAGGGTGATCTGGATGCCCTCCCTCCCGCCTGGGAGGAGCTGGAGAAGTTCAGTCTGCTGCCGGCCTTCTGGGAACTGGTGGCGGGCCATTTCGGCTATCGGGACGAGGCGCCCACGCTGAAGCAGCTGCTGATCCGGCTCCTGGTGTCGGACCTGGGCCATGCCTGCCGCGCCGCCCTTCCGGATGGGCTCAAGCACCTGACCCTGCCGCCCCAGGGCGCCGCCAACGCGGTGGTGTGCCTCGCCCAGTGGCGCGACAGCCGTACCCGGGGGGCCTCTTACGAGGCCTTATCCGCCGGGGTCGCGGATGCGTTGAAGCTGCAGCAGCACCTGGGAGCCCTGGAGATCGAGGCCCTGTTCGAGGTCAAGACCTTTCTGCTGGTGGAGAAGTCCATCGCCAGCGGACTGCGGGACCAAGTGTTTGAGACCGCCGAGGCGATCAAGCCCGAGGTCATCCGCCACATCGCCTCCCGCCGGCAGGACGGGTATTGGGCCGCGCCGGGTTTGCCCGACACCCCGCGAGCCCCGCGCCGGGCTCTGTATGCCGTTTACCAGGCCTTGCAGACCGCGGCCGATCTGATGGCGCTACGCAACGAAGAGGCCGGCATGCCGGCCTACCCGGACGCCAAGGCGATGCTCGGGGGCTATACCGACCGGCTCTATCGCTTCGACCAACTGTACCGCCACTTCTGCGAGGCCGCGGACTTTGCGGAGTCCCGCGACTGGGACATCCTCAAGTCCCTGCGCCACCAGATCGAGGAGGTCTACGGCAACGGCTTTCTCGCCGAGTTGGCGCTGGCGTGGAACCGGCACCTGGAGGCCGGTCTGCTCGGGCTGTGGCGAATCGAAGGGGTGCCCAACCAGCAGGGATTCTACGAGCGGGAGGTAGCCCCCGTGCTGGCCAAGGGGGCCGACCGCCGGGTTTTCGTGATCATCAGCGACGCCTTCCGCTACGAGGCGGCACGGGAGCTCACCGATCAGCTCAACGGCAAGTACCGCTTCGACGCGGAACTGTCGGCACAGCTCGGGGTGCTGCCGTCCTACACGGGGCTCGGGATGGCGGCGCTGTTGCCCCACCAGGCGCTCGACTACAGCGAGAGCGGCACCCTCCGGGTGGACGGTCTGCCGTGTGGCTCGCTGGAGCAACGCGCGAAGGTCCTGGAGGCCGTTCAGGGCGTGGCGGTCAAGGCGGAAACCTTCATGGCGATGAAGAAGGACGAGGGGCGCGCCTTTATCAAGCCCTGCCGCCTGGTCTATGTCTATCACAACCTGATCGACGCGGTTGGCGACAGCGCCTCGACCGAGGACCAGACCTTCGGCGCCGTGCGCAAAGCCATCGAGGAGCTGGCGGACCTGGTGAGCAAGATCGTCAACAGCCTCAACGGCAATCACCTGCTCATTACCGCCGACCACGGCTTCCTGTTCCGCGAGACGCCGCCGGGGGAGACGGACAAGAACAGCCTGAGCGAGAAGCCCGCCGGCACCCTCCTGGCGAAGAAGCGTTATCTGCTGGGGCATAACCTGCCCGAGAACGCCAAGGCCTATCACGGCCTCACCGCGATCACGGCGGGTGCCGGCGGCGGGATGGAGTTCTGGGTGCCGAAGGGAGCCAACCGCTTCCACTTCATCGGGGGCTCCCGCTTCATCCACGGGGGCGCCATGCCGCAGGAGGTCGTGGTGCCGGTCATCCGGGTGCAGCACGTCAAGGAGACGGGCAAGGCGGTCATGACCAAGACGCGCACCGTCGGCGTCAGCGTGCTCGGCAGCAACTTCAAGATCACGACCAACCGGCACCGCTTCCAACTCATCCAGACCGAACCGGTGGTGGAGCGGGTCAAGCCGGTGACCCTCAAGGTCGGCATCTATGACGGGGATGAGGCGGTCACCAATGTCGAGACCCTGACCTTCGACAGTACCTCAGCGGACATGAACCAGTGGAAGAAGACGCTGAGCCTGACGCTGGAGGGGCGGCGTTTCGACAGCAAGAAGCTCTTCCAGTTGATCCTGCGCGACGCCGAGACCGGGGTGGAAGAGGCGCGCTTCGACGTTACCATCGACCTGGCCTTCACCAATGACTTCTAACCCTAGCGAGACGAGGATCGACGGCGGCCTGGACGAGCTGCTTAACCGCCACTTCGCTGGCAAGGTCGTCCGCAAGGACCTGACCAAGCTGATCAAGGAAGGGGCGAACGTGCCCGTCTATGTGCTGGAGTACCTGCTCGGCATGTATTGCGCCTCCGATGACGAGGAGATCATCCGCGACGGCCTGGAGACGGTGAAGACGATCCTCGCCGAGAACTATGTGCGGCCGGATGAGGCGGAGAAGGTCAAGTCCAAGATCAAGGAGCGTGGGAGCTACAAGGTCATCGACAAGGTGACGGTGCGGCTCAACGAGAAGCGCGACCTCTACGAGGCCCTGCTCTCGAATTTAGGGGTCAAGGACGCCGAAATCCCCGGTAGCTACGTCAAGCAGTTCGAGAAGCTGCTGGTCGGGGGTATCTGGTGCATCGTCACCCTTCATTACTACTTCGAAGAGGGCCAGAAGGGCTCGCCCTTCACCATCGGGGATCTCAAGCCGATCCAGATGCCGAACATGGACCTGGAGGCGTTTTTCGAGGGTAGAAGGGGTTTCTCGGAGACGGACTGGATCGATGTGCTGTGCCGCTCCACGGGCATGGAGCCGGCGAACCTCTCCGAAAGGGTGAAGTGGCACTTGTTGGCACGGATGATTCCCTTCGTCGAGAACAACTACAACTGCTGCGAACTGGGGCCGCGCGGGACGGGCAAGAGCCACCTCTACAAAGAGATCAGCCCCAACAGCATCCTCCTCTCCGGCGGCCAGACCACCGTGGCCAACCTCTTCTACAACATGGCGCGCCGCGTCGTGGGGCTGGTGGGCCTGTGGGATGTGGTGGCCTTCGACGAGGTGGCGGGCATCTCCTTCAAGGACAATGATGGTGTCCAGATCATGAAGGACTTCATGGCCTCGGGATCCTTCGCCCGCGGGCGCGATGCCATCCAGGCGTCCGCCAGCATGGTGTTCGTCGGCAACATCAACCAGCCAGTGGACACCCTGGTCAAGACCAGCCACCTGCTGGCGCCCTTCCCAGAGGCCATGATCGACTCGGCCTTCTTCGATCGCTTCCATGCCTACATTCCCGGCTGGGAAGTACCGAAGATGCGCCCGGAGTTCTTCACCAATCGCTATGGGCTGATCACCGATTACCTGGCCGAGTTCATGCGGGAGATGCGCAAGCGCAACTTCTCCGATGCCATCGACCACTACTTCCGTCTAGGCCGAGACCTCAACCAGCGCGACACCATCGCGGTGCGCCGCACCGTCTCTGGCCTGCTCAAGCTGCTCTACCCGGCGGGTGACTACGACAAGGAGGCGGTGCGCCGCTGCCTGGAATATGCCCTTGAGTCGCGCCGCCGGGTCAAGGAACAGCTCAAGAAGATTGGGGGCATGGAGTTCTTCGATGTCCACTTCTCCTACCTTGACCCGGAGACGGCCGAAGAGCGCTTCATCGGCGTCCCGGAACAGGGAGGCGACAAGCTGATCCCGGATGGTCCGCTGAACCCGGGCGTGCTCCACACCGTGGCGACCGGCGGCAGCGGGCACCTGGGGCTCTATCGCCTGGAGACTCAGACCACGGCGGGCAACGGGCGGCTGAATGTCTCCGGTCTGGGCTCAATTAGCGCCGCGAAAGAAGCCGTGAAGGTGGCCTTCGACTACTTCAAGGCGAACATCAGCCGCGTCAGCGGGTCGGCCAAGGCGGGCGATCACGATTACCACCTGCACACCATCGAGCTCCACAACAGCGGTGCCCCCAAGGCCCTGACCTTGCCGGGCTTCGTCGCCTTGTGCTCGGGCATCCTCCAGAAGCCGATCCAGGGCCAGATGGTCGTGCTGGGCGACATGAGTCTGGGCGGGAGCGTGATTCCCGTCGAGAACCTCGCCGAGTGTCTTCAGGTGGCCTTTGATTCGGGGGCCAAGCGCATCCTGCTACCCATGGCCAGTGTTCGTGACATCGCCACCATCCCCGGCGAGCTGTTCGCCAAATTTCAGACCTCCTTCTACGCCGACCCGGTGGATGCGGTATTTAAGGCGTTGGGGGTGGAGTAGGACGAGGTCCGACGCCCCCAAAGGGTGCCCGTCATGACATAGACGTGACCCGCCTTGACACCGGGGAAGGGTCACTCCAAATTCTGAATCTGCTCCCGCATCTGCTCGATCAGAACCTTCATATCCACGGCCAGCCGGGTGACGACCAGATCGGAGGATTTGGAGCCCAGGGTGTTGGCCTCGCGGTTGAGTTCCTGCATCAGGAAGTCGAGGCGGCGGCCAACGGGTTTGTCGGTGGCGACCACGGCGCGCACTTCCTGGACATGGGCCTGGAGCCGGTCCATCTCTTCGTCCACGTCGAGGCGTTGGGCGAGAAGGGCGAGTTCCTGTTCCAGACGATTGGGGTCGAGTTCGGCGCGGACCTCCTCGAGGCGCTCGAGAATGCGGCGGCGAACCTCGTCCATAACCTGGGGCATGCGCTCCCGAACGCTGACAACACACTCCAGCAGGCGGTCGCAGCGGTCGCGGATCAACAGGGCCAGGCGCTCGCCCTCGCGGGCGCGCGTCGCCACCAGGACATCCAGGGTCTGGTCGAGCAAGGTCAGGGCCTGGGCCTGCACCGGGCCGAGATCCGGCCGCTGTTCCGCCAGGACTCCGGGCCAGCGCAGCAGGTCGAAGGGCTCCGGGGCCGGGGGCCGGCCGAGCCGCTCCGCGACTTCCGCGCCCGCCGCCATCAGCAGTTCCAGATAGCGATGGTTGATGCGCAGGTCGCCCGTTGCCGCGGGCGAGGGGGCGAAACGCAGGCTGCAATCCACCTTGCCGCGATCCAGACGGGCGGAAATCCGCTCGCGTACCCCCGTCTCCAGGGCGCGCAGGTCCTCGGGCAGCCGCACGAAGGTTTCGAGGAATCGATGATTGACGGAGCGCAGCTCCCAGGTCAGCTCTCCCTGTTCCCCCGTGTGGGTCTCGCGGGCAAAGGCGGTCATACTCTTGGACATGGTGGCGTGCGGCTCCCCGGCATGGATGGACGATGGATAAATCCCGAGGCCGCCATGATACCCCCGAGCCCCCCATTTGACCTGCACCGCCCCAGCATCGAAGATGCGGGCCTTTCCCTTTTGACCCACTATCGAGCAACCGCCATGCGTCCTTCCCTGCGCCGCCCCGATCAGATGCGCACCCTGCGCTTTACCCGGGCCTTCACCCGTCATGCCGAGGGCTCGGTCCTGGCCGAATTCGGCGACACCCGGGTGCTCTGCACCGCCAGTATCGAGGAGCGGGTCCCGCCCTTCCTCAAGGGCAAGGGCAGCGGCTGGATCACGGCGGAGTACGGCATGCTGCCGCGCTCCACCAACGAGCGCATGCAACGCGAGGCGGCCCGGGGCAAGCAGGGTGGACGCACCCTGGAGATCCAGCGTCTGATCGGGCGTTCCCTGCGCGCGGCGGTGGACCTCAAGGCCCTGGGCGAGCGCACCCTGACCCTGGACTGCGACGTGCTGCAGGCCGATGGCGGGACCCGCACCGCCGCCATCAGTGGCGCCTGGGTGGCCCTGCGCGATGCGGTGCAAAAGCTGATGGACGCCGGCAAGCTCCAGCGCGACCCCCTAACCGCCCAGATTGGCGCCGTCTCCGTTGGCATCTATCAAGGGTTGCCCGTTCTCGACCTGGATTATGCCGAGGATTGCACCGCCCATACCGATATGAACGTGGTCATGGATGGCGAGGGACGTTTCATCGAGGTCCAGGGCACGGCGGAGGGGGCGACCTTTTCCCGCGCCGAGATGAATGCCCTGCTGGACCTGGCCGAGGGCGGCATCCGTGACATCCTCGCCGCCCAGCGCGACGCCCGTCTGGCCTGACCGCCGCCCCCCTGACGCCATCCCCGCCTGCCGGCACGATTTTTGCTGTTAACCTCGCACGCATTTTGCACGACACCACTTTGCACCGAGGTAGCTTTCCATGGAGACAGTGAAGACCGGCGGGGACGTTCTTTTCATCCTGATTGGCGCCGTCATGGTGCTCGCCATGCACGCGGGCTTTGCCTTTCTGGAGTTGGGGACGGTCCGGGCCAAGAATCAGGTCAATGCCCTGGCGAAGATCATGAGCGACTTTGCCGTCTCGACCATCGCCTATTTCTTCGTGGGCTACTGGATCGCCTACGGGGTCAATTTCTTCTCGGACGCGGCGACGCTCCAGAACCAACATGGCTACGCCCTGGTCAAGTTCTTCTTTCTCCTGACCTTTGCCGCCGCGATCCCGGCCATCGTCTCGGGCGGTATTGCCGAGCGTGCCCGCTTTAACCCCCAGTTGCTCGCTTCCCTGCTGATTGTCGGGCTCCTCTATCCCTTCTTCGAGGGCCTGGTCTGGAATGGCAACCTCGGGATGCAGTCGCTCATCGAGCACCTCTTCGGTGCACCGTTTCATGACTTCGCCGGCTCCATCGTGGTGCATGCCGTGGGCGGCTGGATCGGTCTCGCCGCCGTGCTGCTGCTGGGCCCCCGGCAAGGGCGTTATCGCTCCGATGGCGGCATGACCGGCCACCCGCCCTCCTCCATCCCCTTCCTCTCGATCGGTGCCTGGACCCTCACCGTAGGCTGGTTCGGCTTCAACGTCATGTCCGCCCAGACGATAGAGGCGGTCAGCGGGCTGGTGGCCGTGAACTCCCTGATGGCCATGGTCGGCGGCATCCTGGCGGCCCTGGTCGCGGGCAAGAATGACCCGGGCTTCCTGCACAACGGCCCACTGGCTGGTCTGGTGGCGGTGTGCGCGGGCTCGGACCTGATGCATCCCATCGGGGCCTTGGTGACCGGGGCCGTGGCCGGCGGGCTCTTCGTTTATGCCTTTACCCTAACCCAGAATCGCTGGCGCATCGACGACGTGCTGGGTGTCTGGCCCCTGCACGGGCTCTGTGGGCTCTGGGGTGGCATCGCTGCCGGTATCTTCGGGCTCCAGGCCTTGGGCGGGGTGGGCGGCGTGACCTTCGGCAGCCAACTGGCGGGCAGCCTGGCTGGGGTGGTGATTGCCTTCGGCGGCGGCTTCCTCATCTATGGTGGCATTAAGGCGGTGATGGGGCTGCGGCTGAGTGAAGAGGACGAGTACCTGGGCGCCGATCTCAGTATCCATAAAATCACGGCGCAACCGGACTACAATCGCGGCGAGGTTTGACCTAGATTCAAATTCAGCCGGAGAAGCCCGCCATGCTCAAGACCCATCATGGGGAATCCATCGTCCTGGCCAGCAACAACGCGGGCAAGGTGCGCGAGATCAATGCCCTGCTCGCCGCCGAGGACATCCATGTCATTCCCCAGGACGAGCTGGGGGTGGCCGAGGCGGAGGAGACGGGTCTGAGCTTCGTCGAGAATGCCATTCTCAAGGCGCGCAACGCCGCCGCCCATAGCGGGTTGGCGGCCATCGCCGACGACTCCGGTATCGAGGTCGATGCCCTGAAGGGAGCTCCGGGCATCTATTCCGCCCGCTACGCGGGACGGGGGGCCTCGGATCTGGACAATCTCAACCTGTTGCTCGAAGCCATGAAAGGGGTACCGACGGCGGAGCGTACCGCCCGCTTTCAGTGCCTCATGGTCTATCTGCGCCACGCCGAGGACCCGACCCCGGTGATCTGTCAGGGCACCTGGGAAGGCGTCATCCTGGAGGCGCCCTGCGGCGAGAACGGCTTCGGTTACGACCCCATCTTTTTTGTCCCCACCGAAGGTTGCAGCTCCGCCGAGCTGGACCCCGTCACCAAGAACCGCCTCAGCCATCGCGGCCAGGCCCTGGCCAAGCTGGTGCGCTACCTCAAGAGTGAGGGCTGAGCCGCCATCCCCCTCGGAGCCGAGCATGTCCCTTGCCGCCGACCATGCCGTCGCCGCCCATCTGGCTGAGGTGCAGCAGCGGATCAGAGCCGCCGAGCGGCGCTTCGGTCGCGAACCCGGCAGCGTCGCCCTCCTGGCGGTCAGCAAGCGCCAGGGTGTCGGGGCCATCCGCGCGGCCCAGGCCGCTGGCCAACTGGCCTTCGGTGAAAACTACCTCCAGGAGGCCATTGCCAAGATGGCAGACCTGGCGGATCTGCCTCTGGAGTGGCATTTCATTGGCGAGATCCAGGCCAACAAGACCCGCCAGATTGCCGAGCATTTTCGTTGGGTTCACGGCCTGGACGATGCCCACCATGCCGAACGGCTTTCGCGACAGCGCCCGCCGGGACTGCCGCCCCTCAAGGTCTGTCTGCAGATCAACGTAAGCGGCGAGGCAACCAAGAATGGCGTCCCCCCGGAGGAAACCGCTGCCTTGCTGGCCGCCTGCCGTAAACTGCCAGGTCTGGAAGTGGTCGGGCTCATGGGCATGCCTGCCCCGGCGGTGGGCGAGGCCGCGCAGCGTCAGCCCTTTCTCGCGCTGCGCCAGTTGCGGGATCGTCTGGCCAGCCCGGACTGCCCTCTCCGGGAGCTGTCCATGGGGATGTCGGATGACCTGGAGGCCGCCATCGCGGAGGGGGCGACCCTGGTGCGGATAGGCACCGCCATTTTTGGCGCAAGAACATAATCCAAGGAGAAACTTGGTCTAGAATCCTCGTCCAGGTCCCAACTCAGGAATTGAAGTGACATGACACGAGAGACGATCGCCTTCATCGGGGGCGGCCATATGGCCAGCAGCCTGATCGCCGGCTTGATCAGCGATGGCTACGACCCGGCCGATCTCATGGTCAGCGAGCCCGACGCGGACAAACGGGAGCAGCTGGCGCGCCACTATGGGGTGCGGGTTACCCAGGACAACGCGACGGCCCAGGGGGCGGCGGACGTGGTGCTGCTCTGCGTCAAGCCACAGATGGCCCATGCCGTCTGCTCCAGCCTGGGCCTGGCCGTCACCACCAAGGTCCCCCTCTATATCTCGGTGATGGCAGGCATCCGCGAGGCCAGCATCCAGACCTGGCTGGGGGGGCCGCGTCCCCTGGTGCGCACCATGCCCAATACCCCGGCCATGATTCAGGCGGGCGCCATCGTCCTGCACGCCAGCCCCGAGGTCAGCCCCGGCCAACGTAACCGTGCCGAGACCATCATGCGCGCCGGGGGCCTCACCCGCTGGGTGGATGAAGAGGACCTGCTGGATGCGGTCACCGCCGTCTCCGGTAGCGGCCCGGCCTATTTTTTCCTGCTCATGGAGGAAATGGAGAAGGTGGCCGTGGAGTTGGGCCTGGATGCCGAGAGCGCCCGGCTCCTGACCATCCAGACTGCCCTGGGCGCCGCCCGGATGGCCATGGAAAGCAGTCTTGATCCCAAGGAGCTGCGCGAGCGCGTAACCTCCCCCGGCGGCACCACCGAATGCGCCCTCAAAGTGCTGATGGAAGGTGATTTTTCCAATCTGATCGCCCGGGCCGTACGCGCCGCCCAAGCCCGCTCCCAGGCCCTCTCCACTCTGCTGGCAACAAATCCATGACTGGCAACTATCTCACCAATCCCCTGATCTTTCTCATCCAGACCCTGGGTGGGCTCTATGCCTTCGTGGCCATGCTGCGCTTTCTGTTGCAACTGACCAAGGTGGACTACTACAACCCCATTTCCCAGTTCGTGGTCAAGGTGACCAGCCCGGTACTCCTGCCCCTGCGCCGCTTCATTCCCGGCTTCCGGGGGATGGACATCTCCTCCCTGGTCCTGGCCTGGCTGGTCAAGACTGTCGTGCTCTTTCTGGTGGGGCTCCTGGCGGGGCTGGGTCTGGCCGCCCTTGGCGCCGTCCTCTGGTCGATCCCGGCCCTGGTCGAACTGACGATCGACGTCTTTATCTATGCCGTCATCATCCGCGTCGTCCTGAGTTGGGTTAATCCGAATCCCTCCAATCCCATGGTCAACCTCATTGAACGGCTGACAGACCCCGTCATGGAGCCGGTGCAGCGGCGCCTGCCGGCCTTCGGCGGCCTGGACCTCTCGCCCATCGCCGTCACCATCGGCCTGGTCCTGCTGCAGATGTTACTGATTCCGCCCCTGAAGCTGCTCACCGGCAGCCCTTTCTAAGGGTGACCGGGGGGTGACGGGACCGGCGGACACCCCCTGGTATCGCTGGGAGGGCGACGACCTGCTGCTGAGTCTGCGGGTCCAGCCCCGGGCCAGCGCCGATGCCATTGGTGAGGTCGCCGGTGATCACCTCAAGATCCGCCTCACGGCACCGCCCGTGGAGGGTAAGGCCAACGCCCATCTGCGGCGCTTCCTGGCCAAACTGTTCGCCGTGCCCCTATCCCGGGTCGCCTTGGTCAGTGGGGAACAGGCCCGGCTCAAGCGGGTGCGCATCCAGGCACCCGGGCGACTGCCCGACTTTATGCCGCCGCGCTGACGGGATTAGGGGCTTTTACCACTTTCAAACCCGCCGCCCTGCTACCAAATAAGGGCCTACTTGGGTCGCAAGGCCTGTATTGCAGAGGAATCACCATGAAAAGCACACCCTTCCTTAGCCTGCTATGTGCCGCCGCCCTGGCCATCCCCGCCTGGGTCAGCGCCGAAAACAGCACCACCGCGGATGGCTTCACCATCCACCACAACGCCTTCTCCGCGGACACCCTGACGCCGGAGATCGCCAAGGCCTATGGCCTGCAGCGCAGCAAATACCGCGGCCTGCTCAATGTCAGTGTCATCAAGGAAGTTCCGGATACCACTGGCACCCCGGTCCCGGCGCAACTGCAAGCGGAAATCCTGCTGCTGACCGGCCAGAAATCCCCCCTGGTCATGCGCGAGATCCGCGAGGGCAACGCCATCTACTACATTGGCGAGTTTCCCGTCCAAAACGCCCAGACCATCGACTTCGCCATCGAGGTCAAGCCCCAGGGCAGCGACAAGGCCGTGCGCATCCGCATGGATCAGGATTTTTTCACGGAATAACCCCCAGGGGTGAGGCCCTGGCCGCTCGATGAGTCAGTAGCCATCCGGTCCGGTGAGGCCTCAGATCAGAAACAACTGCCAGAGGGCATGCAGCCCGAATCCCAACACCAGGCCGCCAGCCAGGCGGCGCATCCAGAGTTGTTCGGCAAAGCGCGCGGCGGCGCCGGCGAGCAGACCGAGGCCAAGGAGGGTAGGTAAGGTGCCGAGCCCGAAGGCCAGCATCAGCAGGGCGCCTTGGACCGCATCACCGGCGGACAAGGCCCAGATGAGGACGCTGTAAACCAGTCCACAAGGGAGCCAGGCCCAGACAAAGCCGACTCCCAGGGCCTGGCCGAGGGAGCGAATCGGCAGGAGCCGCCGCCCCAAGGGCTCGACACGCCGCCACAGCCCTGCCCCCAACCCTTCCAGCCGTGCCAAAGCTGGCCACCAACCCGCCAGAAAGAGCCCCAGCAGGATCATAAAGATCGCTGCCAGCAGATAGAGGGCGCGCTGTAGCGGCAGGACGGCAATGGCCGCTTGGCCAATACCCCCCATCAAGGCCCCGGCCACCCCATAGCCACCGATACGGCCCAAATTGTAGGTTAACTGATAGGGAAAAAAGCGCGGGGCGCTGGAACGCACCCAGACAGGCAACCCCAGGGTCAGGGTTCCGACAATCCCGCCACACATACCGACACAATGCACCCCTCCTAGCAGCCCCACGAGAAAGGCCGCCACGATTTGTTCCAGGCCGTTCAACATTAAACTAATCCTCCTCTTTCCTACCCCATCGCAACCGACCCGGGCAAATGTGTATCATAGCCGCGCCCGCCCTAACGTCCGGAAGAAGAGAGATGCAGGATTACCAGCGCGACTTCCTTCGCTTCGCCCTCGACCTGGGGGTGCTCAAATTTGGCGACTTTACCCTCAAGTCCGGACGTCAAAGCCCTTATTTCTTCAATGCCGGTCTCTTCAATACCGGCTCGGCCCTGGCCCGCCTTGGGGGCTTCTACGCCGCCGCCTTCCAGGCCTCGGGCCTCGCCTGCGATGTCCTCTACGGCCCGGCCTATAAGGGCATCCCCCTGGCCGCCGCCACCGCCATCGCCCTGGCGAACCAGCATGGCCGCGACCTGCCCTACGCCTTCAATCGCAAGGAATCCAAGGACCATGGCGAGGGCGGCATCATCGTCGGTCACCCCCTGCGGGGCCAGGTGCTCATCATCGACGACGTTATTACCGCCGGAACCTCGGTGCGCGAGTCCATCGACATCATCCAGGCTCAAGGCGCCCGGCCCGCCGGAGTCCTCATCGCCCTGGACCGTCAGGAACGGGGCCAGAACGAAAGCTCCGCCGTTCAGGAGGTGCGCGAGCACTTCGGCATCCCCGTCGTCAGCATAGCCACCCTGGCGGACCTAGTGGCCTTTCTGGAGGAATCACCGGCGGGGGCATCCATCCCGCCCGCTACCCTGGCGGCGGTGCGCGCCTATCGATCCCGCTACGGCATTTGAGGGGCCAGGGACTGGCTAGCGTGATCCCAGTTCGCGTCCTTCGCGTCCTGATCCCGATACTGGCTGGTAGCCTCATCCTGCCCGTCCAGGCGGCCCTATATCGCTGGATCGATGAACAGGGCTATGTCCACTACTCGGACGTCATTCCCCCTGCCTCGATCCGCCAGGGCCACACGGAACTACGCAAGGATGGTATCCCTATCCTCACGGTGCCCCCGGCCCGGACACTGGAACAGATCAAGGCCGATGACAAGCTGGAGCGCCTGCGCGCCGGGCAGGAACACATCCTCGACCAGCAAAGGACCGCGGATCGCGGCTTACTCCATACCTTTCCCTCGGAAAATGAACTGATTGGGTCCAACGCCAATCAGATCGCCGCCATCGAGACCATGATCCAGGTCACCCATAACAACATCCGCCGCCAGGAGGCCTGGCTCGCGGGCCTGCGCACCTATGCCGGTAATATCGAGCGCGCCGGCAAGCCCGTTCCCGAGGAATTTACCATCAGCTCCCGGAAAACCGAGCGGTCGATCCAACGCGCCCTGGCCAGCATCACCACCCGCGAGGAACAGAAAGCCGCTATTCAGGCCCGTCTCGACCGGGATCTCGGCCGCTATCGCCAATTTAGCGTTTCCGGCCGCTCCGAAGCCTTGAGCACCAGCAAGCGCCACGTGGATAGCTACAACGCCGTACCCTGTCGCAACAAGGCCGAGTGCGACCAATTATGGAATCAGGCCCTCGATTATCTGGCCGGCCGACGGGAACTAGAGATCCAGGTCGGGGATTCGGAAGACCTCTTCATCGCCGCCCCGCGCCTGAACCGCCCGTCCGATCCCATCCTCCCCGTCAACCCGGCGCCCCAGGAACGCGAGGCCGATCTGGTACTGGCCCGGGTACCCGACGACAAGGGGCCCGCCGCCACCCTCTTCCTGGAATTGCGCTGCGAGGCCGCCGCTCTGGGTACCCCGAATTGCCTGCGGCCGGACCTGCTGCAAGCGGTCCAGGGCTTCGGGGAGGCCTTGGTTAAATAGGCTCCCGCCGGTTAGCGGCGCCGAATGAGGGTGCCGACGCCCTCATTGGTGAAGAGATCCAGCAGCAAGGCGTGCTCGACCCGGCCGTCGAGGATATGGGCCGTGCGCACCCCCGCCTGCACCGCATCCACCGCGCACTGGATCTTGGGCAACATGCCCCCATGGATGACGCCGGTGCTCACCATCTCGTCGAGACGGCTCACCTCCAGGTCCGTAACCAGTTGCCCGGTGGCATCCAGCAGCCCCGGCGTATTGGTCAGCAGCATCAACTTTTCGGCCTTAAGAAACTCCGCCACCTTGCCGGCCACCAGATCGGCGTTGATATTGTAGGAACGGCCATCCTTGCCCACGCCAATGGGGGCTATGACCGGGATGAAGTCGCCCTTGACGAGCATATCGACCACCCGAACGTCGATGCTCTCAACCTCGCCGACATGGCCGATATCGATGATTTCCGGCTCCTTGAGCTCCGGGGCATCCCGGCGCAGCAAGAGCTTGCGGGCCCGGATCAGGTCGCCGTCCTTGCCGGTCAAACCCACCGCCCGCCCACCGTGGCGATTGATGAGATTGACGATTTCCTTGTTCACCTGACCGCCCAGGACCATCTCGACCACGTCCATGGTCTCGGTATCGGTCACCCGCATGCCCTGCACAAACTCGCTGGTGATACCCAGCCGCTTGAGCAGATCGCCGATCTGGGGGCCGCCACCGTGGACGATGACGGGATTGATGCCCACCAACTTCATGAGGACCACGTCCCGCGCGAAGCCTTCCTTGAGAGTCTGATCGACCATGGCGTTGCCACCATACTTGATGACGATGGTCTTGCCCTGAAAACGCTGGATGTAAGGCAGGGCCTCGACCAGGACATGGGCAATATTGCGGGCACGCTCAAGGACGATCGTCATGGGAATTCCTGGAAATAGGTTAATAAGGGGTGGAGGGCACTCTGGCGCCCACAGACGCCAGGGGCGATAAAGCTTAAGGGGGCGGCGGGGCGGGGCCCTCGGCTAGCAGCGGCAGGACTTCCCCCAGTTCCAAGTCCACCGTTTCAAAGCCTACCACCGGCGCACTGGGAGCGGGAGCCGCAGCGTGTTGTTCCACCTGGGCCCGCCGCCGCACCGCCGCCAGGCCGATGAGCAAGGGTCGGATAGCCTCAACCAGGGGCTGGGTCTCCGCTAGTCGGCAATGGAGCTTACGGATTGGCCAGGTGTTGGCAGCATCCTCGATCATGGCCCGCAGGCTAGCAAAATCCGCGGCCAGGGCACGTTCCAGCCGATTCAGGAGTAACCGCAAAATGAAAGCAATCAGACTCAGGGTCAGCAGAAAGCCCCCAAGGGTGATCAGGAGGGACTTGGGTGCGAGGAGGGATTCGGGTGTGATCCAGGCCGCAACCCTCAGACTGGTGCCCGGGACGTTGACCCAAAAGCTCGGGGCCTCGTTGAGCGCCGAGCTATGGGATTGCAGGTCCAGGGTCGCCACCTCGATCTCGACCTCCTGCTGGAACTGGAGTTGGCCCCATTTGGGACCCTCGTCCTGCAGGAAGGGCAGCAGGGCCATGGGCAGGGCCACATGAATCACGCCCAGTACCCCCTCCTTGTTTTCGTCCAAGACGGGGGCGGCGATGGCCAGATGCATCCCATCCTGACCCACCAGGTGGGCCTCCAGCGGCGTCGTCGCCCGCTCTTGTTGGGCGCGATGCACTAAATCCAGGCCAGCCAGGCTGAGATCCTGAGGTTCGGCATCACCCTCGCCGCGGCGCTCCAAGGGCACCAGCCGGACCCGCATGGCCAGGGGGATCCGGTAGGCGAGCCTCTGTTCCTCCGTCGCTAGTGCCTGGGCATCGCCTTTCCGCAGGGCCTGGCGCAGAGCCGGGTCGCGGGCCCAGGTACGCAATTGATCCTGGACGCGGGCGGCGTGCTTACCGAGTTCCTGGGCCACCAGTTCGCTGTAGTTACGAGCCTGCATGGCGGCGAAGTCGTTCTCCCGTTCGACCCAGCTGTAGAGGCCGATGAGGTAAGCCACCAGGATGAGGGGCGCCAGGGCGAAGAGACAGGATAGCCAGAATTGATGCAGACCAGGCGCGCCCTTCGCGCCTGGCCCAACCTCCGCGCCATTACCCTTCAGCACCCGCGCCTGACTCATGCCCCCTTCTCCTATTGCTATCAGTCGCTTCCCGTGTGTCCAAAGCCACCGGTACCACGCTCGGAAGTGGTGAAGGAATCCACCAGCTCAAAGTTCGCCTGTAGCACGGGCACCAGCACCAGTTGCGCGATGCGCTCGCCCACCGCGATATGAAAGGTCTCCTGGCCCCGATTCCAGCAGGATACCAACAGCTCACCTTGATAGTCCGAGTCGATGAGCCCCACCAGATTGCCCAAGACAATGCCATGCTTATGACCCAGCCCGGAACGTGGCAGGATCATGGCCGCGACCCCAGGCTCGCCGATATGAATTGCCAAGCCGGTCGGCAGCAACTCGGTCGCCCCTGGCGCCAGGTCTAGGGGTTGTTCCAGCATGGCCCTCAGGTCCAGGCCCGCGGAACCCGGGGTCGCGTATTCCGGCAGTGGGAAGTCCCAGCCCAACCGAGGGTCAAGCACCTTGAGTTGCAACGTATGCCGCATAAGTCTCCGCGATCAGGTCCGTCAGCGCCTCGGCCAGGTGGGCCTTGGGCATCAAGGGTAAGTGGTTCAGGCGGCCATCCCGCCGGATGACGGAGAGGGCATTGTCCTCGCGCTCGAAGCCGCCCGTGGACCCGCCAACCAGGTTGGCGGCGATCATGTCCAGACCCTTGGCCTGGAGCTTGGCCCGGGCCTGTTCCTCTACCCGCTCGGTCTCGGCCGCGAAGCCGACCGTGAAGGGAGGGTCCGCTCTGGCCGCGACCTCGGCGAGAATATCTGGATTGCGCACCAGGCGCAGGGTCAATTCCTGCTGGCCCTTTTTAATCTTGTGCGGGGCTGGATCCGCCACCCGATAGTCCGCTACCGCCGCCGCCGCGACGAAGATGTCCTGATCCGCGATAAGCCTCATCACCGCCGCCCGCATCTCCAGGGCCGATTCCACCTGGACCCGCTCCAGGCCGACCGGGGCCACCAGGGCGGTAGGGCCGCTGATCAGCACCACCTGGGCATCACGCTCGGCCAGGGCCTGGGCCAGGGCATAGCCCATACGCCCGGAGCTGCGGTTGCCGACATAACGGACCGGGTCCAGGGCCTCCCGGGTTGGTCCGGCGGTGACCAGGACACGGCGACCCGCCAGGGGGCTGGCAGGCCGCGGCTCTAACAGGGCCGCGACGATATCCCCAGGCTCCAGCATACGGCCAGGCCCGGTCTCACCGCAGGCCTGGGCACCAACCGCTGGCCCCAGGAGGCGGACGCCGCGATCGGCCAGGAGGCGGGCATTGGCCTGGGTAGCGGGGTGTTGCCACATCTGCTGATTCATGGCTGGGGCTAGCGCCAGCGGCGCCTGGGTGGCGAGGGCGAGGGTGGTGAGCAGATCATCAGCCATCCCTACCGCGAGCCGTGCCATGACATCGGCGGTGGCCGGGGCTACCAGGACCAGGTCGGCCCAGCGCGCCAATTCGATATGATCCATGCCCGCCTCGGCGGTTGGGTCCAGGATGTCCAGGCGAACCGGATTGCCGGAAAGAGCCTGAAACGTCAGGGGTCCAACGAAGGCCTGGGCGGCCCGGGTCATCACTACCCGCACCTCAACGCCCTCAGCGCGCAGGCGGCGCGTCAGCTCCGCGGCCTTGTAGGCCGCGATTCCCCCGCTCACCCCGAGCAGCACATGCCTGAAAGTCAGTGGATTCACGCGACCTTGGAAATACCTAGTGGTGAGGCAAGGAAGCGAAATTGTACTGCATTCATGCCGCAAGCCCTAAGCCGACCCATGGCCGATCAGCCGCATTTCCTTGCGGCCGCCTGCCGGTACGCGTAGATTCCCGAAAAAGCCACAAGGGGGAAATCAGCATGAAAATTCTGGAATTGCCGAAGGACGAGCGCCCGCGTGAAAAGCTCCTGACACGCGGCGCGGGGGCCTTGACCGACGCGGAACTCCTAGCGATCTTCCTACGCACCGGGATACCTGGCAAGAGTGCCATCGACCTGGCCCGAGACCTGCTGACCGACCTTGACGGCTTGCGGGGCCTCTTCTCCGCCGATCAAAAACGACTCTGTAGAAACAAGGGACTAGGTCCAGCCAAGTATGTACAACTCCAGGCGGTGCTGGAGATGAGCCGCCGTTACCTGGCCGCCGAGATGAACCGGGGTGACCCCTTGACCAGCCCGGAAGCTACCCGGGCCTTCATCAAAAGCAAGCTCTACCACTATCCTCACGAAGTCTTCGCCTGCCTCTTCCTCGATAACCGCCACCAGGTACTGAGGTACGAGGAGCTTTTTAACGGCACAATCGACGGGGCCAGCGTCCACCCCCGGGAGGTGGTGCGCCGCGCCCTCGAACTCGGCGCCGCCGCCGTCATCTTCGCTCACAACCATCCCTCTGGGGTCACCGAACCCAGCCAGGCCGACCTGCGCATCACTCAGCGGCTCAAGGACGCCTTGGCCCTGGTGGATGTCCGTGTCCTTGATCACCTCATCGTTGGCGATGGCCAAGGCATTTCCTTTGCCGAGCGGGGTTTGCTGTGAGGCCAAGCCATGAGGTCCTGAACGACCAGGCTTCATCAACATCTAGAAACAAAGATTAAGAGTGAAGATGATGATGAAGCCTGTGGATAAGCCAAATGGCTGAAAAAATCCGCGATAATACAGCCAGTAGGGACCTTTTCTGCCTTCAGGATAAGTCTTCTGGAAGCTGTTGACAGCCTGTGGATAACAATACCAGAGTTTGGTAGTCCGGTTTTATCCCCAGTACTCAACAGGCTTATCCACCGCTTCTTCCCGGGGTGGCGCGGCCAAAAAACTTGTTGCTATGCGGGGAAAGGCTTGGGTGGAGGCCGGCTAAAGCGGGATCCACAGCGCTGTTGCGAAGGCTCGAGACCACGCATAATCACTTCCTAGTGGCCTAAGCACTTGCGCTTGGCTGGGGATTCGGGTATTTTTGCCCGTCTTTCATTCTCGGTCTGGCTCATGAAGGCCCGACCCCTGGCCAACCTCTAAGGGAAGCGTCATGTCCAAAGTCTGCCAAGTAACCGGTAAGCGTCCGCTTTCTGGTTGCAACGTCTCCCACGCCCACAATAAGACCAAGCGCCGGTTTTTGCCGAACCTGCACTTTCATCGTTATTGGGTCGAGAGCGAGAATCGCTGGGTGCGCCTGCGCCTGTCCACCGTTGCCATGCGCCTGATCGACAAGAAGGGTATCGATGCAGTGATCGCCGAGATGCGCGATCGCGGTGACAAGGTCTGAGCGAGGTAAACATCCATGGCCAAGGCAGCACGTGAGAAGATCCGCCTGATTTCCAGCGCCGGCACCGGTCACTTTTATACGACCACCAAAAACAAGCGCAATCAGCCCGGCAAGATGGAAATCAAGAAATTCGACCCGGTCGTGCGTCAGCACGTCCTTTACAAGGAAGGTAAGATCAAGTAGCCGACCCAGGTCGCCCTTGATGTGAGAACCCGCTTATGGCGGGTTTTTTTATGCCCACTACAAAGTCCGCCCTGTTACCACTAATCCTTGCCTTACTTCGCCAGGCCTTTCCCATGACACCCTAACCCCATCGGATAAGGCGTGGATAAAGGGGTACCAAGCCTGTGGACAAGTGGGGATAAATAAATTGCTAACGTCGACTGCGTCTTTATCCACAGGGCTTACACATCTCTAGGGAACCTTGTCCCAAGGGTCAATAAAGCCTTAAGTCACCAGGTTAAAAGGGATTTTGAGACGGATTAGGGTTATCAACAGGCCCCATCATCATCTTCATTCTTATATTTCTTAATATCTTTGAAGATGACTGGACCCTTCATGAGCCAGTTCGACCAAAATCCAGCCAACCATTAGGGGAAACGCGGGGGATTGGAGGTCAGGCGCCAGCCTTCGCTGGCCTCGTCGTAACGCCAGACCTGATGATCGGTAAGACTGTGGACCACCTGGGTATCCTGATGCACGTACTCGATCTGGACCCACTGTTCGGCCTGATCCTGATCCTCGGCGATAAGCAGGGGGGGCTGGACCACATCATAGCCCGTCAGGCGAATCGCCTTGAGCTGGAGTTGGTCGGGCGATAAGTGGGATCGGGTGACGGGATCCAGATAGTTCCAGGCCGTATCGTAGTAGCCCCAGCGCAGGGCATTGCCATAGGCGTAGGTGGCGGCCGTCAGACCTTGGGTCTTCTTTTCCTTGCGCACGTGGGCGCAACCCGAGGACAGCAGGGTGAGGACCAGCAGCAGGAGTAGGGGCGACTTGTTCATCTTTATGGCTCTCTTCCGCGATAAAGGCTTGATCCTGGAGGATACGGAGGGCGGCTATCAGCCAACAATCCGCCCATCCTCGAAATGTATGACCCGGTCCGAGAGCTCCCCCACCCGGGGATCATGGGTGACGATCACCGCCGCGCGGCCCAAGTCGTGGGCCAGATCTCCCAGCAACTTGACCACGGCACGGCCATTGGTAGAGTCCAGGGCGGCGGTTGGCTCGTCCGCCAGCAGGATGGCGGGATGGCCAGCCAGGGCGCGGGCGATGGCGACCCGCTGTTTCTCGCCACCCGAGAGTTGTTTGGGATAGTTGCGCAGCCGTTCCCCCAGGCCTACCCGCTCCAGAAGCTCAATGCCCTCCGCCAGATCCCGGCCCTTCAGCTCCAAGGCCAACTGGACATTCTCCAGGGCGGTGAGGGCTGGGAACAAATTGTAGCTTTGGAAGATAAAGCCCATGCGCGCCAGCCGCAGCCGCGCCAGTTCCGCGGTATTGAGGCTATCGATATCCCGACCCTCGACCCGTACCGTCCCCGCACTGGCATGCAGCAGGCAGCCCATGACCATCAGCAGGGTGGTCTTGCCGCTCCCAGAGGGGCCCATGAGGGCCAAGATCTCACCCGGTTGTACCGCCAGATCGACTCCATTGACGGCATGCACGGCCGTGGTGCCGCTGCCATAGACGACGGACAGCCCTATCACCTCCAAGGCGGGGACAGGACCCGGGTTGGCGATAGGGTCGGGGGGAGCCGGCCGGCTCACGGGGTCACCGCTGGAAGACCATGGCCGGATCTATGCCCATGGCCTTGCGAATGGAGATGAGGGACGCCAGCATGCACATGGCCAGGGTGACCCCATAGAGGCCAATGGCCAGCTCCCAGGGGACCAGGACCACGGCGGCGGACAGGGCGCTGGCCTCGGCGAGGAGCAGGGCAAGGATGATCCCCGGGACATGGCCCAGGGTGGCGCTGATGGCCGCCTGGCCCAGGATGACCTTATAGATAAAGTCGCGCGGGGCGCCCATGGCGCTGAGGGTGCCAAATTCGGTGAGATGGTCCACCGTGGTGGCGTATAGCACCTGCGCCACGATGACGGAGCCGACCAGCAGCCCCAAGAGGGCGGAGACGAGTACCGAGGCGCCGGCGCCGGTGGTGAACATCCAATAATCGCGGGTGCGGGCGGCGAAATCGTCGCTCAGATAGACATCGCTGCGCGGCAGGGCCTCGGCCAGGGCGGCGCGGACTGCCACCGGGTCCGCCCCGGGCGCGAAGGTCCCGATGACGTAGTTGGATTCATCCTCGGCGAGCCGCGAGAAGCCCTGGGCGGTGCGGAAGGAGGCGAAGACCCAGGGGGAGGTGGTGAAGGAGCGGATGCCTTGGGTGAGACCCACCACCCGCGCCCGCCGGCCATTGATCTCCAGCTCGGTCCCGGTGCTGGTAATGCCCAGTTTTTCCATGTACACCCGATCCACCATGACCCCGTCCGGCTGGCGGAGGTCCTCCAGCCGCCCCGCCACCAGATTCCAGGGACCGGCCAGACCCGAGTTGAGATCGAATCCCACGATGATGATGCTCTCGTCCCCACCGCCGGGTTTCTTCCAGGGGACGAATTGCACCAGGAGCCGCTCCGCCTGGGCTACCCCCGGCACGGAGCGGGCGAGGTAGAGCTCGCGTTCCTTCATAGGCAGGGAGATCTCGAAGTTCTGAGCGCCTCGGGCGACGATCCAGAAATCCGCATGGGTGTGGCGGACGATGACGGTGGTGGCATCGGAGAAGCCCAGGAAGAGGCCAATCTGCATGGCGATCAGAACAACGGCGAAGACGATGCCGACCAGCGTCACGACGAAGCGGGAGCGATCATGGGCCAGGTTGCGCCAGGCGAGCAGCCAGGCCATGCGGCTTCCCCAGTGGGAGGATCGGGTGGGACCTGGTTTCATACCACTGCCTACTCCGGGTCCCCGATCTCAATGAAGACATCCACCCGCAGACCGGCAGGGAGGCGGGCATCTTCCTCCAGATCGAGCAGGACCTCCAGGACCCGGGTATCCTGGCGTTCCCCCGGGTCCTCCGAGAGCACCCGTTTGCGCCCCATGAGATTGCCAATGCGCGCGACCTGCCCCCTGAAGCGACGATCCTCATAGGCATCGGCCTGGATCCGGGCCTGCTGACCAAGGCGCACCAGGCTGATATCCGCCTCGTCCACCTCCGCGCGTACCCGCAGGCGAGAGATGTCGCCCACGGCCAAGATCGGCGTATCCCCCAACTCGGTGACTTGCTCCCCGGCGCGGCGGATACGACGCAACACCACGCCATCGATAGGGCTGCGCACGAAGGATTTCTGGTAGATGGCCTGGAATTCCGCCAGCCGCGCCTCGGCGAGGGACACCTCGGCCTCCGCCTTGGCGCGCTCATCCTCCCGGGCCGGTGAGTCCACCACCGCCAGATGTTCCCGGGCGCGGGCCAGACGGGCGCGGCCGACATCCTGCTCGCTGGTGGCGTTGTCCAGATCCTGGCCACTGCCCAACCGCTTTTCCGCCAGACCTTGCTGGCGGTTTAATTCCCGTTCAGCCCGCACCAGCAGGGCCTCGGCCTCCCGGACCGCAGCGGCCGCCTCCGCGCGCTCAGCGGGGCGGGCGCCATTGATCACCCGGTCGAGACCTGCCTGGGCGATCGCCACATTGGCCTCGGCGGCGCGCACCCGTGCCAGGTGATCCGCGTTTTCCAGGGTCGCCACCACTTCGCCTTTTTTGACCGGATCGCCCTCCTCCAGCGGAACATCCGCCAGTCGCCCGGTCATTGCCGCCGCGATCCGGATTTCCTCCGAGATCGGCTCTACCCGTCCCAAGGCGGCGATCGCCGTGCGGGGTATGGGGACGGGCATGTCGGTGGGCGCTGCCGCGACTTCCTTGGCCAGGACCAGGCTCGCGGCTAGCATGAGCAGGATGGCCGGCCGTCGCGGCAGGGCAAAATGGCGATGCATGAAGCAATTCCCTCGATGACCGAGATTTAAGGTGGTGTCGAATGAGCCGGCACTAGGGCCGTCAGGCACGGATTAGCCGATAACCTGCAACATCTGACTGAAACCAGGTCCATCAGGGACCCCATGTTCTAAGGCTCGGACTGGGGCGATACCGGCATCATCGCCTTATGAATAAGCCACCACTTTCACAAGACACCCCAGAAGCCTGGCTCGGGCCATCAGTCCGGGTATTCATCCGCCCGGCGCGCGTCGCCTTTGACCCGGGTTACGGGATAGCGCTGCTCGTTGTGGGTGATCTTGGCCTCGGCGGCGGCGATCAGGTCCAGGTCCAGGCGCTCCGCCAGGCGAATTAGGTAGATGAGGATATCGGCCATTTCCTGGCCAACGGCGAATTTCTTGTCCCCCGCCAGTTGAGCGCTCTGGGCCTCGCTCAACCACTGGAAGTGTTCCAGCAACTCACCGCACTCGCCCGCCAGGGCCATGGCCAGGTTCTTGGGCGAGTGGAATTGCTCCCAGTCGCGGGTACGGGCGAAGGCGAGGAGACGGCGGTTGAGTTCGTCGAGGCTGTCAGGCATGGCGAGGAATCCCAGCTTGATCCCTCAGCCGTGCATGGGCGCGGACCAGGGCGGCCCGCACCTGCCGCGGGGCCGTGCCACCAATGTGGTCGCGGGCGGCCAGGGAGCCTTCCAGGGTCAGAAAGCCGAAGACATCCGCGCCGATCAGGGGCGAGAAGGACTGGAGCTCCTCCAGGCTGAGTTCGTACAGGTCGCGCCCTTCGCGTACCCCCAGGGCCACGGCCTTGCCGACGATTTCATGGGCGTCACGGAAGGGAATACCGCGTCGCACCAGATAATCCGCCAGATCGGTGGCGGTGGCGAAGCCCTGGCGGGCCGCCGCACGCATCCGCTCCCGATTGCAGGTCAGGCGCGCCATCATGTCGGCGAAGACTTTGAGGCAGCCCTTGAGGTTGTCCACCGTGTCGAAGAGGGGTTCCTTGTCCTCCTGGTTATCCTTGTTGTAGGCCAGGGGCTGGCCCTTCATCAGGGTCAGCAGGGCCATCAGGTGGCCGAAGATGCGCCCGGTCTTGCCACGCACCAGCTCGGGGACGTCCGGGTTCTTCTTCTGGGGCATGATGGAGGAGCCGGTACAGAAGGAATCCGAGAGATCCACGAAGCCGAACTGGGCCGAGGACCAGAGGATCAACTCCTCGGAGAAGCGTGACAGGTGCATCATGAGGATACTGGCGGCGGCGGTGAATTCGATGGCGAAGTCCCGGTCCGAGACGGCATCCAGGGAGTTCTCCGCCGGCCGGTCGAAGCCGAGCAGTTCGGCGGTCAGGTGCCGGTCAATGGGATAGGTGGTGCCGGCCAGGGCGGCGGCGCCCAGGGGTAAGACGTTGAGGCGGCGGCGAGTATCGGCCAGGCGCTCCCGATCCCGCTCCAGCATCTCGAACCAGGCCAGCATGTGGTGGCCGAAGCTGATGGGCTGTGCCACCTGGAGGTGGGTGAAGCCCGGCATGATGGTCTCCACCTCGCGCTCGGCCAGCGCCAGCAAGGCGGCCTGGAGGCGGGCGATGGCCGTGGCCAGGAGGTCGATCTCGGCCCGCAGCCAGAGGCGGACGTCCGTGGCCACCTGGTCGTTGCGCGAGCGCCCGGTGTGGAGCTTCTTACCGGCCTCGCCGATATCGGCCGTCAGGGCTGCCTCCACGTTCATGTGTACGTCTTCGAGGGGGATGGACCAGGCAAAGTCACCCGCCTCGATGCGCGCCTGCACCCGCTCCAGCCCAGCGACGATGGCGTCTCGCTCCGCCCCGGTCAGGATGCCCTGTCGCGCCAGCATGGTGGCATGGGCGATGGAGCCCTGAATGTCGTAGGCGTAGAGCCGGCGGTCGAAATCGACGGAGGCGGTAAAGGCCTCGACAAAGGCGTCCGTGGGTTCGTTGAAACGTCCGGCCCAGGGCTTGAAGCTGGCATGTGGTGTGTTGGCCTTGTGATCATTCATCACGGTGGGTGATTCCAAGTTAGCAGGGAAATGAGGGTTGTCGGACCCGAGAGCCCACTAGATGCAAGGATTCTAAACCCAACAGCATTGCCCACCGGCGGCAATTTGGCATATCGGGGCGTGCAAGCGGTAGCTGGCCCGGGTCGGGCGATGGTTGGGGGCTGACGGGGGACGCCGTGAATACCTCCCTGTAGGCTTGGCGACAGCATCCCTGCTGTCGACACCCCCGCCAACCCCCAGCCACCACCCCACCCTACTCGCAAACTGCTGAAGCCTGAAGGCTCTGGGCTTTACGCAAAATCGAAACACCCCAAAATTTGCCAGGCCCGCCATGGCGGCTTAGGATGGCGTTTTCCGCTGGAATCGAGAAGATGGCCGAGACAATCCGCATCGCCACCCGTAAATCCCCCCTGGCCTTGTGGCAGGCCGAGCATGTGGCCGAGGCCTTGCGCCGGGCTCATCCTGGTCTCCAGGTCGAGATCCTGGGCATGAGCACGCGCGGGGATAAAATCCTCGATGCCCCCTTAGCCAAAATTGGTGGCAAGGGCCTCTTTGTCAAGGAATTGGAACAGGGTCTCATGGATGGGTCGGCGGATATCGCCGTCCATTCCACCAAGGACGTGCCGGTGGAATTGCCCGAGGGCCTCTTTCTGCCGGTCATTCTGGAGCGCGAGGACCCCCGCGACGCCTTCGTCTCTCAGCGCTTCGAGCGGTTAGCCGATCTCCCTCAAGGGGCGCGTGTCGGCACCTCCAGCCTGCGCCGTCAGTGCCAACTCACCGCCCGGCGGCCAGACCTGGACATCCAGCCCCTGCGTGGCAACGTCAACAGCCGCTTGGCCAAGCTGGACAGTGGGGAGTTCGATGCCATCCTCCTGGCCGCCGCTGGCCTGATGCGCCTGGGTTTCGAAGGCCGCATCCGCTCCCGTCTGAGCATCAACGAGAGCCTGCCGGCCATCGGCCAGGGGGCCGTCGGCATCGAATGCCGGATGGACGATGCCCGGGTCCTGGCCTTGCTGGCGCCCCTGCATCACCCGGATACGGCCACGCGGGTGGGTGCCGAGCGCGCCATGAACCGCCGCCTCCAGGGTGGATGCCAGGTCCCGATCGCCGGTCACGCGGTTCTGAAGGGCGACGAACTCTGGCTGCGGGGCCTGGTCGGTACCCCGGATGGTACCTGTCTGCTGGTGGCCGAGCAGGCGGCGCCCCGCGCCCAGGCGGAGGAACTGGGCATGCAAGTGGCGGATGAGCTGATCGCCCAGGGTGCCCATGCGATCCTCCAGGCCCTGGCGGAGGGTTGAGCCCCGGTGTCGTCCACCCCCTGTGATCTCGCCGGACGCGGCGTCCTGGTGACCCGGCCCCGGGCCCAGGCCGCGGCTCTGTGCCAACTGATCGCGGCCGCCGGTGGCCGAGCCCTTGCCTTTCCGACGATCGAGATCGAGGCCGCTGGCGATCAGGAGAGCGCCCGGCGCCTCCTGGCGGCCGAACCAGCGGATCTGCTGTTTTTCACCAGCCGCAACGCCGTGGACTATGCGCTAACCCTGTTTCCCGGCGGATTCCTGCCGGCCAGTCCGCGTCTGGCGGCGGTGGGCAAGGCTACCGCCGAGGCCCTGACCGCCGCTGGCCGCGCCCCGGATCTGGTGCCCGAGGGCCGCTACGACAGCGAGGCCCTCCTCGCCCTGCCGGAACTCCAGGAACTCGGCGGCTTGAGGGCCCTCATCGTGCGTGGGGAGGGTGGACGGCCTCTGCTGGGCGAGACCCTGAGGGCGCGTGGCGCCGAGGTGGCCTATGCCGAGGTCTATCGTCGCGCCTTGCCCGAGGTCGAACCCGCGGCCCTGCTGGCGGGCTGGGAGCGCGACGTCCAGTTCGTCACCGCCACCAGTGGCGAGATCCTGGATAACCTGATGCGTATCCTGGGCGAGGCAGGCCGGGAACGCCTCCTGGCCACCCCTCTGGCGGTGGTCAGTGACCGTACCCGTCTGGATGCCGAGCGGCTGGGCTTTGTGCGCGTCGAGCTGGCCGAGCGTGCCGAGGACCCGGCCCTGGTCCAGGCTCTGTGCCGCTTGGCGGCCTGGGTGCCGGACGGGGTTTGAACCCGTCCGACCCTGAAGCTGGCGAGCCCATGACCCCGCCGTCGCGCATCCTGCTGATTCGTCTCAGTGCCATTGGTGACATCGTCTTTGCCTCGCCCTTCATCTCCGCCTTGAGGCGCGCCTACCCCCAGGCTCATATCGCCTGGCTGGTGCAACCCGAGTGTGCCCCCCTGCTGCGGTACCATCCCGATCTGGACCAGATCATCACCTGGCCCCTCACTGAGTGGAAGGTCCTGTGGCGCGAGCGACACTGGGGGGACTTGTGGCGACGCGCCCGCGCCTTGCGCACCGAGTTGCGCGGGCAAGGATTTGACTGGGTCATCGATCTGCAGGGCCTGCTGAAGAGTGGCCTGCCCGCCTGGCTGACCGGCGCCCGGGTGCGGATTGGCTTGGGTTCCCGCGAGGCCAGCCAGTGGCTGATGACGCGGATCGTGCCCCGGGGCGGCGATCCGGAGGGCATCGGTTCCGAGTACCGGTTTCTGGCGGAGCAACTGGGTCTGCCGCTGGCGGACTTTGCCATGGTTTTGGTCCCGGGGGAAGCCGACCGGGCCTTCGCGCGGGCCCTGATCGAGCGGGAAGGGCTGGCGGCAGGCTATGTGGTCTTCTGCCCCTTCACCACCCGGCCGCAGAAGCACTGGTTCGAGGACCGCTGGGCCCGGCTGGCGGGGGAGTTGAAGCGCGCTCTGGGCTGGCGGGTGCTGATGCTGGGAGGGCCCGGGGATCGCGAGGCGGGCGCCAGAATCCTGAGTCTGGCGGGGGCCGATCCTGGCGGTGACCCTGATCCAGCTCCAACCCAGAGCCTGATCAACCTGGCGGGGACGACCAGTCTGCTCCAGGCCGCGGCCCTGATCGAGGGGAGCCGCCTGGTCATCGGCGTGGATACGGGACTGAGCCACATGGGCATCGCCTTTGGCCGGCCCAGCCTGCTGCTGTTCGGTTCGACCTGCCCCTACCTGAAAACGGGGCGCTACAATGCCCGGGTCCTCTATCACCCCCGGCCCTGTTCCCCCTGCAAGCGCCGGCCGACCTGTCAGGGCGTCTTCGATTGCATGCGGGACATCGCCGTTGCCGAGGTACTGGTGGCGGCTCAAGTCCTGCCGGGGGTTTCCCCGTGAGGGTGCTGCACGTCGAAGGGGGCCGCCATCTTTATGGCGGCGCGCGTCAGGTCCTCTATTTGCTGGACGGTCTGGCGCAACGGGGGGTGACCAATGGCCTGATCTGCCGGGTCGGCAGTGAGATAGCGGCGGCGGCGGTGGGTCATGCCGAGGTCTTCGCCATGCCCATGGGCGGTGATCTGGATCTGGGCCTGATCCCGCGCATCTACTTCCGGACCCTCCAGTTCGATACGGACGTCCTGCACCTGCATAGTCGGATTGGCGCCGATGTCATGGGCGGCATCGCCGGGCGCCTGGCGGGGGTGCCCTTGGTCCACTCCCGCCGCGTCGATAATCCGGAACCCCCCTGGCGGGTAAAACTCAAATACCGCCTGCATGACCGGGTGATCGCCATCTCCGCGGGCATCGGCGAGGTCCTTCTGGCGGCGGGGC
This sequence comes from Chromatiaceae bacterium, assembly GCA_044228695.1. Classification (GTDB taxonomy): domain Bacteria; phylum Pseudomonadota; class Gammaproteobacteria; order Chromatiales; family Chromatiaceae; genus M0108. The sequence goes on along the minus strand of JBGAUK010000001.1, from coordinate 60,883 downwards.
TGCCGCCGGACAAGCTACGGGTGGTGCGCAGCGCGGTGGATTGTCACGCCTTCGCGGGGCCGCGCGATCGCGAGATCCTGCGGGAGCGGCTCGGCGTGCCCCCCGAGAGTCCCCTGATCGGGGTCGTGGCTCAACTCATCCCTCGCAAGGGCCATCAGTTGCTGATCGAGGCCCTGCCGCCCCTGGTGGCTGAGTTCCCGGACCTGCGGGTGCTGTTTTTCGGTCAGGGTCCCGAGGCGGCGAATCTGGAAAGGCGCATCGCCCAGGCGTGGCTGGGGAATCACGTCACCCTCTGCGGTTTTCGTGATGATTTAACTGAGTTACTGCCGGGCCTGGACCTGCTGGTTCATCCCGCCATCCGGGAGGGGCTGGGTGTCTCCCTGCTCCAGGCCTCCTGCGCCGGGGTGCCCATCATCGCCAGCCGGGCGGGTGGCATTCCCGAGGCGGTTCGGGAAGGGGTCAACGGCCTACTGGTGCCCCCGGGCGATGTCGCTGCCCTGGGTGAGGCGATCGCCAGGCTGCTGCGGGACCCGGACCTGGCCCGTCGATTGGGACGGGGCGGGCGCGTACTGATGAGCGCCGAGTTTTCCATCCAGGCCATGGTGGAAGGCAATTTGGCGGTCTATCGGGAATTGGTGGCGGGTGGTCGCCGGGGGGAGGCAGGGCCGACGGAGGGTCGCCGGGGGGCGGTATCGACGGGAGGTCGCCGAGGGGGCTCGGCTCCTACGAGGGGCGAGGGTGGGCCGTGACGGAGCCCCTGAGCCTGCAAATCATCGGCAGCAAGGCCCTGGGTGGGGCCGAGCGCTGGTTCGCGCGTTTCGCCCGTGCCCTGGGGGAGACAGGGGCCAGGGCGGAACTGGCGATCCGCGCCGGCGGTGCCCTCGAGGATCTGGACCTGGGACCCTTGCCCCTGCATCGCCTGCCCCTGCGAACCGTTTGGGACCCCCTCTCCCGGTACGCGGTGAGCCGTCTCATCGCCCGCGTCCAGCCGGATATCGTCCAGACCTACATGGGGCGGGCTACCCGTCTGACCCATCTCAAGCCCCCGTCACGACCGGGTCATGGTCCGGTACATGTCGCCCGGCTGGGGGGCTACTATGCCCTGCACCCCTATCGCCATGCCCAGGCCTGGATCGGTAACACCCAGGGGCTCTGTGACTGGATGGTCCAGCAGGGCCTGCCGGTGGGGCGGGTTCATCACATCTATAACTTCGTCGAACCGGCCCAACCCGTCCCCCCCGAACGACTTGGGTCCCTGCGGGCGGAGCTCGGCCTGCCCGCGGAGGCCTGGGTGTTGGTCAGCGCCGGGCGTTTCGTCCCCGTCAAGGGCCTGACCCATCTGATCGAGGCCCTGGCCCGGCTGCCCCGGACCATCGCGGATCGCCCGGTGCGCCTGGTGCTGCTCGGCGAGGGGCCCCTGGGCCCCGCCTTGCGCCGTCAGGCCGAGGCGGCGGGCATCGGCGACCGCATCCACTGGGCCGGCTGGCAAAGGGAGCCGGGCCCTTATTTTCAGATGGCGGACCTGGTGGTGTTTCCCTCCCTGGAGGAGGAGACCCTGGGCAATGTCATCCTGGAGGCCTGGACCTGGTCCAAGCCCTTGGTGACCAGCCTCTTTCGCGGGGCGCGGGAGATTGCCCGTCACGGGGAGGACGCCTGGTGCCTACCCTGCGGGGATGCCCGGGCCTTGGCCGAGGGGATCGGAATTGTGTTGGGAGATGACCAACTGCGCCAGGATCTGGCCCGGGCGGGTCAGGCCCGGGTCCGGGCGGAGTTCGCGCGGGACCCCATCATGGCGTCGTATCGGGACCTCTATCGTCAGCTTGTTAGTGCCGTCTGAGAGAGGCTTGACGACATGTCCCCTCGGATTTCCATTCTCATGTACCACCAGGTGGGTGACTTTGCGCCCATGGAGGCGCATCGCGCCAACTATTGCGACCATCGACGCTTCGCCCGGCAGATGGGGTTCCTGCATGCCCTGGGCTATGAGGTGCTGGATCTGGATGGCGCCCTGGCCGGCCTGCGGGGCGAGCGGCCCCTGGCGGCCCGGTCCCTGGTGCTGACCTTCGACGATGGCTACGACAACTTCGCGGACCATGCCCTGCCGATTCTGGCCCGTTATGGCTTCACCGCTACCGTCTATGCCATCAGCGGCTGGCTTGGCCAACCCATCCAGTGGTATGGCCAGGAACCCGGTCGCGCCCGGCCCCGCCTCATGGATGCGGGCCGGCTGCGGGAGATCCAGGCCGCTGGCATGACCCTTGGCTCCCACACCGCTAGCCACGCCCGCCTGGCCGAGCTGGACCCCGAGAGCCAGCGCCAGGAGCTGACCCGGAGCAAGGCGGACCTGGAGGACCTGCTGGGGACCTTGGTGCGTCACCTCTGCTATCCCTTCGGCAGCTTCAATCGGGACACGGTGCGGGCCGCCCGGGAGGCGGGCTATGTCAGCGCTACCACCTGCTTGCGGGGCGCGGCCACGGCGGCAGACCATCCCCTGATCCTGCCCCGCAAGGCCATCTCCTTTGGCGACAACCTGTTGGGCTTTGCCTGGAAGCTGGGTTTCAAGCATGCCCCCATGGCGGAACTGAGCGCCTGGCGGGACCGCCTCAGCCAGGAATCCGATTTCTGATCCCCCAGACCATTCCCGCCACCACCGCGCCAGCGAAAATCCCCTTCGGGCCCCTGTGCTAGACTGCCGTCCCTTGCGGGGATTGCGCCGAGGCCGCCCAGTCGCCGGCGCCAAGGGGGCTCGGCTCCTTACGCCTCGGCTTGCACCTAACAGATTAGGGGATGTCGCCCTTGAACCGGCTCTACAGCCTGCTGCTCTACCTGGCCCTGCCCTTCGCCCTGCTGCGACTTTTGTGGCGGAGCTGGCGTTCTCCGGCCTATCGCCGGCGCTGGGGGGAGCGGCTCGGCTTTTATGGCAACCAGCCCCTGGCGGCCGGGCTATGGATTCATGCCGTGTCGGTGGGGGAGACTCAGGCCGCCGCGCCCCTCATCAAGTATTTCCTTGATGAGCACCCCGATCTGGGGGTCATGGTCACCACCACCACGCCGACGGGGTCCGAGCGGCTGCGCGCCCTCTTCGAGGATCGGGTCCGTCATGTCTATGTCCCCTATGACCTGCCCGCCATCCTCGATCGCTTCCTGGATCGCGTCCGGCCCCGCCAGGTACTGGTCATGGAGACCGAAATCTGGCCCAACATGCTGCGGGTCTGCCAGCGGCGCGGTATCCCGGTGATCCTGGGCAATGGCCGCCTCTCCGCCCGCTCCGCCCAGGGCTATGGGCGCCTGGGTGGCTTCGCCCGACGGACCTTCGCCCGCCTCTCCCTGGTCGCGGCCCAGACCAGCGCCGATGCCCAACGGTTCATCGACCTGGGCGTGCCGGCGGAGCGGGTGAAGGTCACGGGCAGCATCAAGTTTGACTTGCGACAGCCCGCGAGTCTGGAGGATAGCGCCGAGTTCATGCGCCGCTTCTGGGGCACCGATCGACCGGTCTGGGTCGCGGGCAGCACCCACGAGGGCGAGGAGGAGCCCCTCCTGAAGGTGCATCGCCGGATTCTGGCGCGCCTGCCCCGGGCCCTGCTGGTTCTGGTCCCCCGTCACCCCGAGCGCTTTGACCGGGTAGCCGCCCTGGCGGTGCGTCTCGGCCTGCCCCCCGTGCGCCGCTCCACCGGCGAGCGTTGCGGGCCGGGGGACGCGGTCTTTTTGGGTGACACCATGGGCGAGTTGCCGGTCCTGATCGCGGCGGCGGACGCCGCCTTTATCGGCGGGAGTCTGGTGCCGGTGGGCGGGCACAACCTGCTGGAGGCGGCGGCGGCGGGGGTGCCCGTGGCCATCGGCCCCCATGCCTTCAACTTCAGCCAGATCACGGAACTCCTGGTCCAGGAAGGCGCAGCGATGCAGGTGCCGGATGCCGATGCCCTGGCCGACCTCATGCTGGACTGGCTCGGTGACGCCGCGACCCGGGCGCGCATGGGCGAAAATGGCCGGCGGGTGGTGGCGCTCAATCGGGGGGCCCTCGGGCGCCTGATCGCCTTGGTGGAGGCCCTGGAATCTGCCCCTGCGTACCCGCGCCCCGGCACTGCCTCGAGGGCAGGGTCGCTTTGATTACAAACTTTTGGTAAATTAAGGTTTTTCAGATCTTGAAGCGGGAAAAGAGTTCCCGCCGGGACACCTCTTTCTGCAAGGGGCAGTCCCGCCGAGCCTGCTCCATCTTCTCATCGCGGGTACGAATGACCTGACCCCAGGCCTCGAAAACCGCTTCCGTGTCCGCGTAGGTCCCCATGTCGAGGCAAATGGGCTGCAAGAGAAAGTGGCCCAGGTCTCGATGGTAGTTCAGATGAGCTTGCTGGGACTGGCCGAGGAGTGAGAAGTGGATACGGGGACCCAAGACCTGGTAGGGGGCTTCTTCTCGCTCCGGCGCGGACCAGCCACCCGGTAGGGCGAGGGGCGGGGATCGGTCGGGAAAGAGCAGGCGCGCAAGCATCCAGGGGGTGAGAAGCAGCAGGACTCGCCAGTCCTCGATCCGGCGTAAGGCCCGCTGCTGAATCTCGAGGTTGTGATTCAGAAAAGGATCACCTTGGAGCTGCTTGCGCAGAATGACTTGGTGAACCCCCAGTACCGCCGCGGATAGGGCGGCGTCCTCTCCAAGCTCCGGCGGGCAAAGCGACCAGGGGGCGTCAGGCAAGTTCCACCTCCCTACCACATAGTCCCGCCAGCCGTGCCCCCAGTAGGCAGTACAGTTCAAACTCGCCATGGCTCTGGAGATCTCGCGCGAAGCGGGGGAGCCAGCGGTCGAGATGCGCGCCCCATAACTCCCCAATCACCTCCTCCGCATCTCCCCGCTCCTCTAGCAGGGCCAGGCATTCGAGTAAGGTGCCCAGGTAATCGGCGGGCGCCAGCCTGGCCCCCAGGCCCGCCCGGCGGTAGAGGGC
>JBGAUK010000001.1:0-55940 GCA_044228695.1 Chromatiaceae bacterium | reverse complement strand
GGCCAGGCATTCGAGTAAGGTGCCCAGGTAATCGGCGGGCGCCAGCCTGGCCCCCAGGCCCGCCCGGCGGTAGAGGGCCTCAAGATCCCCCGCGACCGTTCCCCCCATCTGACCCTGCCGATAAGCCGATTCGAAGGGGGGGCAAGGCGTCTTTGGGTAACCGCTCAAGAAGAGACGGGTGTGCTCGCCCTGCCAATGTTCCAAGGGCCTATCAGCCAACTCCTCGATGGCGGGCGCCAACCAGGGGGCCAGTGGCAGCATATCTCGCAGGGCGTCGAGGGCATCATCCTCCGGAAAAGCCAGCAAGGCGGAGAGGATATAAAGCTGCCGCGGATCGGGATAGCGGTCGGTGGCCATGGTCGGGAAATTCCAGCAGGAAGAAGTTTGATAGGTATTTAAGAAGATACTAAACTAATAGGGCTGACCATCCACTTAATCACCCACGGAGACCTTTGGGAGAATCCCATGGAAAATTTGCTTGGCTTTGCCGGCTCGGGAGCCGGACTTTTGGTCGTGTTTGCGCTCTATCTTGGCGGTGCCGGTATGGTCCTCGAGCTTGTGAATCGGCTTGTGCCTCGTAAGCACCGCGAATGATGCCCCGCACCCCTGGCCACCTAATCCTCACCACAACCCTGGCCATCGGCCGCCCGAGAAGGCGGTCGGTGGCTTGATTTCATCCTATTGCCCTCTTGATACAAGTCCCGCCCCCTACCAGGGATAGGCATAGATCCCTGCGTACATGAAGTAGTGCCGCAACAGGTAACCGCCCATCAGGACCAGGACCGAGGCGGTGATAATCGGCACGTGACTCGTCCAGCCCTTGACCACCCCCCACAGTTCCAGAAAGAAAGGCACGATCAGGCCAAAGCCGATGAAGCCAATCAACCACCCGAAGTCGGTGAAGAGGAGCTCCCAGGAACGCATGGCCGACTCCGACCCGCGTTTGAGGTAGAAGAAAAAGGAGAAGATGATCACCAACTCGGCGGAGATCAGCACCAGATCAATGCGCTCATAGAGTAGCCGGATGCGGGTATCTTCCGCGTCCTTGATGACGGTGTACATGATCAGGAGCAGGAAGGCCATGGCGGTCGAGAAGGCGGACACCGTAAAGAGTAGCGGCACGCCCGGATTGGCCCAGAGGGCCACGGCGGGGAAAGACTGCAGCAGCAGGCCCGTATAAACCGTCACCCCCACGCCGTTGATCACGGCCAACCAGCCGACGAATTTGCGGAAGCGGGTTACCGCTTCACAAATCTTGATCACCAGGCCCCATTCCAGGACCTTGCCGATCAGCGGCAGGCGTTTCAGGAAGGGTGTTTCGCGGGCGTAGGGCAGGGCGTAGAGCACTCCCCAAACCATCATCCAGATGATGAACTGGGTGCCCCAGGCGATCCAGGCATCGGGTTTTTTGTAAAAAACCAGGGGATTCAGTATGTGGATAGCCGCCAGGTGGTGTAACAGGTGGCCGAACAACATCATGGAGCCGATGGCCAGCAGGACGACACCCGCGCCCGCGCCCCATATCACCAGATTGCGGTGGGGCTTTAGGTACATATCGGTGAGGAAGGTAACCGCCAGGGTCGCGGCGCCCAGGCCGCCCGTATACAGATACACGGCGAGCCACCAGGTCCAGAGGCTCTGTGTCTCGTAGGTCATGGTGACATCCATCTCAGCCCCTCCACTTGAGGTCATCAATGTAAAACACGTTCGGACGGGTGCCGATGTGGGGCATGAGGGGCCTCGCTACCCCACTGGCAACCACTTGCGCCACGGGGTCCTGGGGGTCGTCCAGATTGCCGAACAGGCGGGCCGAGCCGACGCAGGTCTCGACACAGGCTGGCTTGAGCCCCTTTTCCACCCGATGGTCGCAGAAGGAGCATTTGTCCATGCTGGGGCTGGAGCGCCGGTAGTCGGACCCATAAAATTCCTCGCCCAGCCCCACGTCCGCGTAAGTGATGGCGACGCGGGCATGATAGGGACAAGCCATGGCGCAGGCACCGCAGCCCATGCAGAGATCCTGGTCCACCATGACGATGCCGTTCGGTTTCTTGTAGGTAGCCCCGGTGGGGCAGACGCTCATGCAGGGCGGGTTGTCACAGTGGTTACAGAGGCGCGGGAAGAAGCGGCGATGCACGTTATTGCCTACCCCGATCTCCTTGTCGTGGACGTAGGTGCGCCACTTGTGGTCGTCCCAGACGGGGGTCTGGTTCTCCAGGGCGCAAGCGGCCATGCAGGCATTACAGCCCACGCAGGTGTTGAGGTCGATGACCATGGCATAGTGAGTCATTGTCTTTCCTCCTTAAACCTTGGCTACCCGGATCGTGAACTCCTGGGAGCGGAAACCCGCCACCACCGGCTCGACCTGGTAGGGGATCAGTTTGTTGGTGGCCGTGCCATCGCCGTGGGTTCGGGATAGCGCCTTGTTTTCGACCCCGAAGGAGGAGTAAACAAAGAGGGTATCGGGATGCACCAGGCGCGTGATGTGGGCATGTCCGCCAGTGACCTGCCCCGACTTGGCGTTGGTGAGCCGGATCGGATCGCCGTTGTTGATGTGCAGCCTGGCCGCCCGCTCGGGGTGTATCCAGACGCCCTTGTAAATATCTCGCTTGAACTGATTGATGCCCGCCAGCACCGGGTTGTTGCTGTTGGTGGAGCCGTGGGAGACGGTAGGGGTCTTGCCGTAGGCGAAGAAAAATTCATCGGCCTCCAGGGCTATCGTCGCGGGCTCGCCATCCCGGTATTCCGGCGGGATCCAGGTCGCCAGGACACTGAAGTTCGCTTCGGTGTGGCCCCCATCGCGCAGGCTGCGCATCAGTCCACTGTAGAACTCCACCCGGCCGCTGTCGGTGGGTACCGGCATGCGCCGTGGCATACTCCATTGGTCGAGGATTTTTTCTTTCCTTTCCTCCAGATAAACCCCCTTGTCACGTAGGATCGCATCGATCGCCTCGGGGGTGGTGCCAAGTCGCGCCGCGGTTTGGGCAAAGGAGACCCGGCGGCAGGCGGCGGCAAAGGCGCCCTTCTTCCGGGTCTTTTGGAGTTCCGCGTAGGCCTCCTTGACCGGCGCGGCCTTGAGCCCGGTGAGCTTCTCCACCCAGTCGAGAAAACCATCCCGGTTGCCACTGATGACCTCGGTCATCTTCAGGAGGATGTCAGCGGTTTCCTCGGTGTCATAGAGGGGCTCGATGGCGGCATAGCGGGTGGTCAGGGCGAGATCGTGGTTTACCCCATTGCCGTACAGGGTGGGCTCATCCCGTTCGAGATAGGTGGTGTTAGGCAGGATCACGTCCGCGTAAGGGGCCGTATCGGAGGGCAGCACCTCCACCATGACCACCAGGGCCACGTTCGGATGGCTAAGGGTCTCCTTCCAGTAGCTGTCGGGATAATAGTGTCGGACCGGATTAGCGGCATTGATGATGAAGGCGCGGGTCAGGTAAGGCTCGCCCTTGAACTGGAGCTTGGCCTCCACCGATTCGCGCAGGCCCGAATCGGTCATCACCGGCAGGGCCACGTTGAAGCGGCCAGCCGCCTTTTCCTGGGCATTCCAGGCCCAGGCAAAACCCGGTTTGCCATGGGAAAAATTATCGCCCTGGGACACGGCACCGATCACCATCTTGGCAAAGGCCATGCCAGCGAGATTAGCGAGGGGCGCGCCCATCTCATAGCCCTCCTCCATGGCCTGGTACATCAGGTGGGCCTTGTGGTGGACTTCGCCGGAATTCATCCAGCCACCCACCGAGTCGATACCGCCGATGAGGGCCTGGACCATGGCCTGTACCCGCCGCAGCATCATGATGTTGCCGAAACGGGCCCCATGCCAACCTGGGTCGACGATGGCGGGGCGCGTGTTGCCAAACTCATGGGCGATACGGGTGATGGTCTCCGCGGTAATCCCGGTGATCTCCGCCGCCCACTCGGCGGTATAGGGGGCGAGTTCCTCCAGCTGGACCTGGAAGACCGTCTTGACCGGCCGACCCTCAAGGCTAAAGCCCGGTGGGACCTGGAGACCTGGCGTGAAGGTGCGGCCTTCGTGGTCCTTGTGGTTTTGGTTGCTGAATTTCTTCAGGGTGCGCGGGTTGCCGGTGTCCTCTTCCACCGCCAGGGGTCTGCCCTCCGCGTCCGTCACCAGTTGCCAGTCGCCCTGATCGTCCTGGGTCATGAGAAAGGGCAGGTTGGTGTGACGCCGGAGGAAGTCGGCATCGTAAAGCTCCTCCTGCATCAGGATGCGCATCAGCGCCAGCATGAAGGCCAGATCGGTACCGGGGCGGATCTGAATCCACTCGTCCGCCTTGGCGGCGGTCTCCGAGCAGCGGGGGTCCAGGGCCACGATCTTGGCGCCATTCTTACGGCCTTGGGCGAAGCGCACCATGCGGCAGGTAGACACGGCACCGATCGAGGCGTTGTTCCCCACCAGCAGGATGTACTTGGCGTGGTCGAAGTCCGGCAGCACCTCGTCATGGATGTTGAAGTTGCCCGTGACCAGATCCGTGCCCAGGTGACCCGTGGTGACGCAGTGCTGCATGGGTGAGGCCACGATGTTGGGCACCTCGTTGGCCATGGCGAAGGGCACCGCCCAGTTCATGTAGAAGACGCAGGAGGTCCAGCCACCCACCATGGTCCACTCCCAGGGTTTGATCTGGGCGGCGGCCTGTTTTTTGGCGATGTAGTCCCAGGCCTCTTCCCAACTGGCCTGGCGGAATTTGTACTCCCCGCGTTTGCTACCCTCGACCCGGATTAGGGGGGTCTTGATGCGGTCGCTATCGTAGGTCTGGCGCAGTCCCGCCTGGCCACGGGCGCAGATCTTGCCCCGATTGAGTGTTGAATTAGGATTGCCGTCCAGCTTGACAATGCGCTTGTCGCCGCCCTTGGTATGGGTGGTGACGCGCAGGTTGCAGAGCGAAGAGCAGAAATTGCAGATGCTATAGCTCACCTCCTCCTTCACCTCATCATCGGCTGCGAGGGCTTGGGTCACCAGGGTCGAGAGGGGAGAAAGCAGACCAAGACCAGCGGTTCCGTAACCGCTGGATTTCAGAAAGGCACGACGAGACAGACGCGGTAGGCTCCAGGCCATGGCGGGAAACTCCTCTGGGGGGATGCTGCCCGGGATATACGGCGACCGGGTTCTTTTTTTATGGTGGGTCGCCCTGATACAGCATCGAGCGGAGGGATGGAGACAAGCTCCATCCTGGACGGATTATTACCGAATCATGACAGAGAATCGTTGACTATTGTCAATAAAAGGGGCAACGCAAGAGGGCGGCGGTCTAAAAAACGAAGCGTTCCGGCTCCGGTGCCTTAGCCAGGGCCGGGACCGAGGTCTCGAACAGCGACTTGCGGCTGAAGCCCTCGGGGCCATGGATGACCAGGGTCGCCTCCATAGCCGGTTCCAGGCCGATGATGGCGAAGAGGCGGCCGTGGGGTGCGAGTTGGGCCTCCAAGCCCGCCAGGGCACTGGCGTCGGGCAGGGAGCCGGTGACCGCGATGACGTCGAAGGGTCCACCATCGATATGGACGGCGAGGCCGTCGCCTTCCCGTATCTCCAGCCGGCGGGGTTCCACCTCGGCCAGATTCTGGCGCGCTAGGGCGGCCAGGTCCGGGTCGATCTCCAGGCTGATGACGGCGTCGCCCAGGTGGCTGAGGCAGGCGGTGAGATAGCCGCTCCCCGTGCCGATCTCCAGGATGCGGTCATCGGCGGCGATGGACAGGGCTTGCAGGAGGCGGGCGACGATCTTGGGGGCGAGCATGGTCTGGCCCTGGCCCAGGGGGATCTCAATGTCGGCATAGGCCAGGCCGCGATAGGCCGCGGGGACGAAGCGCTCGCGGGGGATAGCGGCCAGGGTTTCCAGCACCCGGTTGTCGTTGACGCCCCAGGGGCGGATCTGTTGCTGGACCATGTTGAAGCGGGCGGTGTCGAGGCTGGTATCCATCGCGAGTCCTGTCTGAATTGAATGGCCGGAATGGGGCGGACGGGCAGAGGCGCGGCGCCCGGCGGGCGTCCGGGGCTGCCGTCGGCAAGTCATGCCAAGACTACGGATTTCCGCTCCGCTGGGCAAGCCGCCTTCAGGCCCCGGCGTAGAGCGCCAGCGGAAAGCTCTCGGTAATGAGAATGACCGGCGCCCCGGCGATAATGATGCGGTAGGTGCGAAAAACACGCTCTTCGCCGGGGTCGGGATGATCAATGCCGATCTCCATGACCTCGCGATAACTCTCCAGGCCACTGTCCCGGATCAGGACGCCGATCCCGATCTCGCGGTCGATGAGGCGCTGGCGAAAGGCCGCCGGGATCAGGTCGGCGCGGATGACCGAAAAGGCCTCGGCGTAGCTTCTGCCGCTATCGATCCCCTGCAAGTGGGCCAGGCGAATCAGTATCTTGTCCCCGGCCCCGACCCCCAGCCAGTCCACGGGGCGTTCGGCTGTCCAGAAATCCTGCTCCAGGGTGCGCACCTCCACCGGCTCCCAGAAGTAGGCCTCCAGGATTTTGGTGACGGTGCCGTCGGTCACCAGCAGGGCGCGCAGGAAAGGGGGCAGTTCGGCCAGGGGCAGACGCCGACCGCAGGCCCGGGTCAGGGCGCCGTCGCGCAGAAAGCCCTCGGTGCGAAAGCGGTTGGCCTCCTCCGACAGGGCAGATTTATCGTAATAACGCTCGACCACGTGAGGTATGGGCCTGGCTGGGGGTCGCAATGGCCAGGGATTATAGCGAGGCCCGTTGCGGCCCGCGCGGCCATCGATTGGACCATGCCGATATACCCAATATACCTTTCGGTTTCCCGGGCCGGCTGGTGTCTGGCGGGGGGCGCCGTGAATACATCCCTGTAGGCTTGGCGACAGCATCCCTGCTGTCGACACCCCCGCCAGCCCCCATCCGGCCCTCCTGCGATGGGCTGGCGAGTGGACAGGGCCGGGGTATGGATGAGTTAGGAGGCCTTACAGCAGCAGGCGTCGGATATCCCCCAGCAAGTCGCCCAGCAGGCGGGTGAAGCGCGCCCCCTCGGCGCCGTCGATGACGCGGTGGTCGTAGGAAAGGGACAGGGGCAGCATGAGGCGGGGGACGAAGGCGGTGCCCTGCCAGACCGGCTTGAGGCTGGCGCGGGAGACGCCGAGGATGGCGACCTCGGGGGCATTGACGATGGGGGTGAAGGCGGTGCCACCAATGCCCCCCAGGCTGGAGATGGAGAAGCAACCGCCCTGCATGTCGCCGGGCAGCAGCTTGCCGTCCCGGGCCTTGCCGCCCAGGTCCATTAACTCCCGAGCCAGATCCTGGATGCCCTTCTTGTCCACGTTACGGACGACCGGGACCACCAGGCCCCGGGGGGTTTCCACCGCGACGCCAATATGGGTGTAGTGCTTCATCACCAGCCCCTCGCCGTCGGGCGTCAGGGAGGATTTGAAGTTGGGCATGCGGTTCAAGGCGGTGGCGACGGCCTTGAGCAGAAAGGGCAGGAAGGTGAGCTTGATACCATCCGCCTTCGTGGCCGCCTGTTGTGCCTTGCGGAAGTCCTCCAACTCGGTAATGTCCGCCTCGTCGAATTGGGTTACGTGTGGCACCGAGAGCCAGGCGCGATGCAGGTGCCGGCCACTCAGCTTCTGAATCCGTGAGAGTTCCCGGATCTCCACGGGGCCGAACTTGGCGAAGTCGACCTCGGGGGCGGGCGGCAGAGCGAAGGGCAGGGTGCTGGCGGTGGGCGCCGCCACCCCCTGGGTCAGGGTCTGCTTGACGTACCCCTGCACGTCCTCCTTGAGGACCCGGCCCTTGAGCCCCGAACCCTTGACGAAGGTCAGATCGACGCCCAACTCCCGGGCGAAGCGGCGCACCCCGGGGCTGGCGTGGGTCTTGCGGCCCTTGGCGAGGGCCGCCAGTTCCTCGGGGCGGGGCAGCACCGGAGCCAGGCGACGCTCGACCTCGCCGGGGGCTCGTGCCGCTGGTGCGGGACTCGCGGCCAGGGCCAGGTAGTCCGCGGCTTCTTCATCCTTGCCCCCTCCCCCCTGGCGGGGGAGGGCTGGGGAGAGGGGGAGAGAGGCTACCCCGGTCGCGTCCTGGGTCAAGACCTGTGACGCGGCCCCGAAGGTGGCCGCCGTCTGGTCAGGCGCCGATGGCCGCTCCGCGTCAGTCGCGCCGGCTCCTGTCTCGGGATTCCCCCTCCCCCCTAGCGGGGGAGGGCTGGGGAGAGGGGGTGCCGCTGAACCACCCGTCTCCTCGCCCACCTCCAGCAGCAGAATCAGGTCGCCGGGGTTCAGCTTCTGGCCGAGGGCGACCTTGATCTCCCGCACCTCTCCACCCCGGGGGGCGGGGATGTCCATGGTCGCCTTATCGCTCTCCAGGGTGAGCAGGGATTGCTCCGGCTCCACCCGGTCGCCGGGGGCCACCAGGATCTCGATGATTTCGACATCGGCGAAGTCGCCGATGTCGGGCAGTGTCACTTCATGAATTGTTGGCACGTCGCATTCTCCCCAAGCCGCACAGTCCCGCCTTATCCACCTCGTCCCCTTGCGTCAGACCGTCGCCGGATTGGGCTTTTCCGGATCGATGCGGTACTTGTCGATGGCCTCCTGGACCCGGCTGGCGGGGATCTCGCCCTCGTCCGCTAGGGCCTTGAGGGCGGTTACCGCGATGTAGCCGCGATTCACCTCGAAGAAGCGGCGCAGTTGGCTACGCATATCGCTCCGCCCGAAGCCATCGGTGCCCAACACCTGATAAGGCTGTGCGAGGTAAGGCCGGATCTGTTCGGCGTAAGCCCGGACATAGTCGGTGGCGGCGATGACGGGCCCCGGGGCGCCCGCCAGTTGCTCGTTGACGTAGCATTGCCGGGGGCTCGCGGTCGGATGGAGCATGTTCCAGCGCTCCACATCGACCCCGTCGCGCTTGAGTTCATTGAAGCTGGTTACGCTCCAGACATCCGCCAGGACGCCGAAGTCCGCCTCCAGCAGGTCCGCCGCCGCCAGAACCTCGCGCAAAATGGCGCCGGAGCCGAGCAACTGGACCCGCAAGTCGCCCTCGTCGGCCGCCGTCCGTACCCGGTAGAGGCCCCGCAGGATGCCCTCCTCGGCGCCCGCGGGCATGGCCGGCTGGACATAGTTCTCGTTCATGGCGGTCAGGTAGTAGAAGCGAGTCTCCTGCTCCTGGAACAGGCGCCGCAGGCCGTCCTGGATGATGACCGCCAGCTCGTAGCCGTAGGCGGGGTCATAGGTAACGCAGTTGGGGATGGTCGAGGCCACCAGGGGGCTGTGGCCGTCCTGATGCTGGAGCCCCTCGCCGGCCAGGGTGGTGCGCCCGGCGGTGGCGCCGATGAGGAAGCCCCGGGCCCGCATGTCCCCCGCCGCCCAGGCCAGGTCGCCGATGCGCTGGAAGCCGAACATGGAGTAGAAGATATAGAAGGGGACCATGGCCTCGCCGTGGTTGGCGTAGGCGGTGGCGGCGGCGATCCAGGACGACATGGCCCCGGCCTCGTTGATGCCTTCCTCCAGGATCTGCCCCTGCTTATCCTCCCGATAGGACATGACCTGGTCGGCGTCCACCGGCTCGTAGAGCTGGCCGACGGAGGAGTAGATGCCGAGCTGGCGGAACATGCCCTCCATGCCGAAGGTGCGGGCCTCGTCCGGGACGATGGGCACCACCCGCTTGCCCAGGGTCTTGTCGCGCAGGATGAGGGAGAGGATGCGCACCAGGGCCATGGTGGTGGACATCTCCTTGTCGCCGGAGCCCTCCAGCAGGGGCTTGAAGAACTCCAAAGCCGGCGTCTCCAGGCGCGGGGCGGACTCGATCCGGGCCGGCAGATAGCCGCCCAAGGCCTCGCGCCGCTCCTGCAGGTACTTGAGTTCCTCGCTATCCATGGCGGGCATGTAGAAGGGCGCCTCGCCGATCCGGTCGTCCGGAATCGGGATGTTGAAGCGGTCACGGAAGGCCTTGAGGGCCGCCTCACCCATCTTCTTCTGGGAATGGGTGATATTCATGCCCTCCCCGGCCACCCCCATGCCATAACCCTTGACCGTCTTGGCCAGGATCACCGTCGGCTGGCCTTTATGCTTGACCGCGGCCTGGTAGGCGGCATATACCTTGATGGGGTCGTGGCCACCGCGATTGAGGCGCCAGATGTCCTCGTCCGTCAGGGAGGCGACCATGTCCGCCAGTTCCGGGTACTTGCCGAAGAAGTGCTTGCGGGTGTAGGCGCCGCCCTTGGCCTTGTAGGCTTGGTAATCGCCGTCCAGGCACTCCTCCATGCGTTTGAGCAGCAGGCCCTTTTTGTCGCGGGCCAGGAGGGGGTCCCAGTAGCTGCCCCAGATCACCTTGATCACATTCCAGCCGGCGCCGCGGAAGTCCGCCTCCAGTTCCTGGATGATCTTACCGTTGCCGCGCACTGGGCCGTCCAGGCGCTGGAGATTGCAGTTGACCACGAAGACCAGGTTGTCCAGCCGCTCCCGCGCCGCCAGGGAGATGGCCCCCAGGGACTCGGGCTCGTCCATCTCGCCATCGCCCAGGAAGGCCCAGACCCGGCGGCCCTCGGTATTCACCAGGCCCCGGTGATGCAGATAGCGCATGAAGCGCGCCTGGTAGATGGCCATGAGGGGGCCGAGCCCCATGGAGACGGTGGGGAACTGCCAGAAGTCCGGCATCAGCCAGGGGTGGGGATAGGAGGAGAGGCCGTTGCCGTCCACCTCCTGGCGGAAGTTGTAGAGCTGCTCCTCGCTGATCCGGCCCTCCAGGTAGGCGCGGGCATAGATGCCCGGCGCCGCATGGCCCTGGAAGAACACCAGATCGCCGCCATGATCCTTGGAGCGGGCCTTGAAAAAGTGGTTGTAGCCCACGTCCACCAGGGTCGCCGAGGAGGCAAAGGTGGAGATGTGGCCGCCTAGTTCCGTGGAGAGGCGGTTGGCCTGCACCACCATGGCCATGGCGTTCCAGCGCACGAAGGAGCGGATGCGTCGCTCCATGGCCCGGTCGCCAGGAAACTTTTCCTGCTGGGTGATGGGGATGGTGTTGAGATAGGCCGTGTTGGCGCTGAAGGGCAGATAGGCCCCCGAGCGGCGCGCCTTGTCGATCAGGCTTTCGAGCAGGAAATGCGCCCGCTCCACGCCCTCGTTCTCCAGCACCGCCTCCAGGGCGTCCAGCCACTCCTGGGTCTCCTGAGGATCGATGTCGGGTTTGTTGCTCATGGACCTTCCTGATAACGGGGGCGGACACCGGAGGCGGCCACCGGGAACAATTTTGGCGGATTATAGCGCCAGAAGCCTGCTTTAATACTTAAAATTTATATTAGCAATATAGAGGCTTGCTGGGACTCTTGGGGGATTTTTCCTGATGGGCGGTCGGTGCGACAGGGCTGCCCCGCAAGATAACCTGGAGCGGGATCCAGTGCGGCACTGGGCTGCCGGCCAGTGCTGGCAAGAAAGACTGGACCCCAGCCCGCCGCTGGCTGCATTCCCCAGGCACCTCTGCGATATCCTGTACCATAGATGCAGTATCCCAGAGTCGCGTCGCTCCTCCGCGCGGCACCCGCGTTCTTCTCTTGGAACTTCCCCGCTCGGCTGTCATCGCCAAGTGTAACCAAATCCGGTTCGCGGATCGGAGAGCTTAAATTGAACATATTGCCGCGACAGATACGGCCCATCGCCCATGCCGCGAAAGACGAAGCTGGACAATGGCGTGAGCCTCACTACCTCGAAGAGCACTTGGCCGGAGTTGCCGAACTAGCGTCCTGCCATGCTCAAGTCTTCGGTGCCAGTGACTGGGCCGCCCTCGCCAGTTATTGGCATGACCTCGGCAAATACCGACCTGCTTTACAAGCCTATATCCGCAACGCAAGCGGGTTCGAGGCTGAGAACGCCCACATCGAAGGCATTGGCAAGCGAGTAGACCATTCAACCGCCGGCGCCGCTCATGCTATTGCTGAACTGGGGGAAGGCGCGGGGCGCCTGCTGGGTTACCTCATTACCGGCCATCACGCTGGACTGCCTGATTGGAACGGCGACAATTCCAGCCTATTCCAACGGCTTGCGGCAGCAGTAAAAGCAGGGTGGCTCAAAGAGGTGTGCGACCAACAGCCACCCGATGAAATTCTCCATGGGCAACGCCCGACTAGCCGCCCCAAGGGCACCAAAGACGACCTCCACATCTGGCTGCGGTTGCTGTTCTCCTGCCTGGTGGACGCCGATTTCCTTGATACCGAAAGATACATGAAATCGGCGGCAAGCCTTCAACGCTGCGCCTACCCACCGGTAACAGGCCTACTTGATCGGTTCACGGGCCACATGCAAGGCCTGGTAAAACAGGCCCGCCCAAGTCCTATCAACCAACTGCGCGCGAAGGTGCTCAACCAGTGCATCGACCGCGCGGCCGAGCCCAGCGGAAATGGACTCTATTCGCTCACTGTCCCCACCGGCGGCGCCAAGACGCTTTCTTCCCTGGGCTTCGCGTTGCACCACGCCATGCATCACGGCAAGCGCCGGGTGATCTACGCGATACCCTACCTTTCTATCATCGAACAAACGGCCGATATTTTCCGTGAAATCTTCGGGGATGACCTGGTGGAGCATCACAGCAACCTGGACCCCGACAAGGAGACCCTCCGCAGTAGGCTGGCGGCGGAAAATTGGGATGCCCCACTGATCGTCACCACCAACGTGCAACTGTTTGAATCACTGTTCGCTGCGCGCTCATCTCGCTGCCGGAAGCTACACAATCTGGTGAATTCCGTCGTCATCCTGGATGAGGCGCAACTCCTGCCCCCCGAGTTCCTGGAGCCCTGTCTCGCCGCTATCAGGACGCTCAGCACCCACTACGGTGTCACCTTCGTCCTCTGCACCGCCACCCAGCCCGCTTTTGCGCCCCGTAACATCAATGGCAGGCCCTTCCTTGGCCTGCCCGATGTGCGCGAACTCATGCAAGGCGGCCCGCATATACAGGCGCCTCGCGATCTCTACCGCAAGCTGGAGCGGGTCAAGATCCACTGGCCAGATACGCAACAATCAACCGACTGGGACCAACTCGCCGCTCGCATCAGCAAGCACGACCAGGCACTGGTCATCGTCAACCGCAAGCGCGATGCCCGCGAGTTGGCGCAAAAACTGCCGGGGGCACTCTACCTCTCCACTGACCTGTGCGGCGCCCATCGTGCCGAACGTATCGCGGAGATTCGCCACCGCCTGGAAACCAACCGGGAGGGGGCCAAGACCAGCTTGCCCCCCGCGCAACTGCGCGTGGTCAGCACTCAACTGATCGAGGCAGGGGTAGACGTAGATTTCCCGGTCGTGTTTCGCGCGCTCGCTGGGCTGGACTCAATCGCCCAAGCCGCCGGACGCTGCAACCGGGAGGGGCGTCTCACGCGGGGCCTCGATGCGGCACAGGGTATTGTCTATGTCTTCAAGGCACCCACTCCAGCCCCACAGGGACTGCTGCTCAAGGGAGAGCAAGCCACCCGCGAACTGCTCGCGATCGAACCGAGTCCGACACTGGCCCCGGCACTGTTTGAGCGATATTTCAAGCTGTGGTTCGCCGCGCTGAACACCTTCGACAAGGCAGACATCCTTGGCTTGCTGAAGCCAGGCCCGAGTTTGGAGTTCAGTTTTCGCACCGCCGCCGAACGGTTCCACTTTATAGCCGAGGATGGCGCCCCAGTGATTGTCCAATGGGGCGAATCCGAGAAATGGCTGCGCCAGATCGAGTCTCGGGGACCTGACCGTTGGCTCATGCGCAAGTTGCAGCGCTACAGCGTCAACGTGCGCCGTGACTGTCTGGAGCGACTCATCACCCAAGGTGACGTGAGAGAAATTCTGCCCGGCCTTTACGCCCAAGAAAACGATCTGCTTTACGATAAGACACTCGGTTTCCTGGGCTGCGCCGACGACGTGACGCTCGCCGCTGAAAACTACGTCGTGTGAATGGAGCTTAATGATGCCGAAAACACTTTGTCTGAAGGTCTGGGGCGATTTCGCCTGTTTTACCCGACCCGAGATGAAGGTCGAGCGCGTCTCCTACGACGTTATCACCCCATCGGCCGCCCGCGCGATTTTCGAAGCCGTCCTGTGGAAGCCCGAAATTCGCTGGCGGATCACCAAAATCGAGGTCCTAAATCCCATCAAGTGGATATCGGTGCGCCGCAACGAGGTTGGGAAAACAGCCTTAGCCGAAGCTCCCAACAAGGCTGGCGGCTCTGGCCTCTACATTGAGGACCACCGCCAGCAGCGCGCCGGTCTGTTCTTGCGCGACGTGGCCTATCGGCTCCATGCCGGGTTTGAGGTTGTGGACTCATCCAAACACGTCCGTCACTTCTCAGGGCTGTATAAGGAGAAACCGCCGGAGCCCGAGGAAGGACAACCGGAGCACCCGGCCAAGTATCTAGCTATGTTCCAACGCCGCGCCCGCAAGGGCCAATGTGCCTGGCAACCTTATCTTGGGTGCCGAGAGTTCTCCGCCCACTTTGAGTTGATCGAGAACATCGCGTCCGCGGCACAAGCCGAGCCACCCATCGCGGATAACCCGGATCTCGGCTGGATGCTTCATGATATCGACTATGCAGATAGCATGACTTCCAGCTTCTTCCGGCCGGTGATGAAGCACGGGGTCATCGACATGGAAGCGGTTGAGGTACGGAGATGATTCTTCAATCGCTGTACGACTATTACGAGCGCAAACGTGACACCCTTCCTGATTTGGGGATCGAACGTAAAGAGCTGCCATTCCTATTTGTATTGAAGCAAGACGGAACCTTTAGCCATATCCAAGATGCTCGGCAGGGCGAAGGAAAGCGTAATCGTGGCCATTCCTATCTCGTTCCTCAGGCCGTCAAGAAATCGGTCAATGTTGCTGCCAATCTTCTATGGGGGAACGTCGAATATATACTCGGCCTTCCAGATCCAAAAAAATTAATAGAGCAACGCCAGAAGGGAAAGGAAAAGCACTACCGCGAGCGCCTCGTCGCAATGTCCGCTGAGTTCCGCTCGGAAATCGAAAGGTTACCGGACGAAGTTCGAGCCACTGCAGGAGTCTCAACGGTATTAGCCTTCCTCTGCCGTGCTGACTTTACGGCGGCCCTCGCCGACCCACTCTGGCCCCAACTAATTGCGGAAGGCGCCAATTTCAGTCTCAAACTCGCCGGAGAAGAAAACCCGGTATGCAGTGACCCGCTGGTCTTGGCAGCGAACGAGCCGGTCGCGTCGGGCGAATACCATCGCAATGTTTGCCTGATAACTGGCCGAACTGATCTAATCGAACGATTGCATCCACCCATCAAAGGGGTCTGGGGTTCTCAAACCAGCGGTGCCAATATCGTCTCTTTCAATCTTCCGTCCGTTGGTTCCTTCGGAAGGGAGCAAGGGGCCAACGCCCCAATCGGTAAGCGCGCAGCCTTTGCCTACACTACAGCCCTCAATCACTTGCTAAACTCCAAGCAACGCATCCAGGTTGGCGACGCATCGACGATTTTCTGGGCGGAGACCGAGAATCATATGGAGTCGTTGCTCGCTCAGTTGTTCGCGGAACCGACGGAAAGCGATACCGATCAGGGTGTAAACGCTGTCAAGGAGCTATTTGAAGCACCCAAGGCCGGCACGCCCGCTATCTACGACGACGGAACACGCTTTTTCGTACTTGCTCTTTCCCCCAATGCCGCACGCATCGCGGTCCGCTTCTGGCATGTCGCCACCGTGGGCGAAATGGCTGGGAACATTCTTAAGCACTTTAAGGACTTGGAGATCATCCAGCCGAAGTACGTGGATACTCCATTCCTGTCCCTGAAAACGCTGCTCAGCTCATTGGCCCAGACGACATCCGAACGTCCCAATGGTGATATCGATAAATTGCCGCCGAATCTTGGCGGAGACTTTATGAAGTCGATCCTGGCCGGCACCCATTATCCGCAGACACTGTTACAGGCTGCCTTACGTCGCATCCATGCCGAGCAGTCAAGGAGGGACAGGAATGGCAAGCACCGAGATCACATCCCCTACGCCCGCGCCGCCCTCATCAAGGCCTGGCTCAATCGTCACATTCGCAACGCCAACCCAAGTCAGGAGAGGGAGATCGAGATGGCTCTAGACGAAACCAACACGAATATTGGCTACCGCCTCGGACGACTGTTCGCCGTACTGGAGCGCGTCCAGCAAGACGCCGCCGGTGGCCCGAACAAGGTCAATACGACCATCCGCGACAGCTATTTCGGCTCGGCATCAAGCACCCCATCGGCGGTCTTTCCGACCCTGATGCGGCGCAACCAGCATCACATGACCAAGCTACGCAAGGAAAAGCCGGGGCTGTATGTCAATCGGGATAAGCTGATCCAAGCCATCTGCAACGAGGGCATCGACGGCAATCTGGGATTCCACGCAACCCTGTCGCTCGAGAATCAAGGCCGGTTCGTGATCGGTTACTACCACCAGCGTCAAGACCTCTTCAAGACCATTAGCCAAGGAAACGACCAATGAGTATCCAGAATCGTTACGACTTTGTCCTTCTGTTCGATGTCAAGGATGGCAACCCCAATGGCGACCCCGACGCCGGCAACCTGCCACGTCTGGACACCGAAACCGGCCAAGGCTTGGTTACCGACGTATCCATCAAGCGCAAGATTCGTAATTATGTCGGGATGATTAAGGGCAAGGCTGATGGTGGTTTTGAGCCTGGTTACGACATTTATATTAAGGAGAAGGCGGTTTTGGTGCGCGCCCACTTCGCGGCATTGGAAAAATGCGGCATTAATCTGGGCCAGGACTTAACGGAAATGATTCCAGAGGGTTTAGTCGAACAGTTCAATGATCTGGCTTTGCCCGATGGTATGGATCGGGAGACGGACGACGAGGACCGTCCGGTCATCAGGCTATCGGCCGTGTTGGATAAGGAAGAAGTAAAACAATGGCTCAAAGAGACCGAACTATCCAAGCAGTTAAAGGATTTCATCGGCAAGGCCCTGAAAAATGTCAAGGCGCGTAAACCAAGACAAGAGGAGACGGAGAAAGGGCGAGTGCAAATGTGCAAGGATTTTTATGATATCCGCACTTTCGGCGCTGTCCTGTCTTTGAAAACAGCCCCGAATTGCGGCCAGGTGCGCGGTCCAGTCCAACTCACCTTCGCCCGCTCCCTGGATCCAATCGTCACTCTGGAACACTCGATCACCCGCTGCGCGGTTGCAACCGAGGCCGAGGCGACTAAGCAAAGCGGCGACAACCGCACCATGGGCCGCAAATTCACTGTCCCCTATGGGCTCTATCGTACCCACGGTTTCATCTCTGCCCACTTCGCTGGTCAGACTCAGTTCGCTGAGGATGACCTGAAACTGCTGTGGGACGCACTGACCAACATGTTCGACCATGACCATTCAGCCGCCCGCGGCGAAATGGCGACCCGTGGTCTCTACGTCTTTAAGCACGACAGCCACCTGGGAAACGCCTCCGCCCATAAGCTGTTTGACCTGATCCAGGTTAGCCGGAGCGATCCGACCCTACCCGCACGAAGCATCGCCGACTATCAGGTGACAGCACCCCCGGCCGGAAAGCTGGCCGATTACCACGGCGTTGAATTACAGATCCTCTGCTGAACGGATACCTACCATGACCGACTGGCACGGCCGCATCGTATCCGATCCCGATACCCTCTTTGGAAAGCCGCGAATCAAGGGCACCCGCATTGGCGTGGAGTTCGTTCTCGATCTGCTGGCCTCCGGTTGGAGCGAAGCGCAGATACTGGACAGCTATCCCCACGTCAAACAACAGGACTTGGAGGCGGTCTTCGCCTTCGTTCGGGACTGTATGAAGGATGAGAGCTTTATCATGCAAGCGGCGGCGGAGTCCGGCCAGGTTCCTGCGTGAGCCGAGGGTTGCTGGCCGACGAGAACTTTCCCGGCCCGGTGATCCGGGGTCTGGCGGCGGCAGGCCATGACATCATGTCCGTGGCTGCGTCTTCGCCGGGCATCAGCGATCTTGCCGTGCTGGAGCTTGCCTGTCGCACCGGCCGTCGGCTGCTGACCTTCGATGTCGATTTCGGTGAACTGGTGTTCTCCCGCAGTGCCGCCGCACCCACGGCCATCCTGTACTTTCGGCTCCATCCCATCGTGATGGCGGAAGTCCTCGAATTGGCCTTGCGTGCCGTTGCCGAAACACCAGATGGACACTTTGCCGTGGTCGGCCGCGAAGGTACGCGGATTAGACCGCTGACAAAACAAAAGCCATGCTAGCCGCCACCTCAATCGCCCCGACCGAGCCGATTCCGCTGTCCGCCCTCCAGCACTGGGCCTACTGCCCCCGCCAGTGCGCTTTGATCCATCAGGAGCAAGCCTTCGAGGAGAATGTCCATACCGCACGCGGTCAAGCCGTCCATCATCTCGTCGACCAACCCGGCTATGAAGTAAAGGCCGGGGTCAAGATCGAACGTGCCCTACCCCTATGGTCCGAGCGATTGGGCCTGATCGGTAAGGCCGATTTGGTTGAAATTCACCCGGACGGCACACCCTTTCCGGTCGAGTTCAAACATGGGCGCAAACGTCGCGCTGTTCATGATGACATCCAACTGGCTGCCCAGGCACTGTGCCTGGGAGAAATGCTTGGACGACCAGTAACTCGCGGCGCCGTCTATCACGCATCGAGCCACCGCCGCCGAGAAGTGCCAATCGATGAGGAACTGCGTCGACTTGTCGCAGAGACGGCAGACGCGATCCGCGCCATGCTCACCTCCGGACGTTTGCCGCCGCCAGTGAATGACGCCCGCTGCCGGGAGTGTTCGCTCAGAGACATCTGCCAACCCGAGGCGATTGCCGGGCGTACACGGCAAGCAACCCTGCGGGCAGGACTCTTCAACCCGGACGATGGACTGACCTGATGTATACCGTCCAGAATACGCTCTACATCATGACCCCCCAGGCCTATGCGCACCTGGACAATCAATCCGTGCGCATCGAGGTGGAGCGGGAGACCCGGCTGCGGGTTCCGCTCCACCATATCGGCGCCCTGGTCTGTTTCGGCAACGTCATGATCTCCCCCGCCCTGATGCATCGCCTGGCCGAGGAGGGCAAGTCGCTGGTTCTGCTAGACAACTCAGGACGCTTCAAGGCCCGGCTGGAGGGTCCGGTCTCCGGCAATATCCTTCTGCGTCAGGCCCAGCATCGCGCGGCGGGTGATCCCGCCTTCACTCTTACCACGGCTCGCGCCATGGTTGCCGGCAAGGTCCGTAACAGCCGCTCCGTCCTGCTGCGTGGCGCTCGCGAGGCCGCCGACCCTGGAGAGGCCGAAACGCTGACCCGCGCCGCCGAGGACCTGGCGGCCGCGCTGCGTGCACTCCCGTCCGCTCCGGACCTGGATACCCTCCGGGGCTTCGAGGGCGAGGCTGCCCGCGGCTACTTTGCCGCCTTGAACCTCATCGTCAAGCCCCAGGCCCGCGCGGTCTTTGGGCTGGACGGACGGACCAGGCGCCCGCCGCGTGACCGTTTTAACGCCCTGATCTCTTTCCTCTACTCCATGCTTATGAATGATTGCCGCTCCGCCGCCGAAGCGGTCGGACTCGACCCACAGCTCGGTTACCTGCATGCCGTTCGTCCTGGCCGTGCCGCCCTCGCCCTCGACTTGCAAGAGGAATTCCGTCCCGTGCTGGTCGATCGCTTCGCCCTCACCCTCATCAATCGCGGCCAGCTCAACGCCAGGGATTTCGACGAACGAGAGGGTGGCGCCGTCATGCTCAACGATCCGGGTCGCCGCCTCGTGGTCGCCGCCTGGCAGGAACGCAAACAGGAAGAGATCCTTCATCCCCTGTTGGACAGCAAGGTCCCGCTGGCCCTGCTGCCCCTCGTCCAAGCCCGCCTGCTCGCCCGCACCCTGCGTGGTGACATGGAGGCCTATCTCCCCTATCTCGCCAAGTGAAGCAGGGATCCGTACCATGCTCGTCATAGCAACTTACGATGTCTCCACCGAAACCCGGGAGGGACGCCGTCGATTGCGGCGTGTCGCCAAGGTGTGTCTGCGCTATGGCCAGCGGGTGCAGAAATCGGTTTTCGAGTGCCAGGTCAGCGCTATGCAGTACGAAGAACTTGAGCGCAAACTGCTCGCCGAGATCTATCTTGAAGAAGACAACCTGCGTTTCTATCGACTCACCGAGCCCCATGAACTCCGGGTCAAGCAATACGGAGTCTTTCGGTCTCTGGACTTCGAAGGTCCCCTCCTGGTCTGACGCGCGAACCCCAAGTGACAGCGAAAATCCGGTAGATTCGCGCCGCGTCTAACCATCTGATCTTTATACAATTGAAAAAACAACTTCCCCTCCAACTCCCACCAACCCTTGCGCTCGCCCAATGGTTCGCGCAAGCCCCCCTTTTTTCGCTTCGAAATCAAGCGATTGCCGCGGCGGGAATCGCCCGACCAATTGGTCGGGCGTGGATTGAAACCAAAGCAAGCCCCCGGAATGGTTCCGCTTCGATACAATCGCCCGACCAATTGGTCGGGCGTGGATTGAAACAATCTGCACAAGCTGGATGTCGCGGACTATGACCGAAATCGCCCGACCAATTGGTCGGGCGTGGATTGAAACCAGATTGAGCGGCGCCGGCGGCGAACCGCGGGGTAAAATCGCCCGACCAATTGGTCGGGCGTGGATTGAAACGATAGTACCGGCGGGCATACTCTGCTGGATAGCCAAATCGCCCGACCAATTGGTCGGGCGTGGATTGAAACTCTTCGTTCAGGAGCACATTGCCGATCTCGGTAATAAATCGCCCGACCAATTGGTCGGGCGTGGATTGAAACATCTATGCCAAGAGCCTGACCGGCGCCTCGGTGTTAAATCGCCCGACCAATTGGTCGGGCGTGGATTGAAACATATTGGGCAATTATAGCGCAATTGCTTGATTAATAAATCGCCCGACCAATTGGTCGGGCGTGGATTGAAACAAGTTTTACCCGGATCGCTACGTCGGGCCTTACCTCAAATCGCCCGACCAATTGGTCGGGCGTGGATTGAAACCCCATGCTGGATATTCAGAATCTCCATCGTCCATAAAAATCGCTCGACCAATTGGTCGGGCGTGGATTGAAACAAGGTATCGGTGGCCTTGAGGTCCATATCTCCGCCAAAATCGCCCGACCAATCGGTCGGGCGTGGATTGAAACGCCCTAGAATGGGGCAAACTCCTGTCCGCCGAAAAAATCGCCCGACCAATTGGTCGGGCATGGATTGAAATCTGACAGGCAAACCTTATTCGTCCGTCTTGGAGCCATCATTTGAACAACTAGCGGCATTAAGGGCAAAACATGGACAACAACTTGAAAACTGGTGGCAAGAGCGATTCGGTTACGGTTTCGACTGCCTTACTCAATCGGAGGCTCGCTACCTCGAACGCTCCCCGGATGCTGACAAGATCCGAAATCGAATTGTTGAGGAAGAGCAAACAGGAAATTGCGGCGCGGTACAAGGCTAACTGGATTGAGGCCATTGCCCATCGCTAAAACGGACAGTGGGCGGCCTGATTTCTTGCCTCCCCAAGGACGTCAACCCCCGGCCGGAAAGCTAGCCGATTATCCCGGCGTTGAATTACAGATCCTATGCTGAACGGACACCTACCATGACCGACTGGCACGGCCGCATCGTATCCGATCCCGATATCCTCTTTGGAAAACCGCGGATCAAGGGCACCCGCATTGGCGTGGCGTTCGTTCTCGATCTGCTGGCCTCCGGTTGGAGCGAGGCGCGGATTCTGGACAGCTATCCCCACGTCAAACAACAGGACTTGGAGGCGGTCTTCGCCTTCGTTCGGGACTGTATGAAGGGTCAGACCTTCATTAAGTGTCAATCGCCGTTTTAGCCCAGATGCCGGGTGGTCGCCACCCGACGATGCCGGGTCGTGGCGCGGTGCGCAGGCGTGAAGCACCGCTCGCGCCTGGAGCGGGCGGAACCGCTGGAGGTCGCCGCCGCCGCGTTGGCAGCCGGGCAGCCGCTGCGACAGGTAGCCGTAGGGCTGGGGGTGGCGCGCAGCACGTTGCGGGACGGGCGCACGACGGAGCCATGGGATGGGATGCCGCCGGCGGTGGCGGCCGCTCTGTCCACCCCGGCGGGTGCGCGGTGGCTGCACCGCCTGGTGGTGGCGATGCACCAGGTCATCACGTTGCGCGCGGGCGCTGGGATGCGCCTGGTATGCGAGTTGCCCAGGCGCAACAGTTGCGCCAGCCAGCGGGCGTCGGAGTCGTCGTCGCTGTACTTGAGGCCACTGTACTGGACTATGGCCGCGGTGTTGGCCAGGTGGACCCAGTAGCCGGCCTCCTTCAGGGCGTCCACCAGCCAGTACCACTCCACCACCAGACCCACGATGGCCTCGCGGTAGGGCGCCAGGGCCTCCAGGATGTCCGGCGCGTCGTTGGGCAGGCGTTTGCGGTACACCAGCAGCTCGTCCTCGTCGAGCAGCGCTACCACGCTGTTGTTTGAATGTAGGTCGATTCCGCCGTACAGTTTCATGGTCGACTCCCGCCCCGCGGGGCTGCACCTCGGGTGGTTCCCTACCTTAACTGTAGGCCCGCGGGCGGGGTCGGCTAGATGGATCTCAGGTCTTGCCTTTTGCCTCGGGACAAGCGGAGGGGCAAAAGACAAGACCTGACCCACGTTTTCCCTCTCAGTCGGCTCTCGCGCGGCGCGGGCGGCGCTTACCACGCGCCTCCCAGCGATGGTAGCGTCTCGCCGACGACAGCCGCCTGTGCGGTTGCATTTCCTATCCTTTATCCCTTTATTTGGAGGACGAGCATGTTACCAACAATGCGAACTTGGGGTTTGGTGGCTATGGCCCTGGCCTTAACCCTTACGATGCCCGCCCATGCGCAATCTGAGGCGGACTGTTCAGCCCGTGCAGACCGGGCCGCCCGCGACGCTGGAACCGCAGTGGGTGGCGGCGGGCGCGGTGCTGTCGGAGGTGCAGTTGTCGGTGCCATCGCCAGCGACGACTCTCGCGAAGGCGCAAGACGCGGGGCTGCGGCCGGGGCTGTAGTAGGTGCAGCTACTGGCGCCGTCAGGAACAACCAGAGCTGGAAGAGCGTCTTTGACGACTGTATGGCTGGGCGTTAGTGTCGCCAGCGAGCAGCCTCATAACCCCGCGTCCGAGGTTCCTCTTGGGGTGAAACTTCCACTTCTGGCCGTTATGTAGAGGTCGCATTTATCAAGGCGGGCGACCCCATTATCGAGGTCGTCGAGCAGTGGCACTACGGCCACAACCAGACCGTAGCCTGGATGGAGCGCTAGTTCCTTCTTTACCGCGCCACCCTTGATGCCGTCGAGGTGGTTCGTGTTCTGCATGGGGCCGGAACTTGAGGACACTTTGCAGGCTAGGACTGGGCCGTACACTTTTCTGTTTGAACTGACAATGTGTACGACTTTCTGATACCCTTCTCGCCATGCTCATTCAGCGCGTCCTACAACCAGACCTCATTCGTCTTGCCGGACAGTATCCGGTGGTTACCATCATCGGACCCCGCCAATCCGGGAAAAGCACTCTCGCCAGGATGGCTTTTCCGGAAAAGCCCTATGTCTCCCTCGAACAACTGGCGTTGCGGGACTTCGCCCTCTCCGATCCCCAAGGGTTCCTGAAAACTCACGCCGGAGACGGTGCCATCCTTGATGAAATTCAGCGTGCGCCAGGTCTGTTATCCGAAATCCAGGTGCGGGTGGATGACCGCCCAGACCTGAAAGGGGCGTTCATCCTCACCGGCAGCCACCAGTTTCTGCTGATGGAATCGATCACCCAGTCTCTGGCGGGCCGGACGGCACTTCTCAAGCTCTTGCCGTTTAGTTATGCCGAGCGGTATGGAATGTCGACCCAACCTCCGGATCTGCCGTGTCTGATGTTTGAAGGATTCTATCCCCGAATCTTCAACGACGGGTTGGACCCGGTAGAGGCCTACTCGTTCTATGTCGCCACCTACATCGAACGGGATGTGCGGGAGCTGCTGGCAATCAGGGATCTGAGCCTGTTTTCCCGATTTCTGCGCCTCTGTGCCGGACGAACGGGGCAGATTCTCAACGCCAGTTCCCTGGCCGCTGATGCCGGTATCAACCACAATACCGCCCGTTCCTGGCTGTCAGTTTTGGAGGCTGGCTTCATCGTCACCCTGTTGCAACCGCACCATAATAATTTCAACAAACGCCTGGTCAAGGCGCCGAAACTCTATTTCTGGGACGTGGGGCTGGCTTGTCATCTCCTGGGGATAGAGCAGCCGTCGCAGGTCACCCATCATCCACTCGTGGGGGCGTTGTTTGAAACCTTCGTGGTAACTGAACTGATGAAACAGCGCCTGAACCGGGTGCGGGACCCAAGGCTCTATTTCTGGAGGGACAATGCCGGCCATGAAGTAGACCTGCTCCATGATGCTCAGGAAGGGATCATGCCGGTCGAGATTAAACTGGGAGCGACCATCCAGCGGGATATGTGGAAAGGGATCGACTATTACCGCTCCCTCAACCCGAATGCCGCACCTGGCGTGGTGATCACCGGCGGCACGGAATGCCAGCAGAGGAGCACCGGTCTGAGAGTTCTCGGCTATCCGGCCCTCGGCAGTCTGCTGACGCCAAGCGTTTAAGGCATCATATCGCCCTCGTGAGCCATTCCAGCTGGGTCCGTTCCCACGAATGCCGCGCCTGACGGCGGTCAGACAGGAAGCTATCGATCTCATCGAGCAGCAGGACCGTCTGGGTCGGGTCACACTCGATCCCGCCATCAACCACCGAAAGTGGGCGGCCTGACCGTTTTCCATCCCCAATGACCTGATAAGCAGGTCCGCTACCCAGGAGCCTTGAGCCGCGAGCCGCCATGATTGACCCCGAGATCCCCCCTTTGAAAACACTTCCCCAGACGCCCGATGGGCTGGCCGACGTTAATGCCGATCTCACCCTGCGCCAGGTGATCGACACGAACGAGATGCCCTGGGAGCCGAGCCCCAGTGGTACCGTCTGGCGCAAGCCGCTGTATCGCACGGGCGGTGAGTTTGGGCCCGTGACCAGTCTGGTCCGCTATGCACCAGGCGGGGCCTTTACCGAACACGCCCATCCGGAGGGCGAGGAGATCCTGGTACTGGACGGGGTTTTCTCCGACGAGCAGGGCGACTATCCGGCCGGTACCTTCCTGATGAATCCCCACGGCAGCCGGCATACACCGCGCTCCGCGCCGGGCTGCACCCTCTTCGTGCGGCTGCGCCAGTATCCGGGCGCGGACCGGCCGCGGCTGGTGGAGGACACCCATGACCCGGCCGGCTGGCGTCCTGGCCTGGTGGAGGGGCTCAGCGTCCGGCCCCTCTACGCCCAGGGCGGCTATCCCGAGAGCGTGGCGCTGGTGCGCTGGGCGCCGGGCACCTACTTCCAGCGCCATTCCCACTGGGGCGGCGAGGAGATCCTGGTCCTGGAGGGCGAGTTTGCCGACGAGCAGGGTCGTTACCCTGCGGGGACCTGGCTGCGCAGCCCGCATCTGAGCCAGCACACCCCCTTTTCCGAGGTCGGCTGCCTCATCTATGTGCGCGTCGGCGGGATTTGAAGGGACGAAGTCAGTACGGCCGGCTCGTCGAAGGCGGCAAAGCGGCAAAGCGGCAAGGCGGTAGGCTGGGGTCTGCTTAACGAAAATCCTGCGTGACCCTCGCCCGGATCGCGATCCTAATATGTCGAGCAGGCGAGCGCCAACAGGCTAATAATAGGCGCCGGCCCGAGCCCCCCGGCAGGTCCCCTGATCTTGGTCCCCCGCTGCCGCCATCGGCCCTGGTTGCTAAACAACGGCTATATGTGGAGCGCAACTTTGACCGACCCAGACCCGATGGAAATGCTCGAGACGCCGCCAAGAGAGGCGACGGGCGGCGTGAAGAACGTTTCCTTCGGCATCTTCCAGCACATTACCGACGCCGAGCATCCGGCCAACCCACTGGCCGAGGCGGAGGCGCGTTGGTCCTATGCGCTCCAGGGTTCCGGCCTGGGGGTCTGGGACTGGCTTCCCGAGAGTGACCAGGTCTATTGGTCTCCGGAATGGCTGGGGTTGCTGGGTTACCAGGAGGGTGAGATCTCCCCGAGCTTCCCGGTCTGGCGGGACCTGTTGCACCCTGAGGATCGTGATCGCGTCCTGGCCTACGGGTCGAATTTCCTCAAGGAGCCCTCCGGACGCTATGAGATCGAGTTTCGCCTGCGCCACAAAGCGGGCCATTGGGTGGACATCCTGTCGCGCGCGACCCTGGCGTGGGATAGCCACGGCAATCCGGTCGTGCCGTGGCGCCTGGTTGGAACCCACATGGACCAAAGCGCACGCAAGGCCCTCGAACTCTCGATGCTGGAAAGCAGTCTCCGCTACCAGGCCATGTGCGAGACCACCCGCGATGGCTTCTGCGTGGTCGCCATGGATGGCCGTATCCTCGAAGTCAACGACGCCTATTGCCAAATGACCGGCTATAGTCAGGCGGAAATGGTGACCCTCTCGATCCCGGATCTCGAGGTCCAGGAGACGCATCAGGATACCCTGCGGCATATCCAAATTATCCTGGAGCATGGCAACGATCAGTTCGAAAGCCGCCAGCGGCGTAAAGACGGGGAGATCTTGTACGTGGAGGTCTCCGCCAGCTTCTCCCCGGTGGAAGGTGGGCGGCTGTTTGCCTTCGTGCGTGATATTACCGAACGCAAACGCGGCGAGCGCCTGGCCGCCCTCCGCCAGCGCCTGCTGGAATTGGTACCACTCGGCGATCCAGATCAGTTGCTGCGCACCGCCCTGGACGTCGCCGAGGATCTGACCCACAGCCAGATCGGCTTTCTGCATTTCTTCATGGAGGACCAGGAGGAGATTTCCCTGCAGGTCTGGTCCAGTCGCACCCTCGCCGCCGAGATGTGCCGCGCCGCGGCTCAGGACCGGCATTATCCAGTGAGTCAGGCCGGTGTCTGGGTGGATTGCATCCGCCAGCGCCAGCCGGTGATCCACAACGACTATGCCAGCCTGCCCCACAAAAAGGGTCTGCCCGAGGGACATACCAGCCTGGTGCGCGAGGCGACGGTGCCCTTGCTGGTAAATGACCGCGTCATCGCCGTGATCGGCGTCGGCAACAAGGTCAGCGACTACACCGCTATGGACCTGGAAATCCTCCGCCAGGTCGTCGAATTGGCCATGGATTTCACCGAGCGCCAGAAGGTCGGCAAGCA
This sequence comes from Chromatiaceae bacterium, assembly GCA_044228695.1. GTDB lineage: Bacteria > Pseudomonadota > Gammaproteobacteria > Chromatiales > Chromatiaceae > M0108. The sequence continues at coordinate 28,837 of JBGAUK010000001.1, read as the reverse complement.
GATGGAGTACATCGCCTACTATGATGTCCTCACCGGTCTGCCCAATCGCACCCTCCTCACCGACCGCCTGCGCCAGGCCATCGCCCAGGCCGAACGCGCCCAGCTATTCGTCGCGGTTTGCTACCTCAACCTTGACGGCTTCAAGCCCATTAATGATAGCCATGGACATCATCTGGGGGATGCCCTGCTGGTGGCCCTGGCGCGGCGGCTCGAGGACAGCCTGCGACAAGGCGACTCCGTGGCCCGCGTCGGCGGCGATGAGTTTGGCCTCCTGCTCACCGGGCTGACGTCACCTTTCGACGGTCTCGAGACCGCGCATCGGCTGCTGAACCAGGTCAATCTCCCGATCGAGGCCCGGGGCCAGCGCCTGCACCTCTCGGGCAGCATGGGCGTCACCCTCTTTCCCACGGATAGTGGTGGACCGGATGCCCTCTTGCATCATGCCCACCAGGCCATGTTTCAGGCCAAGGGTCAGCGCAAGGGTGGCTATCATCTCTTCGATCCTGTCCAGAATCACCAGACAGGGCAGCGCCGGCGGTTGAGCGAGGAATTCAGCCTCGCCTTGCGGAGCGAGCAGCTCCGGCTCTACTACCAGCCCAAGGTGGCCCTCGCCGACGGCGAGGTGTTTGGCCTGGAGGCCCTGATCCGCTGGCAGCATCCGCGCGACGGCCTCCTGGGCCCGGACCAGTTTCTGCCCCTCATCGAGAATACGCCCCTGGAGATCGCCTTGGGCGAATGGGTGATCGGTGCCGCCCTGGCCCAGCAACAGGCCTGGCGGGACATGGGTTTGGAACTGGCGGTGAGTGTCAACATCAGCCCCCGCCAGATTCAGATGCAGGGCTTTGCGGACCTGGTCGCCCGGACCCTGGCCGCCTACCCGGCGGGCACCGCCGAGCAACTGGAGATCGAGGTTCTAGAGGTCTCCAAGATCGACAACCCGGGCGATGCCGCCCGGGTGATGACGGCCTGCAAGGCCTTGGGTATCCGCTTCTCCCTGGATGATTTTGGCACCGGCTACTCCTCCTTGACCTATTTCCACCAGTTGCCCTTCGACATGGTCAAGATCGACCGGCAATTCGTCCGCGACATGCTCGTAAAGCCCGAAGACCTGGCCATTGTCGAAGGGGTGCTGCGCATTGCCAGGGCCATGCCCAGCCCGGTGTTGGCGGAGGGAGTCGAGTCGCTGGAGATTGGCCTCATGCTCCATCAGCTCGGCTGTCAATTCGGTCAGGGCTTTGGTATTGCCCGGCCCCTGCCAGCGGCGCAAATCCCCCCGTGGATCGAGGCGTGGCAAACAGACCGTCCCTGGCACGACCTGGCCGCCGCGGTCCATGCCGAGACCCGGAATGTCGATCTCAACGTGGCGATCTACAGCCTGCGTTGCTGGCTGGACCAGGTCAGGGCCTATCTGCGGGGCGAGGAGGGCGTGGGCTTGCCCATATTGGACGAGTATCAGTGTCAGTTCTGCCGCTGGTATCTCGGCATTGGCGCTGCGCGTTTCGGGCGCAAGGCCCAGTACGCCCTCATTCAGGCCCGGCATCACCGACTTCACGCCCTGGCGGCGGGACTGGTCGATCAGGCCAAAGCCGGCAAGGGTAAACGCCGGCGGGCGCGGCTCGCCGAACTCGATGCCTTGGGCGAGGAACCGATCGGCAGGGTGCGGGCGCTCGGGGACTAGTGGAGGTCAAGCCGCGGTTGTCGCCCCCGGAGAACCCGGTGGCGGATAGGCGACTTGGCCGCGCATCCGTTCCAGGTGCTCTGGCGGGAAGTTCGGGAAGGGCAGGCTGCCCTCTTCCCGCCATTGGCGCACCTCGGCTTCCGCAAGTAGGGCACCTTGGGCATCGAGTCCACCGTCGCGGGCAACATAGAGCGTTTGCGAGGGGAAGGCGAAGCTGGTCCCGCTGTGAGCGACGATGTCCATGATCCGCAGCAGGATGTCCTCCCTGATGGCGAGAAACTCCGCCCAGTCCCGGGTCTGGACATAGGCGTAGACCTCGATATCCAGCGAACTGGAGCCAAAATCGATGAACCGGGCCCGCGCCGAATCGGGGTCGATACGCGGATGGCCCACCAACATCTCGCGGATCTTGGCGAGAAGATAGCGGAGCTGTTCCGGGCTGGTCTCGTAGCGCACCGTGACCAGAGACTGGATCAGCATCTGATCGCGTTGGCTCATATTCACGACCGGCATGGTTGCGAGCATGCCGTTGGGGATGCTGGTCAGGGTGCGATCCCGCCCTCTGATGCGGGTAGAGCGGATGCCAATGGCCTCGATCCAGCCGATCTCGGAGCCGTACTTGCAGAGGTCGCCCACCTTCATGGGCTTGTCGGCGAAGAGGTTGATGCCGCCAATCAGATTCTCGAGACTCGGTTTGGCGGCGAGGGCGAAGGCCAGGCCACCGACGCCCAGTCCGGCGATGATGCCGTACAGGGGAATGCCTAGCCAGTCGGCCCCAAGGACCAGCAGCCCGGCGGCGCCCAAGGCCCCCAGGAGGCGGGCGGTGATGCGGATCAGATGGGCATCGACGCTCTCCAGGGGAATCTTGGGTGATGCGATCATGGCCTCGGCGACCACGGGTGCCAGCCGCCAGGAAATCCAGGCCCCGGCCAGGAACATGATAGCGGTGGTTACCAAACCGACCGCGGTGGCGACGCCGTCGATCAGGTTGAGTTGTACCAGCGCAAGATAGGCAATGGTGGGACTGGCAAGCAGCAAATAGGTCGGCAAGGCCATCTGGGCCAGGGCCCGGAGGAAGGGGCGTTCATGCTCGGCCAGCCGCGACAGGCGATAGGCCCAGCGCAGAAAAAGCCAAAAGATCGCCAGGACCAGGGCCAGAGCGAGCCATTTCCAGAGGGATTGACCGGCCAGCGGGGTTTGTAGCCAGCCTGGCAAGGATTGGACCCAGGCGTAGGGGATCATCCATCCGCCGCCATTGACCAGCACGTCGTGCAAGTTTTCCAGGGGCAGGGCGCGGGTGAGGGGCAGTGGGTGCACCCTCTCGAAGTAGTCATTCGCATGGGCAACGGTGGTGGGGCTGAAGAGGAATTCACCGCTTTGAGGACCCTTTTCTACCTTTGCCAGGGTGATTTCGGTATGGGGGATGACCCAAGAATTGGCCGCAGCGCCGCCGAGCTGGCCCATGCCATCGGCGGCGGGAATGTCCTCGATGGCCGGCGGGGGTAGCCGGCTCAGGGTCTCGTAAAGGGCGACGGCCGCGGCCCGGCCAGCCTTGAGACGCGCCGCCGGTGGCGTTTCGCTCAAGTCCAGACAGGCCACTGCTGCCGCGCCCAATTGACTGAGGTGCTGAAATTCCTCCCGCGTGGGGTTAGCCAGATACTCGTCGGCCATATAGGCAGCGAGGGCATCGCCAGCCGCGAGGAAGGTTACCAGGGTGGCGCGGGGGCTGCCGCGGTCCGGGGGTTGCAGCGGGTACTCCGCCTCTTGGCCGCGCACGTTTCCGGCCATGAGGCATAGGGCCACCAAGACCGGCAGCCAGCGCACCCAAGTGGCGGGTGGTGCAACCCTCAGGATACCGAGGAAGGCCGGCCCTTTCATGAACAGCGGCGGGAAAATGGCGCTGCTCCTGGGGTATGTGACGCGTGAGGGAAGCAGAAGCATAGGATGGCCGACACGGGTGGCCAAGGGGGCGAAATAGGGTTTTCGCCCCCTTGGGCCTCGGTTGGAGATCGCCGGGGGCTTAGGGTTTAGCGAACCCCCACACGGTTCACGGGGCCGCCACGGTTCATGGGCTGCACCCCCACCCCGGGCGCACCGAGCCCGACCCCGGGTGCTACGCCGACGCCCGGCGCGCCGACCCCGACCCCAGGTCTGACGCCGACCCCGGGGGCACCGACGCCGACGGTGGATCTCCGGGCGACCCCGGCATAGCTGATGGGGGTAGCGGGACGACCGACCACCGCCCCGGCGGTGGCGACCAGAAAACCGGGCAGGGTGGGCCCGAAGTGGCCATTAGCCAGCCAGCCGGCGGAAGCCAGGCCAACTATGAGTACAACCCTGGGTGTAATGCGAGTCATGAGCTTTCTCCTTGGGGAATTTACTTGGGCAATTCGTCAAGCTCGGCAAGGGCATCCGGGCTCAGTTGGGTGGCGTTGGCCGGGGGCGTGAAGGTGAAGGCATCGGCCGCTGGCACGATGTCGGTTTTCCAGTTCTTGACCCGCAGGGTGTATTGCGGGGCGTTATTCACCGTTTTGCTGGTGATGACCATTTTGCGTGGCATCGGCCGGTCACCGACCTCAACCCATAACTGCCAGTCCGTATCAAAGTTGCGGAAGGCCAGATGCTCGCATTCCACGCCGTCGATGACACCGCGGCCAATATGTTTGGCCTCCAGTACCCCGGCCACCAGGGTGTCATAGGATTTCGACTGGAGCAGGTCCGCCCCCGGCAGGGCGACACCATGACCCGCCCGCAGGGCCTCAAGCAACTGGTCCACGCTCCCCGGTGCCTCCAATTGGGCATAGCCGTTGAGATTCTTGCCGAGGATGCTGACGGTCTTGCCATCGAAGACCATCTCCACGTCGGCATAGCCACCTTTACGGTGAGCGCGCAGTTTGTCCGGGCGGCTCAAGAGCACCTCGCCGGAATTGGTGAACTGGAGTTTCTCCAATTCCGGGGTAATGATCTCGATATCGCTGTCAAAGGTCAGCCCGATGGTTTGCTGGCTGCCCATAAAGTCCGACATGGCCTTGAGAATGGCCTTGGCATCGTCGCCGGCCTCGGCTTGGGCGCCGGAGGAGGCCGTGATCAGCGCTCCCGCCAGTATCAGACCACGGCTAGCCAGGCGGAGGTGGTTGGGGATGGTTCCGAGGTTACTTGCTTGCATAAGGGGATCGACTCCTGGAATGGGTGTTGATGGCTCGGGGCCATCGCTGTTTGCTGGGGATAGATGGGAAGACCGGGGTTAATCCACCCTCACCACCACGTAGCGGCTGCCGCTGGTCTGGTAGTAGGTCCCCCCGCATTGATACAGGGAAGTCCCTTCGATGCTGACCGTCCGACAGCCCGCGGGCAGGGTCGCCGCATAGACGGACGTCGCATAGATCATGCGGCGGCTGGTGCGGCGGGCCACCCCGGCGTAGCTCATCGGGGTCAGGGGCCTGCCAATCACGGCATGCGCCTTGGGGACGACCAGCCCGGCATCAAGGGCAACTTCCACGGCCAGGACCGAGGACAGAGCCAGGGTCGCGAGGAGGATGGCTTTGGACATTGTGTTGAACACGTGACTACCTCGGTTAGGAATTAAGGGCGGGATTACCGGCAATCGTCCCGATTATTACCACTTAGACGCCTGGTTACTCGACCTTTCGCGACAGGCTGCGGTGGGCCTGTCGCCCAGGTTCACTTTAGGGGGCAATCCTTACCAATGGAACGTGACCCCAAGGGCCGGGCCGGTCATGCTCAACTTTTGCAAGACCTCATCACCGGTCGTCGCATAGTTGAGGGTGCGGAAGGCCAGCAGCAGATCGCCCCAGCTCAGGCGATAGCCGACCCCAACCAGGCCTTGCCAGCTCCAATTTGAGTAATTGCCTACACCGACATCAAGATAGTAGGGCAGAAACCACTGATTCGCATCGCCCAGGAACAGCTCCCCGCGTACCCCCACAAAGCCATCCCAGACGTCCAGCCGTTGAGAACGGCTGAGCGAGGGTGACAGGAGGCCGTCGGGACCGGAGAAACTCAGGCCAGTTTCGGTGTCCATGCCCAGGTAGCGGATGCCGCCCAAGAGGTCCAGAGTCCCCGCGGGACCCCGGGCGAGGGTGTAGCCGGCGGCGCCTTGCCAGATCAAGGCTTGAACCTTCACATCGACATTCCGGTCGATCGCCAGGGGTCCGGCGCCCAAGGGCCCTTGCACCTGCTTGATTCGCCCATCCTGATGGCCAAAGTCGGTGTAGATCAGATCCGTGACCAGGGACCAGTTCCCCTTGCGCGCCTCCAGGGTGCCCATCAGGCCGAACTTGAGGTTGCTGAGGTAGCTGTCTGGCTTGACCTCCACCTCGACGCTCTGGCCGCCCCCCCAGGGGTTCGTGTGCTGGAGCCGCTGTTCGATATTCGGAAACCACAGATAGGGCGTGAAGTTGTAATGCCATTGCCCGTCATAACTATCCACCTTGGCGGCTACGGCGGAACCGGTTGACGCCAGGAGGCTGGAGCCAGTAATCGCCAACCAGGCTCCCGCTTGCAATAAGGACTTATTCATCTTGGTTTGCCTTTGTAAGTAGCCGAACCGGGAGATGCTCCCGGTCGGCCAGTGAGCCTGGTTCAGTGCAGGACTGAGGTCATTCGCATTTCAGCCCTACGGCCTTTCCACCGAAATGGCCAGGGCGTCGGCGACCTGCACCGTCACGGCACTACCCGGAGCAACCTTCGTCAGGTCGATGTTCGGGTTAACGCTCACCGTTCTCTTACGTCCATCGGGAAGCTGCAGGGTTGCGTGATGGCTGGCAGCGTCCACAGATACCACCCGGGCCGTCACCTCCGATGTGGTAGCCACCATACCGCCCGGCATCGCCCCCTTGGGCGCCAAGGCGATCGCGGTCCCTTCGCCGACGCTGGGTGGGGTACCCTGAGGCCGCAGGAACACGGCCAGCGCCTCGGTCACCTTGACAGTCACCCGGTCGCCCACCTTGATCTGGTCAAAGTTGACCGCCTCCTTGCCCACCTTATAAGTCTCCCGCTTGCCGTTCTTGCCCGCCAGGGTGACGGTGCGATTACGCCGATCCACGGCCTTGACGGTCGCGGTCATCTGGACGGTCTCGACCACTAAGGCGCCGGGCTCCTTACTGTCGTCCGTCCCCAGGGTGCTACAGGCCGTGAACAGGGGCAGGGCCGCCGCCAGGACGGCGACACGGGTCATTCTCCACAACATTTTGTTCATAAGATTTAGACTCAGACAACTTGGATGATATATCGCGTCGATGACGCGATGCGTTTTCACCGCAGGGTCGCGGTAGGGGGCACTGCTCCATCCTGACCGTGACACCGCCGACGATCCGGGGATTCAGCTCCGGGACCGCGGAATCACAGGCCTTCTCCTCCAGGCCCACGTCAGTAACCCTGTCAGCAGGGCGTGCAATACCACGGCCGGCCACAGTAGAACCCCGACGAATTCGTCGGCGATACCGACTAGGGCGAGGTACAGGGTCACGCCCCGCTGTAGGTCAGCATCCCGGCCAGCGCCCTGTCCCCCGGCCAGCAGCTCAGGCCCAGCCCGATCAGGCTGATCCCGGTCACCCGTGCGAGCACCACCGCGATCCCGGTCAGGTTGTCAGGGCCTAGCAGCAGGCGGGCAACGAACGCCGGGGCCAACAGCAGGGCCAGGCCTGTGGCCGCCTCCGCCACGGCGGCCAGGGCCAGCCATTTCTCGGTGGTGTCCGTCACGCGATCAGTCCTTCGCGCGCGCGGCCCGGTCGCGAATGGCCGGCATTTGCTTTTGCTCTTCCGCCGTGTACTGCTCCGGTTCGAGGTTAAAGGTGACCTTGTCGATCGTGCCGGTGAACGTGAATGGCGGCTCGTAGCGATACTCGATCATGGCGACGCCGGTGCGTGTGTCTTGGCCGATGTCGAAGGTTTCGTCCTCCGGGAGGGTGATCGGGGTGGCGTGCTCCATGGAATTCCTGGCCACCTCCTTGCCATCCACGGAGAGCACGCCCGTCCCGCCCTTGCCCAACCCTGGACCGTCGGACTTAAAGTCGAAGACGATGGTGTGCTTGCCGGCGCCTAACTCGGGCCCTTCCCAGGTGGTGCGCTTGAGATCGAGCAGGTTGTAGAGGAGCACCGGCTTGCCCCGGCCAATGCCCAGTTCGCCCTTGCTCAGGAAGAGTCCATAGCCGCCGAAGCGCCCGCCATCGGTGACGATCATGCCTTCTGCGCCACCTTCCGGGATCGTGACCTCGGCGGTGATGCTGTAGGACTTGTTCAGTATGCTCGGAGCGCCGCTGTTGGGCACGCCGGTGAGCGTACCCGTGTAGCTGAAGACCTTGCGACCCGCGGTGAGGTTCGGCTTCGGCGCGTTCCAGCGCGCGAGCGACGTGTTGTCGAGGGGCAGCACGTCATACTTCTTCGCCTCGGCGTAGAAGATGCCCTGCATCTGCTTGAGCTTGTCCGGCATCTTGGCGGCCAGGTCATTGGACTGGGTGGGATCATCCATGACGTGGTAGAGCTCCCACTGGTATCCGGTGATGACGTCGGGCGCCGGTTTGCTGCTGAGTTCCCATGGGAGCGTCGCCGGGGTCGTGGCGGCCAACCAACCGTCGTGGTAGATGGCGCGGTTGCCGAGCATCTCGAAGTATTGCGTGGCGTGCCGGGTGGGCGCGTTGGCGTTCACCTTGTCCCACGTGTAGTCCATGCTCACGCCTTCGATGGGGCGCTGCTTGACGCCGTTGATCGTCTCGGGCTGCGCGATGCCGGTCGCCTGAAGGATGGTCGGGGCGATGTCGATGATGTGATGGAACTGGCGGCGGATGCCACCAACGTCCTTGATATGGCCAGGCCACGACATGGCCACGCCCTGAGACGTCCCGCCGAAGTGCGACGCCACCTGCTTCATCCACTTGAAGGGCGTGTCCATCGCCCAGGCCCAAGGCGCCGCAAAGTGCGGGAAGGTCCGGTCGGACCCCCAGAACTCGTACCAGAGGAATTGGTCCTTGACCGGCACTTCAACGCCATTGAAGGTGGTGAACTCGTTCGGTGTGCCGTTGAGCATGCCCTCCGCGCTGGCGCCGTTGTCGCCGGCGATGTAGATGATCAGGGTGTTGTCGAGTTCGCCCAGGTCTTCGACCGCCTGGATGACCCGGCCGATCTCATGGTCGGTGTAGGCGAGGTAGGCCCCGAAGACGTCGGCCTGTTTGATGAAGAGTTTCTTCTGATCCCAACTGAGGGAATCCCACTCCGGCAGCTCCTTCGGCCACGCGGTCAGGGCCGCATTCTCGGGCATGATGCCGAGGCGCTTCTGGTTGGCGAAAATGGTTTCGCGAATCTTGTTCCAGCCCTCGTCGAAGAGGTGCATGTCGCTGATCTTCTCGATCCACTCCGGCGTTGGATGATGCGGGGCGTGGGTGCCGCCCGGCACGTAATAGACAAGCCACGGCTTGTCGGGCGCGATCTCCTTCAATTCCTTCATGTACTGGATCGCCTCATCGGCCATGGCCGTGGTCAGGTTCCAGCCCGGCTTGCCCTCGAAGGGGTAGATAGCCGTCGTATTGCGGTACAGGTTCGGCTGCCACTGGCTGGCGTCGCCGCCGACGAAGCCGAAGAAGTACTCGAAGCCCATGCCGTTCGGCCACTGATCGAAGGGGCCGGCCTGGGTCGCCTGATAGAAGGGCGTGTTGTGGTTCTTGCCAAACCAGGAGGTTGCGTACCCGTTCCCCTTCAGGATCTCGCCGATGGTGCCGTTCTCCTTGCGGATGACCGAGTCATAGCCGGGGAACCCCGTCGCGATCTCGCCCACCACCCCAAAACCGGCCACGTGATGGTTGCGCCCGGTGATCAGGGCCGCTCGGGTGGGCGAGCATAGCGAGGTGGAGTGGAAATTGGTGTAACGCAGCCCGTCCTGCGCGATGCGATCCAGTGCGGGGGTCGGGACGACGCCACCGAAGGTGCTCGGCGCACCGAAGCCGCTATCGTCGGTCATGATGAGCAGCACGTTGGGCGCCCCCTTCGGCGGCACGACGCGTGGCGCCCACCAGGGTTTCGAATCGGATGCCTTCTCCTTGATGACCCCGCCGAACTTCGGGTCGGGTGGCGGCAGTTGATGGCCGCTGATGGTCGTGGTGGCGCCAGGGGAGCCTGGCGCCCCGGTGGTCTCTATCTCGGTTGCGAGGCAGGAGGTGGCCACGAGTACGAGCGCGGCCCCCCAGAGTGCCGAATCTAGGACGTGCATATCGGCTTTCATTGGATTTTCCTTTGGGTTATCGGCAACGCGGGAGTAAAGGTACTGCCGTCAATTTTGGAACATCGTCGGATCGATCCCTAGATCGGGCGTATGCGATGCGCCGCGCGATTATGGCGTGATCCGGCGGGGCCGAGCTGACATTTCTCGACACACAGCCGGTGTGGCTCCAGGTCGGGGGCCGGCCCAGACGGGTCGCGGCCGCCTCAGGCGGCGTACGTCCGTTCAACACCGGGGCTGGTCGGCGCGCCAGCAGCTGGCGGATGTCCCGGACCAGCGGCGGAAGGCTCGGCTGAAGGCCGTGGCATCGGCATAGCCGAGCGCCACCGCCAGATCCTCGACGCTGAGCAGGGTATCGCGCAGGAGCTGGCGCGCGATCCGATAGCGGCTCTCGTCAAGGAGGGTCCGAAGGCTCGTGTCCTCGGCCTGGAGGCGGCGATTGAGGGTGCGCGGATGCAGTCTGAAGAGCGCGGCCATCTGCTCCAGGCTGGTTCCGCCCAAGGGATCGCCGGCGATCAGCAAGCGACGCAGAACTCGTTCGACCCGCTTGCGAAATCCGATACCGCGTAGGGCTTCCATGGCCTCGATCTCCCGCAGGATGCGCACATAGGCAGCCGCATCGGCCTCCGCCAGCGGCCGGGTCAGATAGGTGCCGGGGAAGGACACGGCCGCGCGCTGGGCCCCCATCCGCAGGGGGCAACGGAAGAAGGCCCGGTAAAGGGCCAGATCCCGATTCGGTGCCGGGTGCAGCGCGACCTGGGTGGCCTGCCAATCCGGACCTCCCAGGGTCTTCAGGATGTTGAACAGGATCGCCAGGACGCCGTCGTAGATCTGATGGGTGCCCAGCACGTCCGGCCAGTGGATGACATAGCCCATCCGCGCCTGATCGCCCCGCTCCCAGAGCAGCGGGACAGCCCCGCGATCATGCAGATGCGAATACAAGATGATGGCGCGCAGGGCGCTGCCAAGGTCCGGCGCGGCGGCGGCGAGTTTTCCGAGTAGGCCCAGGGTCTCCAGCCCGGAGCGCCGCCCGAGCTCCAGGCCCAGATGGGGATACTGGGTCACCTCCGCGCAGTGGACTATCAGGCGGCCCATCGCCCCGAAGGGAATGGTGTTCTCCGCGTCCTGGAAGAGCGCGAGGTCCAGGCCGGCCTCGCCGATCAGGCGGTCGGGGTCCTGGCCGAGCTCCCGCAGCAGCCCGGGCAGAGGTAGCAGGGCAGCCATGCGGCAGGTGCCTTCCCCGACCAGCGCCAGACCGGCAGGTGAACGACGGGGCTCGTGACCCAAGTGATTCATGAGTTGCCTCCCAGGCAGTAGGGTCAAGCCGGGCCTCTTCCCCTGGTGGGACCGCCGCTGGTGGGGGCGGTCCCACCGCGCCCTTATCAGTAGAAAGACCGGCGCCACATACGCCGGCTTGCACCGGCAAAGGAGACCGGGGTGAGCGGCCTGCCGATGATGTCGATAAACAAGGAGGTCGCACCCCCGGTGGCCGGCGCCTTGCCTTCCAGCACCTCCACCTCATAGCTCAGATCCCGGCCCGCCAGCCGCGGGTTGCGCAGGGTCATGACGACGTTATCCATTGTCCCGCCCTCCACCACGGAGAGGGTTGCATTGGGCGGGTCGGACTTAAAGCTGTCCGCGCCCTCATCCCAGAAGGGGACGAAGTCAGCGGTGGCCATGTGGCCGGCAAGCCGATCCGGGCGATCCGAAAACAGAATGGTGATGGGGCTGATGCCTGTGAGGGTGAGGCGTCCGTCGGCGTAGGTCACGCCCTCGGCACTTTGCACGAAGAGGAACTGGGGCTTCGCGTGGGCCTCGCCCTCCTTGTTCTTAGGCTCGGTGGCAGAGGCCGTCTTCAGGGTGAGTGCCAGCGGTGCGAGCAGTGCGGCGCCAGCAATCAGGTTGCGTCGAGTGGTCATGAGGTTCTCCTATGTTGTCTTGAGTTACGCCGAACCGGGAGGGGTCCTGGTTGGGCGTTGAGTCAGTTGCACTAGGTGACAGGGGTTACATTGCCGCCGTGCGCTTTCCCCTGTCCGCCCGGATGGGGCGATCCAGCGTGTCAGGGTCCGTAGGCCCCATTACAGGGTCAATAATCCGGACCGGGTAAATGCCACGATCCGGTGGTATAGAGTCGGGCTTCGCTGGGCTCACCCGACTGAAGAACTAGGGGATCAAGACCCGCTCAAGGCTGGAGCTCGATCTCGCCAGGCCGCCAGGTCTTGTTGAACCAGGGCTCCAGCGGGCCGTAGAGGCGCAGGATCATGAACCAGCCCTTGCCGGGAATGGTCTGCACCCAGTTGCTTTCTTTCCCCGCGGGGGCTTTGGGGCCGAAATAGACATCCACCGAGCCGTCAGCATTGATCTTGATGTCCTTGTCCTGGCTGCTCACGCTCGGCGCCTTTTGGTCGGTCTGGAGCATGGAGCGAGTCTGATTGTCGTAAAGGATCACGGACCAGAAGTCTTTCACCGGGATGTTGGGCGGCAGGTGCAGCTTGTAGGTTTTGGCGCCGTCAAAGGGGTTGCCGTTCGCGTCCAGGGCGGTCCAGGGGTACTGCGACCCCTTGCCGACCATCTTCTCCTCCATTGCCGGCGTCACGCCGGTGGCGAAGTAGTAGAAGAAGGCCGCACCGTCGAGATTGGCAACCCCCGGCGAAACCTCGAACTTGTAGCCGCCGAAGAAGGGCAGGCGCCAGGCGCTGTCCGGATAGAAGAAGGCATCCTGTTCGCGGATCTTGAAGGCCAGGGTACGCGCGGTGACGGCGCCGATGTTGGCGGCGTCGGTCAGGATCTTCTTCATGCGCTCATCCGGATTGAAGGCCTTGCCCTTTTCGATGCCGATGGAGGCAAAGAGTCCCAGCGTGGTCGGATCGGAGCCTGCGCTCGGTTCCTCCTGAATGACCTTGTCAAGCAGCTCCCAGAATGAGTAGTCGCCAGGGGCGACGAAGTTTGCCGGGACGCCCGAGGCGTTGGCGAACTTCACAGGTGCCGGATTGGCCGCATCGGTCAGCGGATAGATCTTCAGGTGCTGTTTGACCGACTCGACGCCGGGCTTGGGCGATCCATCCACGAGAAAGGTCCGAAAAGGTACCCAGTTCCCGTAAGTGCTCGGGCGCACCACGAAGTAACCTTCGGGGACCTCGCCGGTGTAGCCGGGCGGCAGGATCAGGTACTTGCCGCCCTTGCCCTGGTCGGCCCCGGTGATGCCAACATCGGCAACCCAGCGATACCAGAAGTCGTCGATGGCACCCAGCGACATGGGTGGGATCTCCACCACCACTGGCCCCTGGTGCGTATCGATCCAGATGAAGTTATAGATGGTGTTGTCGTTCGCCGTCAGCTCGACGGTCTTGGGGTCGACCAGGGTCTCCCAGATGACGTCCGTCTGGTTGTCCGGCCCGAATTGGCGCATCGAGTCCCGCATCCCGGCCTGATTGACGATGGGGATGGCCAGCAGATAGGCCTGCAGCGCCCGCGAACGATCCAGGTTGTCGTAGATCTTCTCGACGGTGTGGGGCTTCGGAAAGCCGTCCCTCAAGTGCAGCGTGCCGATGGAGGTTTCGAGGGTGTCCGGTGTGGCGATGCCCGGCGCGATGGGCGTGGTCATCTGGTAATCCTTGGCCATAGCCGTAGCCGCTACGGCGGCAAGGAAGGCCACACCTAATAAATGGCGTTTCATGCTTGACTTGCTCCTGTCATTTTGTCTGTAGTTCGGTGGCAAGGCGCTGGCCATTCCGGGAATACGGGATGACCAGCGCGTTCAACGACGATTACGAGGCTATTCGCTCGCCTTATTATTGCGCACAGCCTCTTCCAGCTTCTTGATGTCCTTGGGCGACAACTCCGGCCGGTCCACCTTGATCGTCAGCTTGTTCAGCTTGGCGGTCAGGGGGAAGGGTGGCTGGTAGTCCGCGTCGTTCACGCCGGTCAGGGTGTCGGAGCCGATGTCGAAGCTCTCGTCCCACTGCAGGATCATGGGTAGGGTTTTCTCCATGGTCTGAGTTTGAACAACCTTGCCGTCCACCTTCAGCGTTCCGGTGCCTGGGCGACCCAGGCCGCTCATGTTGTTGAAGGCGAGGGTGCCGACCCCGAGTCCGTCGTATGTGAAGTCGAACTCGAGAGTGTGCTTGCCGGGCGTGAGCGCCTCGGGCCCTTCCCATTTCACCCGCTTGAGGTCGATGAGGTTCCAGAGGAACACCGGCTTGCCCTCGAGCAGATAGAAGCCATAGCCGGCGAAACGCCCACCCGAGGTCAGGATCATGCCTTCCGCACCGCCCGCCGGCACCTCAATGTCCGCTGTGATGGTGTAGGAGCTATCGAGCAGGAAGGGGGAATCGCCCTGGGGCAGACCGACCATCGGGTGCGTATAGACGAACTCCGTTCGGCCAGCAGTGATGTTCGGACGCGGGGCGACGATGCGGGCGGCCACGGAGGCATCCAGGGGGAAGACCTGATACTTCTTCGCCTCGGCGATGAACAGCGCCTTCATCTCCTTCACCTTGTCCGGATGCTTGTCGGCGATGTTCTGGGACTGGCTGAAGTCCTTGTTCAGGTCATAGAGCTCGAGCACCTGGTTGTTGAGCGGGTCGGGATTGGCGGTGCCGAAGGCCTCCCAGGGCGCACGGTTGACCTTGGTGCTGAGGAGCCAGCCCTCGTGGTACAGGGCCCACTGGCCCATCATCTCGAAATACTGGGTCTTGTGGTGTGACGGCGCCTTGGCGTTCTTCTCGTCAAAGGTGTAGGCGAAGCTGGTGCCCTCGATCGGGGCCTGCTTGATGCCGTCCACCGTTTCGGGTGCGGGGATGCCGGTCACTTCGAGGATGGTGGGGACCACGTCGATGATGTGCATGAACTGATCGCGCAGGCCGCCTTTGTCCTGGATGCGGGCAGGCCAGGAGACGGCCATGTTCTGGCGGATGCCACCGAGCTTGGAGGCGTTCTGCTTGAACCAGGTGAAGGGGGTGTCGAAGGCCCAGGACCAGCCGGCGGACATGTGGTTGTAGGTCTGCTCGGTGCCCCAGACGTCATACCATTTCATCTGGTCGGCGACAGGCATCTGGTTGACGCCGTTGAAAAAGGCGACCTCGTTGGGGGTGCCGAGCGGGCCACCCTCAGCACTGGTGCCGTTGTCGCCGTTGATATAGATGATAAGCGTATTGTCGAGCTTGCCCATATCCGCGATGGTCTGGATAACGCGCCCGATCTCGTGGTCGTTGTAGGCGGCATAGGCCGCAAAGACCTCCACCTGCTTGATGAAGAGCTTTTGCTCCTCTGGGCTGAGTTGATCCCAGGGCTTGAGGACATCTTTCGGCCAGGGCTCCAACTGGGTATCGGCTGGAATTACCCCAAGGCGCTTCTGATTCTCGAAGATCCGCTCGCGCAGCTTCTCATAGCCGTCGTCAAACAGGTGCATGGCGCTGATCTTGTCCACCCATTCCTGGGTCGGATGGTGCGGTGCGTGGGTGGCGCCGGGGGCGTATTTGACGAAGAAGGGCTTGTCCGGCATCGTCTGGTTGATGCGATTGAGGTAATCGATGGCGTCGTCGGCCATGCCGGTAATCAGGTTCCACTCCGGCTTGCCCGCGAAGGGAAAAATCTGGGTGGTGTTGCGGAACAGGTTCGGCTGCCACTGGTTCGCATCACCGCCGACGAAGCCGTAGAAATACTCGAAGCCCATGCCGGTCGGCCATTGGTCGAAAGGCCCGGCCTGGCTGGCGGCAAAGGCCGGGGTGTTGTGATCCTTGCCAAACCAGGAGGTGGCATAGCCGTTTTCGAGCAGAATGCGCCCGATGGTGGCCTTGTCCTCGGCGATGATGCTGTTGTAGCCGGGGAAGCCGGTGGACTGCTCGGAGATGACGCCGAAACCGACCGAGTGATGGTTGCGCCCGGTGATGAGGGCGGCGCGGGTCGGCGAACAGAGGGCGGTGGAGTGGATGTTGTTGTAGCGCAACCCATTCTGGGCGATGTTGTCCATCGTGGGCGTCGGAATGACGCCGCCGAAGGTACCGGGCACACCAAACCCGGCGTCATCCGTGATGATGAGCAGGACGTTGGGCGCCTCCTTGGGTGGCACGATGCGCGGCGCCCACCAGGGTTTCGATTGGAGGGCATCGGGCTTGATCACGCCGCCGAAGGCGGGCTCGGGCGCGGGCAGTTGCTTGCCGCTGATGGTCGTCGTCGCGCTGGGGGAGCCAGAAGGGACATGGCCCGGCCCCGGGTCGGCCGCCTGGCTCATGCCAGCGACAAGACCCAGGGCTACCAGCAAGGTCACCGAAAATGTCTTCATGCGAATCTTCTCCACAAGGATGACTGGATGGCGGCAATTGGGATTCTTGATAATTTCCAACCCCATGGAGAGGGCTGGCTTGGGACGGGTGCAGGGGTTTTTCTTATTTCTCCGCTTGATGTGAGTAATATGCACACGCTGGGTGTGCTCCCTATCAAGCGCCTGACTCTGAGCGCGGCTTGGTCAACTCGCACCCTGTCAGGATTATTACCCGAAGTGCCGGCGTTTGCTTGACATATTGCGACAAATTTCCGAGGGTCTGTATCGATGACTGATAGCCCGTCCCCTGGCATGGCGCTACCGAGAGCAGGCCTTCGGGAGCTACCCGTCCTTGAAGGTAGCCTCAGAGTAGGTCCCTTGGTCGGGTTGCCCGCGCTGCTGGAGGAGTTGGGCGTGGATCTGGCGGCGGTGATCGGTCCCCTGGGCGTGGTGGAGACGCTGTTCAGCGATGCCGAGAATATGATCGCCTTCCCGATCCTGGGCCGGTTGCTGCAGGCCTGCGTGACACTGACAGGCTGTCCTCATTTCGGCCTGCTGCTCGGCCAACGCACTGGGCCTGAGTGCTTGGGTCTGATCGGCCAACTGCTCCCCCATGCGCCGGATGTTGGCACGGCCTTGCGTAGTCTGGTGCTCAATCTGCACCTGCACGACCGGGGCGCGGCGCCCCTCTTGTCCCTGGAGGGCGAGATGGCGGTGCTGAGTTACCTGATTTACCGCCCGGGAGAGGGAACCGACCAGATCAATGACGGTAGCATGGCCATCTGCTTGAATATTATGCGTTCGCTGTGCGGCCCCGCCTGGCTCCCCAGCGAGGTCTTGTTAGCTCACCGCCAACCCGAGGATATCGCCCCCTTCCGCCGCTGCTTTCAGGTCCCCTTGCGGTTCGATCGCGAACAGACGGCCCTGGTCTTTCCCGCGAAGTGGCTCAACCAGGCCCTAACCGGGGCCGATCCCGCTCGGCGCCAGGAAATCGAGCAGCGGATTGTCGCCTTGGCAAATCTAAGCCAGACCGATCTGGTCGGCCGTTTGCGTTGCACACTGCGCACCCTGCTCACCACCTCCCGGGGTTCCCAGGAAGAGGTCGCGGAACTCTTCTCCCTGCACCCCCGGACCCTCAACCGCCGCCTGGCGGAGCAAGGCACCAGCTTCAAGGCCCTGGTGGCGGAGGTCCGGTATGACATCGCCTGCCAGTTGCTGGCGAACACGGCCCTGTCCGTCGGCCAGATCGCGACTATCCTTGGCTATGGCGAGATCAGCGCCTTGACGCGCGCCTTTCGCCGCTGGTCGGGGATGTCGCCCCAGGCTTGGAGACATCAATCCAGAAATACTGCCGACCCGCCAAGGTCGGGGGAGGAGACATGATGAGTAGGGATCAAACCACGGGGGCAATCCATCCGGTCGCTGGGTCCATCCGGTTCGACCTGGTCGCCGGCCTCACGGCGGCGGCCGTCGTCGTGCCCAAGGCCATGGCCTATGCGACGGTGGCCGGTCTGCCGGTGGCGGTGGGCCTTTATACCGCCTTCGTGCCCATGGTCATCTATGCTCTGCTCGGTTCCTCGCGGGTGCTCAGCGTCAGCTCGACCACCACCCTCGCCATCCTGGCCGGAACCCAGCTCGGGCTGGCGGTGCCCAGCGGCGACCCGGCCCAGCTAGTGACCGCCGCCGCGACCCTGACCGCCCTGGTGGGCATCATGCTGGTGCTGGCGGGTGTCCTGCGCCTGGGCTTCGTCGCCAACTTCATCTCGACCCCCGTCTTGACCGGCTTCAAGGCCGGCATCGGCCTGGTCATCGTGCTCGACCAGGTGCCTAAGTTGCTCGGGGTCCACATCGAGAAGGCGGGCTTTTTCCGCGACGTCGTCAATCTCATCCACCACTTGCCTCAGACCTCGCTGACCACCCTGGCCATGGCGGCGGCCACCCTGCTGGTATTGATCTTCCTGGAGCGGCGCTGGCCCCAGGCCCCGGCCCCGCTGGTCGCCGTGGGCGGGGCCATCGCCGCCACCTGGTTGCTGGGATTGCCGGAACTGGGGGTGTCAACCGTCGGCCTCATTCCCCAGGGGCTGCCCGCCCTGACCCTGCCCGATCCCGCCTTGGTCGAGTTGCTCCTGCCGGGGGCCCTGGGTATCGCCCTGATGAGCTTCACTGAGTCGATCGCGGCGGGGCGCGCCTTCGCCAAGCCGACCGACCCGCCCATCAATGCCAATCGCGAACTGCTGGCCACGGGGGCGGCCAATCTCGGTGGCGCTCTCTTCGGCGCCATGCCCGCGGGTGGCGGCACCTCCCAGACGGCCGTGGTACGCGCCGCAGGCGGGCGCACGCGGCTGGCCGCGCTGGTCACGGCGGGCGTGGCGGCGGCCACCATGTTGTTGCTGGCCCCAGTGCTGGGCCTGCTGCCTTATGCCACCCTGGCGGCGGTGGTGATCGTTTACTCGGTAGGGCTCATCCAGCCGGCCGAGTTTCTCGCCATTCGCCAGGTGCGACGGATGGAGTTCCGCTGGGCGCTGGTGGCCTGCCTGGGGGTCCTGGTCTTCGGCACCCTCAAGGGCATTGTGGTGGCCATCATCCTGTCGCTGCTGGGTCTGGCCAGCCAGGAGGCCCGGCCGAACCTCTATGTCATCGGTCGCAAACGGGGGGTGGACGTCCTGCGGCCCCTGTCCCCGGAGCACCCGGACGACGAGACCTTTCCGGGCTTGCTGATCCTGCGTCCCGAGGGGCGGATCTTCTTTTTTAACGCGGGTCAGTTGGGGGAGCGGATGTTGGTCCTGGCGGAGGAACACCAACCCCGCGTCGTCCTGCTGGACCTGAGCCGGGTGCCGGACATCGAGTATTCGGCGCTGCAGGCGTTGATAGAGGGGGAGCGGCGGGCCCATGAGCGGGGCTTTGCCCTCTGGCTGTCTGGGCTCAACCCCGGCGTCCTAGAGGTGGTGCGCAACGCGGGTCTGGCCGACCGCCTGGGCCGGGACCAGTTGCTGTTTAATGCGGGGCTGGCGATCCAGCGCTATCAGGCCCTGCCACCGGCGGCAGAGTCGGTGGCAGGGCCTGGGGTGGGGGGCTAGATCAGGCCTTGGGGTCCGTGCGCTTCATGAAATTGGCGCGGCGCTCCTCGCTGGCCTTGATGGCCTCGGCGTGACGGGTGGCGGCGGCCTTGCGCATTTCGGCGTGGCGGGCCTCCATCTGCTGGCGGCGTTCGGCCTGCTTGGCCATCATGGGATGGACCGGGCGGGTCGGCTGCTGGTCTTGACAGTCGGGCTGAGCGGGAGCACCCGCGATCTCGGGCATGGGGGGCATTTCCGGCATCTGGCCAAACTCGGGCATGGGGGGCATTTCCGGCATCCGACCAAACTCGGGCATGGGCGGGAATTCAGGCTGCTGGGCGAACTCCGGCATGGCGGGGAACTCGGGCATGGCCGGGAATTCGGGCCTCTTGGGCATCTCGAAGGCCGGGTCCATGGCGGGCGGCTGGCTGGCCTGACGCATGGCGGCTTGCCATTCGGCCTGCATCTTGGCCAGCTCCTCGGCGTGGCGGGCGGCCTGCTGGCGCATCTCCTCCTGGAAGGCCGGATCTCCTTGGGGGGCACCGGTCCACCAGGCGCTGGCGGAAGAAGAAACGGCCGTGAGGGCGGCCACCGAGACAGCAAGGACGATCTTGTTCATTGGATTACACACCTCGAAATAACAAAGGAAATGAAGGGCTGGCAAAGCTTGTTGTTGTCCTGGGCCCGATTGCGCATCCGGACCCATGGGCGATTAGTATATTAGAAAATTCTGAAATAGCAATATGCTCCGCCGCGTCGCGTCCCACCCTCCGCCAAGCCGGATGATGAGGATAAGCCCGGCAGGTTTCCGGCCTGGCTGCTAGACTCGGAGCCCATGATCCACGGCCTATTTGCGGGGTTCCCCATGTCACGGCGCCAACTTTTCGCGACCCTCCTCCTGACTCTGCTGGCCCCGATCTGGGCCTTGATCCAACCCCTCCCCGCCGCGGCGGGCGAAGCCGTCGGGCGCCAACTGGTGGTGGTGGAAGGCGTGGACTATTTTGGCCGCGACCTGGAGACCCGCCAGGACATCGACCTGGAGGCCTGCCAGGCGGCCTGCCTCGCCGATGGGCGCTGCCGGGCCTTCACCTACAACCGCAAGGCCCGCTGGTGCTTCCTCAAAAGCGAATTCGAGGATGCCCGCCCCTTCCCCAACGCCGTCTCGGGTCACATCGCGGTCGGGGAGACACATGCCCAGGAGCGGCAGGCTCGCCGTTTAGCGGAACTGAGTTTCCTCCCCCGGGGATACGCCGAAGAGGCGCGGCGCCAGTCGGCTGAGATCGCCGCCCGGCCCCGGCCGGTCGCCGCCCGTTTCGATCGGCTGCTGGCGGAGGCCGAGGAGGCGGAGCGTGCCCAAAATGGGCAAGTCGCCCTGGCCCGCTATGCCGAGGCCCTTCGCCTGAGCCCCGAGGCGCCCGCGGCCTGGCTGGGCCTGGCGCGGGCCAGCCTTAACCATGACCCTAACGATTGGCAGGCACGGCAACGGCTGCTGGCGGCCGGGTCCGCCGCCGCCAGCAATGCCTATCTGATTGCCGGGACCGATGCCGAGCGCGTCCGCGCCCTGGTGACCCTCGGCCAGTCCCTGGCGGTCCGCGATCAGTGGCGGGGGGCTATTCGCGCCCTGCGCGCCGCCCTGGCGGTCCAGGAGGATGCTGCGGTCCGCGCCCTCTACGACCAGTGGCTGGCGGAGCATGGCTTCCGCATCACCGGCCATCGCGTGGATGCCGACGCCGCCAATCCGCGCATTTGTGTCGAGATCTCCGACCCCTTGCCGCGCGACCGCGCCGGCCTGGCCGACTTCCTCCAGATCGAGACCGGCCGTGGCCTGACGGTGGAGGTGGACCCCCAGGCCCTCTGCGTCGATGGCGTAGTCCACGGTGAGCGTTACCGCCTGCGGGTGCGCGCGGGCCTGCCCGCCGCCGATGGCGAGACTCTTGCCTCCACGGCGGACCTGGACATCTACGTCCGCGACCGCTCGCCCTCGGTGCGCTTCCAGGGCCGAGCCTATGTGCTGCCCAAGGGTGGCGAGGCGGCCATCCCCCTGGTCTCGATCAACACCCGTCTGGTCAAGGCCCAGGTGCTGCGCCTGGGGGACCGCTCCTTGGCCTCGGCGGCCTGGGAGGGCGGGCCACTCCTCAAGTCACTGAACCCCTATTCAGTTGAGGGCATTCGCGATCGTCAGGGCGAGGCCATCTGGTCCGGCGAGGTCGAGGTGGGGATGGAACTCAATCGGGAAATGACGACGGCGGTGCCGGTGGGCGCCCTGATCCAGGAACTCAAGCCTGGCGCCTACGTCCTGACCGCCCGCCCCGCCGAGGTGGCGGACCAGGGCGAGGAGTTGGCGACCCAGTGGTTCGTTGTCTCCGACCTGGGGCTTTCGGCCCTCACCGGCAATGACGGCCTCCATGCCTTCGTCCGCTCCCTGTCCAGCGCCCAAGCCCTGGCGACGGTCAGCCTGCGTCTGGTGGCCCGCAACGACGAGATCCTGGGTCGTGCCACGACGGACGCGGCCGGCCATGCCCGTTTCGAGCCGGGCCTGCTGCGTGGGGAAGGCGGCAACAAGCCCGCCCTGCTGGTGGCCGAGGGGCCCGACGGTGATTTTGCCTTCCTCGACCTGGCCCAGTCGGCCTTCGACCTGGCGGACCGGGGCGTGGATGGCCGTCCGGCGCCCGGCCCGGTGGATGTCTTCCTGACCACGGAGCGCGGCGTCTATCGCGCCGGCGAGCGGGTGCAGGTCACGGCCCTGGCTCGCAATGGCGAGGCGCTGGCCCTGACGGGCCTGCCCCTGACTCTCAAGATCCGGCGCCCGGATGGCGTCGAGCACAGCCGCGTCCTGCTCCCGGATCAGGGCCTGGGCGGGCGCCATCTGGCCCTGGACCTGCCGGCCACGGCCATGCGCGGCACCTGGCGCGCCGCCATCCACGCCGACCCCGAGGCCCCGCCCCTGGCCGAGCAGCCCTTCCTGGTGGAGGATTTCGAGCCCGAGCGCCTGGCCTTCGAGCCGACCCTGGCCGCCACCACCATCGATCCCGCCGCCCCGGGGGATATCCGGCTGGATGCCCGCTTCCTCTTTGGCGCCCCCGCCGCCGGGCTGGAGGTGGAGGGCGAGGTGCGCATCGAGCAGAGTGACCGCCTGGCCAGCCAGCCAGGCTATCGCTTCGGCCTGGCGGATGAGGAGCCCAGGCCGGCGAGCGCGCCCCTGCCCGCCGGGCGGACGGATGCCGCCGGTCAAGCCAGCCTGCCCCTGGAACTGCCGGTCCTACCCGCCGGAAGCCGTCCCAATATCGCCAAGGTCGAGGTCCGGGTCCTGGAGGGCGGTGGCCGGCCGGTGGAGCGCACCCTGGAGCGGCCGATCGCGGATACCCAGGCCCGACTCGGCCTCAAGCCCCTCTTTGAAGGCGCGGTGGACGAGGGCGGCAAGGCCGCCTTCGAGGTCATCGCCATCGCCCCCAACGGCCAGCGCCTGCCTCAACGGGGCCTGCGCTGGACCCTGTCGCGGGTGACGACCAGCTTCCAGTGGTTTCAGTCCGATGGGCGCTGGGATTATGAGCCGGTGAGTCGCCGCGAACGCGTGGCCAGCGGCGACCTGGATCTGGGTACGGGTGCCCCGGCTCGCATCGAGGCCCCGGTGGCCTGGGGCGGCTATGAACTGGCGGTGGCGCCCGCCCCGACGGCCAAGGGCGCGCCGACTGGGAGCGGGGCCGGGACGGGACCTGTTCCCGTCAGTCTGGCCTTCGAGGCCGGCTGGTATCTGGCGCCCAAGGCTATCGACACCCCCGACCTGCTCAAGGTCTCTCTGGATAAGTCGGGCTATCAGGTGGGGGACACGGCGCGGGCGCGCATCGAGGCCCGCTTCCCCGGTACCGCCCTGGTCCTGGCCCTGGGCGACCGGCTGTTGACCATGCAGGAGGTCCAGGTCCCCGCCGAGGGCCTGACCGTCGAACTCCCGGTGACCGCCGACTGGGGCGCCGGGGCCTATGTCACCGCTCTTCTCTATAGGCCTATGGACCTGGCCGCCAAGCGCATGCCGGGGCGGGCCATCGGCCTGGCCTGGGCGGGGGTGGCCCCGGGGGAGCGCAAGCTGCAAGTGGCGGTCACGCCCCTGGGTCCGGTGGCGCCGCGTCAGCCCCTGAATCTGGAAGTCGCGGTACCCAACCTGCCACCCGGTGAGGAGGCCTATGTCACCCTGGCGGCGGTGGATGTGGGCATCCTCAACCTGACCCGCTTTGCCGCGCCGGACCCGGATGCCTGGTACTTCGGTCAGCGGCGGCTGGGCATGGAGATCCGTGACCTCTACGGCCAACTCATCGACCGGATGCAGGGTGCGCCCGGCGTGGTCCGTTCCGGCGGCGATGGCGGCCTGGTGCGCCTGCAAGGGCCCCCGCCGACCGAGGATCTGGTGGCTTTTCACTCCGGCATCCTGCGGCTGGACGCCCAAGGCAAGGCCCGGGTCAGCTTTGCGCCGTCCGACTTCAACGGCACCATCAAGCTGATGGCCATGGCCTGGACGGCGGCGGGGGTCGGCCATGGGGCCCAGGATCTGATGATGCGTGACCCCATTGTCATCCAGGCCAGCCTGCCGCGCTTCCTGGCCCCGGGCGACAGCTCCCGGGTTCTGATCGAGCTGACCCATGTTTCCGGACCGGTGGGCCGGGTCGCACTTGGGCTGGAGGCCGAGGGGGGGCTGATCGAGTTGGATGCCCAGGCCGCCCGGCGGGAACTGGACTTGGGCGCGGGCGGCCGTGCCCGTAGCGAGGTGCCGGTGCGCGCCCTGGCCGTGGGCGACGCCAGCCTGCGGGTCCGGCTCAAGACCCCGGATGGCCAGGAGATCGTCAAGCCCTTGCGGTTGCCGGTGCGTGACTATCGTCCGCCCCAGCGTCACACCCGGGTCGAGACCCTCAAGCCCGGTGGCCGGGGCCTGGTGCTCACCCAGGATCTGCTCAAGGACCTGCAACCGGATTCCGGCACCCTGTTGCTTTCCGCCAGCGGCGCCGGCCGGCTGGACCTGCCGGGCCTGCTCCAGTCCCTGGATCGCTATCCCTTCGGCTGCGCCGAGCAGATCACCAGCCGCGCCCTGCCGCTCCTCTACCTGAACCAGATCGCCCTGGCCGCCGGCCTGAGTGGCGAGCGGGAGGCAGGGCCGCGCATCCAGGAGGCGATCGCCGATCTCATCGGCAAGCAGGGGTCGGACGGCGGCTTTGGGCTCTGGGGGCCTGGCGGTGACGATCTCTGGCTGGACGCCTATGTCACCGACTTCCTCACCCGCGCCCGGGAGGCCGGCCACGCCGTGCCGGAGGTTGCCTTCCAGTTGGCTCTGGACAAGCTGCGCAACCGCCTGGCCTATGCCGGGGATCTGGGGGGGGGCACTGGCGGGGCATCCGCCTACGGGGAGGGTGGTGACGCTGGGGGCGAGGCGGGTGGCGAGGATCTGGCCTATGCCCTCTATGTCCTGGCCCGCAACGCCCGCGCCGTCATCGGTGATTTGCGCTATTACGCCGAGGCCAAGCTCGATGCCTTTGCCACCCCCATGGCGCGGGCCCAACTGGGCGCCGCCCTGGCGCTTTATGGTGACAAGCCCCGCGCCGACCGCGCCTTTGCCTCGGCCCTGGCCCTGCTCAACGAGGGCGAGGCGGATTTGGGCTGGCGGCTCGACTTTGGCTCCGGTCTGCGTGACGCTGCCGCCCTCCTGGCCCTGGCCGCCGAGAGCGGCACCGGAGCCATCGATCTGAACGCCCTGGCGGCGCGGATCGACAAGCTGGGGGCCCTGGACGGGCGTCTCAGCACCCAGGAAAAGGCCTGGCTCTTGCTCGCGGCCCAGGCCTTGATGGAGGGTGCCGCCAAGCCCCGGCTGGAGTTGAATGGCCAACCCTCCGAGGGTCCCCTCTTCCGGCGCTTCGAGGCCAAGGCATTGGCGGCGGCCCCCGCGACCCTCGTCAATCACGGGAAGCAACCCATCGAGGTCCTGGTCACCCTGTCTGGCATCCCCCGGCTGGCGCCCCCCGCCGGCGGCCAGGGCTATCGCATCGAGCGCGCCTACTATGACCCGGAGGGCAAGCGGGTCCATCCAGACAAGCTGACCCAGGGCCAGCGCCTGGTGGTCCTCGTCACGGTGACCGCTGACCAGGCCGGCGCGGCGCGCCTGCTCGTCGATGATCCCCTGCCCGCTGGCTTTGAGATCGAGAATCCCAGCCTGCTTCGGGCCGGTGATCTCCAGGGCATCCCCTGGCTGGGGCTGCTGGAGACCAGCGCCCACCAGGAATTCCGCGCCGAGCGGTTCGTCGCCGCCGTGGATCGCCAGTCCAGTGAGCCGGAGCGCTTCCAACTGGCCTACCGGGTCCGCGCCGTCACCCCCGGCCGCTTCCTGCACCCCGCCGCCACGGTGGAGGACATGTATCGGCCCCGGCAACACGGCTGGACCCGGGAGGGTTGGGTAGAGATCGGACAGGGCCGCTAGGGCGGAGGGCAAGGGCCGGGGGTTAGCCCTGGCCCTTGCTGGGTCTGGCTTTGCCCGGGGTGGCGGATCGGATTCAGGCCGCGCCCCGCGCTAAGCCGATCAGTGCCCCTCGGTTGAGGGCACTTGGCCAGCGGCGAACAACGTCAGCATCAGCTCTGCATCATCCAGTAAGCGATATTCGGGGCTTTTGCCCGATAAGCGCTCGCTGTTTTTCAGGATGATACGAACCCCTTCCCCCCGCTTGTCCATGAAGGTGCGTCGATCGGTATTGACCCAATCGCTATCGGTTGGCACCGGGCATTGGGCCAGCAGGCTGGTCAGGGTTTCATTCCGGGCGGACTGCCGGTACGGCAGGCTCTCGACCGTCAGGGTATTGGGTATGGCCCCCGGCGAGAAGATCTCCAGCCGATCGGCAAACATCCTGAGTCTGACTTTTGAGCCATAAATCGCATAGTCCCGATGCGCCACGGCATTGACCAGGGCCTCGAACACCGCCGTCAGGTCATACTGGGGAATATCCCGGCGACCCAGGTCCGTGGTCGCCGCTACTTTCATGTTGCGGGCCACAAAACGGCAGGCCTCGCTGATCTGCTCATCCAGAGGCCCCCTAAGATCCCGTGCATCCAATTGGTAATGGGCGCCGCCGTCCGCGCTGGCCGGCGATGTCCCCCGATAGGCGACCGCCTGCACGAAGGCGTTAGGGATCCATCTGCGCGGTTCCCGACAGGCCGTCAAGATGCCGGCGACCGAGGGATGAGGCATGCCTTCGTCATCCCGTGCGGCCAGCCCGAGCTTTTGGAGAAAATCCAATCCATGGTCCCGGGTGCGTGCCGTTCGGAACCGCTCATAAAGGGGCGGGGCGAGTGCCGCCAGGGGCGTTTGCACCACCGGCTGCTCGTCGAAGCGGATCAGGCGCGTCAGAGGATTACGAAAGTTAGCGCTTACCTTCATCCAAGGGTGGCTCTTTCGCCAGGGTCATGGTTTCTTCTTCTCCAGTTTTTTCTTGGCGGACGCGACCTGCTTGATGCTGGTTTCCGGCTTGGGGAGGTTCTCGGGCATGGTACCGCCTAGTTCCTGGATGGTCTGGCGCACCTTGTTACCAACCTCGAAGTGAGTGCGATTGGCTTGCGTCTTGCCGCGCACTTCATCACGGCGAAGTTTCTCCTCGGTCTGCGTGGCCCGAAACAGATTGGCGGCTAACTCGGTGCTGCCCATGTGGTCCAGAATTTTCTGATTTTTGGTCAACCCCTTGCGCGCATGAATATCCTTGTGGCCCAGGCCGCCGTACAGACCCTTGTAGCCGTGATCCTGGAAGATGGCGTAGTCCAAGGGGGTCTCTACCCCCGCATCCTTCGCCGCTGCGGCCAGGTGCTTGTTGTGGGTGGCCAGTTCGTTGCGGATGGCTAAACGCTTATCGTCCTCGTCAAGCTGGGCGAACTTGGCGTCGTCAGCCAGTTCCTGTCGCCGGGTCTGCATTGCGAAGTAGGTCTGGCCATTAGCGATGACCGACTTGTTCGGATCGCCGTTTTGGACGATCAGGTAGCAGGCATAACGGGACAGGCGTACATCTGGCAACTCGCGCCGCGCACCTGAGCCAATATCGACCATTTCGAGGATATCCTCGAAATGGTCTTCCGTCGGGTAGCCACTGTTCCGGCAGGCTTCGCGCGCCCGCTCTACCACTGGCAGGAAGTGGCGGTACTCCGAGTAGTCCAGTACCTTGGCTAGCGGTCGCGCCAGCCAGAATTCATTGCCTTCGTTATCGATGTGGCGAATGCCCTCGAAGGTGGCATGGTGTTTGTGGTCGACGGATTTTTCAGGCATATCGAACGTCTTCCTCAAAATCAACAATTTGGTTTAGCAGCCGAGTTGGTGGCCGCTCGATTCCCTCAACTCGTCCCTGCGTTTGCGCGATAACGCGGTTGGTGTTCCAAAATCTAATGTGGCCTTTCTAATTATTTGATTACATGGAATAAATGACCATGGGGAATCACTGCGCCCGATGGCGATGGCCTGTGATCGGGGGCTATTATACAGGCCTAAAAACTCACCCCGGCGAGGCCGGGGTGAACTGTTTAATCCTGGACCATGCGTGGATCAGTCCCGAAGGCGATCACCACTCATCGCCGCCATCGCCCTCCTCGCCACCGCCGAAGAAGCTGTCAAACGCGCCGCCGCCCTCTTCCCCGGCGGGCGCCTCGGGTGCCGCCGCCGGAGGCTCGGCCGGTGCGGCCGCCTCGGCCGGGCTGGAGAAGAGGCCACCGATCGCATTGCCGAGGAGCACGCCGCCGGCTACGCCCATGGCAGTCTGCAAGGCGCCGGCCATGAAGCCGCCGCCCTGGGCGCCGGGCTGTTGCTGGAAGGCATTCGCCCCGCCCCGGGTCAGGCCCTGGGCGCCGGCGGGGCTGTTGCTCCAACCACCGCTCGCAGCGGGGCGGGCTTGAGCGGGAGCCGCGGGCTGGCTACCACCCCCGAACAGACTGCCCAGAAAACCGCCGCCGCCTTGGGGGCGCTCGGCCAGTTGGCGCTCCAGATCCTCGACCTGGGTCTGGAGGTTCTTCAGGCCCTGCTCCTGTACCAGGACCACCTGGGACAGGAGATAGGGGGCGGCGGACTGGCGGGTCACGAGGCCATTGATCAGGGCCTCGGCCTCGGCATCGCGTTGGCCCATCTGGGACTCGGCCTGCTGTAGGCGCTGGAAGAGACCCTCGATCATGCCTTTATCTTGTTCATTCATGGCTATAGCCTCCGTTGGCTAGATGGTGAAGTCTTGAATCCCTTTAGTGCGTCTCTTGCGGATTTAGTTCAAGGTTGGGGTCCGTTGGCGGTGGCTCGGGCCCAAAAGAAAAGGGGCCCACCGGGCCGGCTTCACGCCGGTTGGGTGGGCCCCACATCAACCCCGGGGTCCTGCTCGGGCGGTAGGACGCCCGGGCTGGGTTCAGCCGAAAGGCAGCCCTTTAGCGCCGGGGTTTACCCCCTCAGAGCCGCTCGAAGATGGTCGCGATGCCCTGTCCGCCACCGATGCACATGGTGACCAGGCAGTACTTGCCGCCGATGCGCTCCAGTTCATAGAGGGCCTTGGTGGCGATGAAGGCGCCGGAGCAGCCCACCGGGTGGCCGAGGGCGATGGCGCCGCCGTTCGGATTGGTCTTGGCGG
>JBGAUK010000019.1:0-39097 GCA_044228695.1 Chromatiaceae bacterium | reverse complement strand
CAGATCCATAGTTATCTGGCGAGCCTGGCGGTTTTCACCCTGACGGCGATCCTCTTCGCCCTCGGCGGCTTTATCAATGCGGTCTATGCCAACAGCTTCGACGACATCTCCATCATCCCGACCTTTGTCCTCACCCCCCTGACCTACCTCGGCGGGGTTTTTTATTCCATCGACCTGCTCCCGGACTTTTGGCGCTTTCTGTCGCAGGGCAATCCGGTGCTCTACATGGTGAATGCCTTCCGCTATGGCTTTTTGGGGGTGAGCGACATCAACCTGGGGGTGGCCTTCGGCCTGATCCTGGGCTTTATCGTCGCCTTGACCTTCTTCTGCCTGCGCCTGCTCGACCGGGGGGTGGGGGTCAAATCATGACGGAGGTTGCCGCTGCGCGCCGCCCATGGGACCATGTACCGTTTTTTCCCCAGGCAGCCCCCAAGCGGCTTGCCTTGACCCGATCCCGGCGCCCGCGCGCCGCGAGGACTTAGCCCAGTGACCCGGCGCTATCGCGACGAAGACGACCAGGATTACGACGAGGACGAAGGGGAGGCCCGGCCCCCCCGGCGCCGGAGCCTGCTGGTTCGGGTGCTGCGCCTCTTGGGCGGGACCCTGCTGGTGGCCGGTCTGGCTACCGCCCTGGCCGTCGTCATCTATGCCATTCCCCTCGATACCACGGTGCGGGAGAAGTTCGAGGGCAAACGCTGGGCCCTGCCGGCCCGGGTTTATGCGCGCCCGCTGGAACTCTATGCCGGTGCCCCCTTGTCGGCCGAGGAACTGTTGGCCGAGCTGAAACGGCTGGATTACCGGGAATTGGCCGAGCCGCCGCGCCCGGGCACCTACCAAGAGGTCGATGGCAACTTCCTGATCCGTACCCGGGGCTTCCAGTTCTGGGATGGCCCCGAGCCGGAACGCTTCATCGCCATCCAGATCGGCGATGGTCATATCACCAGCATCGCCAACGCCGGCGACGATCGTGACGAGGGCGAGGAGCCCACCCTGGTGCGGCTCGATCCGGTCATGATCGACAGCATCTACCCGATTCATAACGAGGATCGGGTCCTGGTGCAGGCCTCGGACCTGCCGCCCCTGCTCATCGATACCCTCAAGGCCGTGGAGGATCGCACCTTCGGCACCCATGTCGGCGTCGATCCCCTGGCTATCCTCCGGGCCTCCATCAAGAACTTTCAGGCCGGGGCTGTGGTCGAGGGCGGTAGCACCCTCACCCAGCAACTGGTCAAGAATTTTTATTTGACGGATGAGCGCAGCCTGGAGCGGAAGATTAACGAGGCCCTCATGGCCATCCTCCTGGAGTTGCGCTATCCCAAGGAAGATATCCTGGAGGCCTACGCCAACGAGATCTACCTGGGCCAGGACGGCAGCCGCGCCATCCATGGCTTTGGGCTCGCCAGCCGTTTTTACTTCAACCGCGAATTGGGCGAACTGGGCGTTTCCGAGACGGCCCTGCTGATCGCGCTCATCAAGGGGCCTTCCTTTTACGATCCTCGCCGTCATCCCGAGCGGGCCACCGAGCGGCGCAATCTGGTGATCGATGTCATGGCTGATCAGGGCATTATCGACCTTGCCCAGGCCGAGGTCACCAAGGCCGCGCCCCTGGGCGTGGGCGAAAAGGGCGGTCGGCCGGCGGGGGTCTATCCCGCCTTCACCGACCTGGTACGCCGGCAACTGAAGCGGGACTATCGCGAGGAAGACCTGCGCTCCGAGGGTCTGATCATCTTCACTACCCTCTCGCCCACGATTCAGGGCCAGGCCGAAAGGGCCGTGCGCGAGGGTTTACCGGATCTGGAGAAGCTGCGCAGGTTCAAGCGAGGCACCCTGGAGGGCGCGGCCGTGGTCGTCTCCGCGGCTCAGGGCGAGGTGCTGGCCCTGGTGGGAGGGCGCGAGGCGGATTATGCCGGCTTCAACCGGGCCCTGGAGGCGGTGCGGCCCATTGGTTCCCTGGTCAAGCCCATGATTTATTTGGAGGCCTTGAACGATCCCAAGAAGTACAACATTGCCTCGTCCCTGAACGATAATGGGGTCAGCCTGGCCATTGGCGATGGTAAGTACTGGGAGCCGAAGAATTATGACGGCAAGACCCATGGCCATGTCCCCCTCTACCTGGCGTTGGCCAAGTCCTATAACCTGGCGACGGTCAACCTGGGTCTGGAATTGGGCCTGGATCGGGTCATCAAGCGCTTCCAGGACCTGGGCGTGCAGCGAAAGATCGAGAAGGTCCCGGCCATGCTGCTGGGCTCCATCTCCCTCTCCCCGGTTGAGGTGGCACAGGTTTATCAATCCATCGCGGCCAGCGGCTTCCGTGCCCCCTTGCGGGCGATCCGGGATGTCCTCAATACCCAGGGGGAGCCCCTGAATCGCTATCCCCTGGCGGTGGAACCGGCCTCCAGCCCCCAGGCCGCCTATCTGCTGACCTGGGCCATGCGCCAGGTGATCCAGCAAGGGACGGCGACCTGGCTCAAGACGCGCTTGCCCAAGGAACTGGAGGTCGCCGGCAAGACCGGAACCACCAATGAGTTGCGGGATAGCTGGTTTGCCGGCTTCAGTGGCGACAAGGTGATCGTGGCCTGGGTGGGGCGCGATGACAACCAGCCCACCGGTCTTACCGGTGGCACGGGGGCCTTGCGCATCTGGGGTGATATCATGGCCAATATCGACAGCCAGCCTCTCCCGGACTTTCCCCCGGACGGCATCGAGATGGTCAACGTCGATCGTTACAATGGTCGTCGCGCCCCCAAGGGGTGCGGACGGGCCATGACGCTCCCCTTCGATGCGAACGCCTTGCCGACCAAGACCTCGGATTGCGGCGCCGCTGCCGCCGCCGCGGCCGCTGCACCGACGGCCGAGGATGCGGCGGCACCCCCGCCCCCGCCCAAGGAGGAGAAGAAATCCAGCGGTGGCGGGATTGGGAGTTTCCTGCGTGACTTTTTAGGTAACTGATGAACAAGCTACTGATTTCGCTATTGGCCGTCGCCCTGTTGGCAGGCTGCGCGGGCACACCCCGGGCCGGGGGGCCAGCTCCCGTTGAAAGCCTCCGCAGTCCGAACGCCCCCAGCCCCCTGGCCCCGGCTCCAGCTCCGGCCAAGCCGACGGTGGATGTTTACGCCTACCGCGCGCCCTCTGGGGCCCCGGCGGCCCCGCCTCCCGCCAACCTGCCTAAGGAGTCGGGCGGCTCCGCCGGCACCATGTTGGCGCTGCGCTCCGAGACCCCGGGCCCGGCCCCTGCTCCGAGGGCGAATGTCACGGCCAAACCCCAGGAAGTAGATCCGGGCCTGGCCCCGGCCATTGCCTGGACGCCACCGCCCGCCTCGGGGGCGGCTCCCAGGGCACCGGCCTCGCCGGTCGCGACTTCATCCTCGGCCCAGGCACCCGCCGCCTCCCCACCCAAGACCAGCCCGGCGGCTAATCCAGCCCCCACGGTCAGCGCCCCCCCCAAGGCTGACGCGCCAGTGCCCGTCAAGCCCGCGCCGCCCCCTCCGCCGCCGCCTCCCGTCGTCAGGTACACGGCGCCACCTCCGGCCGCTCCGGAACTGCCGGCGGCGGCGTCCTCGCTGGCGGCGCAGGCCGAGAAACAGCGCGAGCGCGGCGATTATGTCGCCGCCGCGGCGACCCTGGAGCGCGCCATCCGTATCCAGCCCCGGGAGGCCTACCTCTGGAACCGGCTGGCGCGGGTGCGGCTTGATCAGAACAACTACGATCAGGCCGGCTCCCTGGCCCAGAAATCCAATACCCTGTCCAAGGACCAGGACCAGATCAAGCAGGACAATTGGGGCATGATCGCCACGACGCGCCGCGCCGCTGGCGACCAGAGCGGCGCCCAGGAGGCGGAGGCCAAGGCCGGTGCCAAGTGAAAACCGGGGTTCCGCCGTCGAGATCCCAGACATCGAGGCGGGACCCCTTTCAGAAATCCAGGGAAAGGCCTTCAACCCCCCGGCCCGGGATACCTAAAACGCGATGTTATCGGGTTTAACCCCTTGGGCATTGACTGAACCGTGAGCAAGGTCGCCGATATCCTGGGTCCCGACGGCCTCCTCGCTCGCCGCCTGGCTGGCTACAACCATCGCCCCCAGCAGGAGGCCATGGCGGAGCGGGTGGCCCAGGTCCTGGCTGATGGCGGCACCTTGATCTGCGAGGCCGGCACGGGGACCGGCAAGACCTATGCCTACCTGACACCAGCCCTGCTCTCCGGGCGCAAGATCCTCATCTCCACCGGTACCCGCAATCTTCAGGACCAGCTTTTCCATCGCGATCTGCCCTTGATCCGCGACGCACTCGACATGCCGGTGCGCATCGCCCTCCTCAAGGGGCGGGCCAATTATCTGTGCCCCTACCGACTAGACCTGACCCTCCAGGATCATCATGGCGGGACCACTGAGTTCCGTCGACAGTTACTGGCCGTGCGTGACTGGGCCAGCGCCACCCGGCGCGGTGATATCGCGGAACTGGCCCTGCCGGACGATGCCCCGGTCTGGCCGGCGGTAACTTCCACCAGCGACAACTGCCTGCGCCAGGAATGCCCCGACTGGGATCAGTGCCCCCTGCTGGAGGCCCGCCGTCATGCCCAGGAGGCGGACCTGGTGGTCGTCAACCACCACCTGCTGTGCGCCGACATCGCCCTGCGAGACGAGGGTTTCGGCGAGATCCTGCCCGGGGCAGATGCGTTTATCGTCGATGAGGCCCATCAGCTGCCGGAGGTGGCGGGAAATTTCTTCGGGACCGCCGTCAGTGGCCGCCAGCTCCTGGAACTGGTCCGCGACACCGAGGCCGAATATGGGCGCGAGGCCGGGGACCTGCCGGAATTTCCCGACCTCCTCGCCAACCTGCGCCATGCCGCCCTGGAAATGCGCCTCGGCCTGGGCGAGGAGGCCCGCCGCTCACCCTGGCGGGATATCGCCGAAAACAGTGCCACCTCCGCCTGCCTGGAGGAGTTGCGCCAGCGCCTGGTGGATGTCCAGGCCGCCTTGGAGGCCCTGCAGGGGCGTGGCAAAGGGCTGGACTCTTGCCTGGCCCGCGCCACCGATCTGGCCACGGGACTGGTCCGCATCATGGAACCCCCTGCGGATTCGGCGGATATCCGCTGGTTCGAGACCCAGGGCAAGGGCTTCCGCTTGCACCAGACGCCGCTGTCCGTGGCCGGCATCTTTCAGGCCCAGATGGAGCGCTATCCCGCCGCCTGGATCTTTACCTCCGCCACCCTGGCGGTGGCCGAGCGCTTCGACCATTTTGCCAGCCAGTTGGGCATCACCGATGCCCATACCGCCTGTTGGGACAGCCCCTTCGACTACCCCAACCAGGCTCTCTGGTTCGTCCCGCGCGGCCTGCCCGACCCGGCGCTGCCCGAATATGGCGACGCGGTCAGCGACCTGGCCGCCCGGATCCTCGCCTTTAGCCGGGGGCGCGCCTTTCTGCTCTTCACCAGCCACCGCGCCCTGCGCCGCGCGGCGGAGCAACTGGCGATCCGGCTGGACTATCCTCTGCTGGTCCAGGGCACGGCCCCCCGTGGCGAACTGCTCAAGCGCTTCCGGGAACTCGGCAATGCCGTGCTGCTGGGCACCGCCAGCTTCTGGGAGGGGGTGGACGTGCGCGGTGAGGCCCTGTCCTGCGTCATCATCGACAAGCTCCCCTTCGCCTCGCCCGGAGATCCGGTGCTGGCCGCCCGCATCGACGCCCTACGTCAGCAGGGTGGCAACCCCTTTCGGGATTTCCAGTTACCCCAGGCCGTCATCAGCCTCAAGCAGGGCGCGGGTCGCCTCATCCGCGACGCCACCGACCGGGGCGTGCTGGTGGTCTGCGATCCGCGCCTGCTGTCCAAACCCTACGGCCATGCCTTCCTCAGGAGTCTGCCACCCATGGCTCGCACCCGCGACCTGGCTCTGGTGGAGCGTTTTTTTGCCGAAGCCTCATAGCGACCCATCGCCGAACCCGGAACACCATGCGCATCCTGGCCATTGACACCTCCGGCGAGGCCTGTTCCGCCGCCCTCCTGACCGAGACAGGCCTGCGGCAGCGGCTGGCCCTGGAGCCGCGCCGCCATGCCGATCTCATCCTGGGCATGGTGGCGGCACTGATGGAGGAGGCTGGTCTGAAACTTCAGGAACTGGACGCCCTAGCCTTTGGCCGGGGCCCCGGCTCCTTCACCGGCGTCCGCATCGCCACCGCCGTGGTCCAGGGCCTCGCCTTCGGTGCTGACCTGCCAGTCGTCCCCGTCTCCACCCTGGCCGGCCTGGCCCAGGGTCAGCACCGTCGCCAGGGCGCGCGCCGGTGCCTGGCCGCCCTGGATGCGCGCATGGGCGAGGTCTATTGGGGGCGCTATGTCCTGGATGGCCAGGGCCTGATGCGCTTGGTGGGCGAGGAGGCCTTGACGACCCCGGTCGGGGCCGAGTTGCCGGAGGATGCCAACTGGCACGGCGCCGGGAGTGGCTGGGCGACCTATGGCGACCCCCTGCGCCAGCGCCTGGGGCCCAGGATTGGGGCTATAGACCCGGCCGCCATCTGCGAGTCCCAGGACCTGGTCCTGCTAGCCGCCGCCGATTTCGCCGCCGGCCTGGCCCTGCCCCCGGAGCAGGCCCTGCCGGTTTATCTGCGGGATAAGGTCACCCAGGATGCCCCGGGAGCGGCGGGTCCCGACCAGGGGCAGGCCGCGAGTCGGACCCAGGGTCTGTCCTCCGCTTGAGGGTCGGGTTAGCTCTGTCCCCGGGAGCCCGATCCCGGTGACGTGGTGGCTCCGAGGTGAGTGGCCCCCGCACTCCCGACTTGATCCACGTCAAAGTAGCCGCTAGCCCTTCGCGGCATCGTCAGGACAGCACTCGGAATAACCCTGAAGCGGTGCGGAACCGTACGCCCTCGCCGGCGTCCGGCTTGCAAGCGTCCAACAATGGAGGCATTCGCCATGATCACCGTCAGCCTGCGCATGAAGATCGATCAGACCCCGCTCAAGCGCGTTCCCGTTACCCTCTGCCTGGATGCGGACGGCTACTGTACCCCGCCCGTGGCCACCGACCGGGAGGGCCGCGCCCGGTTCGACCTCTCCGAGGCCAGTGGCAAGGTCCTGGTGGACGGGGTGGAGCGCTACCAGGGGCGGCTGGAGGGGGAGGTCCAGGTGGAGCTCTGGTCCCTCACCGAGGCCCCCCACGACTCCCTGGGTCTGGACGGGCACATGCCCCTGGGCAGCAATGCCTATCCCAGCATGCAGACCCGCACCCTGACGGTCGAGGGTCGCCCGGTCCTCACCGATGGCGAGGGCTATCTGGTCAACCCCGCGGACTGGTCCGAGGCCTTCGTCCGCGCCCTGGCGGCGGAGGAGGGACTGACCCTCACCGACGCTCACTGGGAGTTGATCCGCTACCTGCGGGAACACTTCGCCCGGACGGGCATCCAGTCCACGGTACGAGACATGGTCCGGCACTTCAGCCAGGTCTGGGGCCAGGAGGCCGGCAGCAGCGCCAGCCTGCACCGGCTCTTTCCCCGCGGCGGCCCCCAAAAACAGGGTAACCGGCTCGCCGGATTGCTCCGTACCAAGGGGGAGCATTAGCCATGGCCCATCCCGCAACCCCTCCCGAGGGCAGCAATGATCCCTTGCTGAATCTGCTGCCGGAACTCGCCGAACTCGATGTCATGGAGGCCATGCGCGACCTCCAGGGCTATCTGGACATCAGCCCCGGAGACTTCCAGGAGCTCTACCACGCCTCCGCCAGCCATGCCCTGACCCGCCTGGCGGGGAACCCCATGGCCCGAGCCCTGATGCGCGCCGATGGTCCAGCCCTGGCGCCCGAGCAGCCCCTGACTTTGGCGGTGGCCCAACTGGCGGCGGCCGGGGTCAAGTCCGCCGCCGTGGTGGACCCCCAGGATCGGGTCATCGGCCTGCTGTCCGAGACCGACGTGTTGCTCCACCTTGGTGTGGATTCGATTCTGGCCCTCCTGGCGCGCCTGGGGCGGGAGCCCGAGGCCCTGAAACGCTGTTGCACTGGGGTGCGGGTTGCGGACGTCATGACCAGCCCGGCCCTGACCCTGCCGGAGGACGCCACCCTGCCCGCCATGGCCCGGGCCTTTGCCCGCCATGGCGGGCGCGGTATGCCGGTGGTGGATGGCACGGGTCGGCTGCTCGGAATGTTGGCCCGCAAGGACCTGATTCACGCCTACGGGGCCGCCGGGCCCCATCTCTGAGTCGACCGAATTGGCACCCGCACCTCGGCTGGGTGTGACGAGTGTCAAAGTGGTAGGATATGCGGCATGTCAACCTTGCCTGACAGTCACGCCACTCGCCGGGAGCCCAATCGATGCGTATCCTCTTCATTCATCCCAACTATCACTCTGGCGGCGCGGAGATCGCCGGTAACTGGCCACCGGCCTGGGTCGCCTATCTAAGCGGTGCCCTCAAGACCGCGGGCTATGCCGACATCCGTTTCGTGGATGCCATGACCAATGATCTGTCGGAGGATCAGGTCCGGGCGATCCTGCTCGCGGAGCAGCCCGATGTGATCGGCTGCACCGCCATCACCCCCTCCATCTATAAGGCCCAGCGCGTGCTGGAGATCGCCCGCGAGGTCTGCCCCCGGGCCGTCACGGTGCTGGGCGGCATCCACGCCACCTTCATGTACCAGCAGGTGCTGGGTGAGGCCCCCTGGATCGACGCCATCGTGCGCGGCGAGGGGGAGGAGATCATGGTCAATCTGGTGCGCACGGTTGACGAGGGGCGCTGGCCGGCGGATCGCGAGCAGGTGCTGGGCATCGCCTATGTGGCGGATGGCCAGATTGTCGCCACCCCGGCGGCCCCCACCATCAAGGACCTGGATGGGATTTCCCCGGACTGGGGGGTGCTGGAGTGGGAAAAGTACATCTATATCCCCCTCAACAAGCGGGTCGCCATCCCCAACATGGCCCGGGGTTGCCCCTATACCTGCTCCTTCTGCTCCCAGTGGAAGTTCTGGCGCGACTATCGCATTCGTGACCCCAAGAAGGTCGTGGATGAGATCGAGACCCTGATCCGTGACCATAACGTGGGCTTCTTCATCCTGGCGGACGAGGAGCCCACCATCAATCGCAAGAAGTTCCTCGCTTTCTGCGAGGAGCTGATCGCCCGGGACCTCGGCATCCTCTGGGGCATCAATACCCGGGTGACCGATATCCTGCGCGACGAGGACGTGTTGCCCCTCTATCGCAAGGCCGGCCTCATCCATGTCTCCCTGGGCACTGAGGCGGCGGCCCAGTTGAAGCTGGATCGCTTCCACAAGGAGACCACCATCGCGGACAACAAGCGCGCTATCGGCCTGCTGCGCGATGCTGGCATCCTGACCGAGGCCCAGTTTATCGTCGGTCTTGAAAACGAGACCCGGGAGACCCTGGAGGAGACCTACCGGATGGCCCGGGACTGGAATCCGGACCTGGCGAACTGGGCCATGTACACGCCCTGGCCCTTCACCGACCTCTTCCGCGAACTGGGCGACAAGGTCGAGATCTTCGACTACGAGAAGTACAACTTCGTCACCCCCATCATCAAGCCCGAGGCCATGGAGCGCGGCGAACTCCTGGATCGGGTGATGCATAATTACCGCCGCTTTTACATGTACAAGGCCTTTTTTTCCTACCCCTGGGCCGGTACTGGGCAACGGCGGCGCTACCTGCTCGGCTGTCTCAAGGCCTTCCTCAAGGCCGGCTTCCAGCGCAAGTTCTACGACCTGGGCAAGGTCAACTACTGGGGACCCCAGTCCAAGAAGAAGGTGGATTTCCACTTCGATACCAGCCGCACCCGGGTGGCCGAGGGCGGTACGGACTGGAAGGCCAAGCACAGCCGCAAGATCAAGGGCGATGTCCAGGCCGAGATCATGGCCTGCGGTGGCGGCAAGGACCAGCTCGACGACGAGGCCTTCGAGGCCTTGCTGGTCAAGCCCGCCATGGGCACGGTCCGCCCCGGCGGTGTTGGCATGCCGCCCCCGGGCGTGGCGGTGCAGTTCACGCCTCATGTGGAATCCATCCACGGCCAGGATCGACCCTGATCCGTCCTGGCGATGGCCGGTGGCCGCTGGTGTCGCTGGCCGGCTGAGGGAGCCCGGCGTCATCGCCGGGCAGGGAGGCCATGCTAGCCATCGACAATCTCTCGAAACGCTTTGATGTCTCCTGCGAGCAGGCTCTCTTCGAGCGGGTCTCGCTGCGGCTGGCACCCGGCGAGTCCGTGGCCATCATGGGCGAGTCAGGGGTCGGGAAATCGACCTTTCTCAATTGCATCGCGGGCCTGGAGCCCGTCGATGGCGGACGCATCAAACTGCGGGACCGGGAACTGACGGTCTTGGACGAGGATGAGTTCGCGCGGCTGCGACGGCAGGACTTTGGCTTCGTATTCCAAGCCTTTCACCTGCTGCCCCATCTCACCCTGGCGCAGAACGTCGCCCTGCCGCTCTGGTTGCTGGAACAGGACGAGGCCAGAGCCGACGGGCGTGCCCGGGCCTTGCTGGAGCGGGTCGGCCTGGGCCAGCGGGCGGATGACTGGCCGCGCCATCTCTCCGGCGGGGAGATGCAGCGGGTGGCCATCGCCCGCGCCCTGGTCCATGAGCCGACGCTGGTGCTGTGCGATGAGCCGACGGGCAATCTTGATCCCGCCCGGGCCCTGGGGGTGCTGGAGCTCTTGTTCGAAGGCATCCGCACCACGGGCGCTATCGGCATCCTGGTCACCCACTCCCGGCTGGCGGCGGCCTATGCCGATCGCATCCTGCGCTTGACCCCCCTCGGTCTGGTCGAGGAGCCGGGGGAGGCATGAGCATGGGCGCCCTACTGCGGCATGTCTTCCTGGGCAGTCTGTGGCGACGGCGCCTGGCCACCAGCCTGTCGCTGCTGGCCATCGCCTTGGGGGTGGCGCTGGGGCTGGCGGTGCAACTCATCCATGCTGCGGCCCTCGATGAATTCGGGCGTGGTATGCGCTTGATCAGCGGCGAGGCGGATCTGCAGGTCGTCGGGCCCCAGAGCGGCTTCGATGACGGCCTCTATCCGCTGCTGGCCCAACGGCCAGAGGTGGCCGAGGCCAGCCCCGTGCTGGAGATCGAGGCGCGCTTGCCCGGTCGCGACTCGTCCCTGCGCATCCTTGGGATTGACCTCTTTCGCGCCGCTCGCCTCACCCTCTCCTTATTGCCCCTGGTAGAGGGCCGGTCGGGGGAGGCTACCCCCGACCAGGGGGCGCCCACGATCACGGGTGATGTCCGACTGGACGCCCTCCAGCCCGATGCCCTCTTCGCAAGCCCCGCCGCCGCGACCCACCTCACCCTTGTCAGCGGGACACCCTTGAGGGTGCAGGTTGGCACCCGCGAGACGGAACTGCGCCTCGCCGGCTCGGTGCCCGCCGCGGGCGTTGGCCAGGTGCTGGCCGTGATGGATATCGCCGCTGCTCAGCAGACCTTTGATCGGGTCGGTCGCCTGAGCCGGATCGATGTGCGTCTCGTGTCAGGTGGCGATTCGGGTCGGGCCCGTCGGGCCTTGAGCGCACTGCTGCCCCCCGGTGTCACCCTCCGCACCCCGGCCGACGCCCAGTCCGAGGTCCAGAGTCTGTCCCGGGCCTATCGGGTCAATCTGAGCATGCTGGCGGCCATTGCCCTTATGACTGGTGGCTTCCTGGTCTTTTCGGCCCAATGGCTCGCGGTGGTGCGACGGCGGCAGGAGTTTGCCCTTTTGCGTGCCCTCGGGCTCGATCGCGCCGGTCTGCGGCGCGGTCTCCTCGCTGAGGGCGCCTTGCTGGGACTGGTCGGCGGACTTATCGGGGTGGCCCTGGCTTATGGGCTGACCGCACTGGCCTTCCGGCTGATTGGCGGCGACCTGGGGGCCGGCTACTTTCGGGGTCTGGCCCCGCAACTCCAGTGGGAACCCGGTTTGATGCTCGGTTATCTGGCCCTGGGCTTGGGGGCGGGGCTGGCCGGGGCCTGGCTGCCCGCGCGCGAGGCCGCGCGGCTGGTTCCGGCCCGGGGCCTGCGGGCGGGAGACGAGGCCGAGGCCTACCAGGCCCCCCCGCGCTGGGGCCTGACCCTGGGCCTCTTGGCTATTGCGGCCCTGAGTTGCCTCCTCCCGCCCCTGAATGGCCTGCCACTGGGCGGCTATCTGGCGGTGGCCCTGATCCTGGTGGGGGCCGTGCTGGCCTTTCCGGGGCTAACCCCCTGGGCGATGCGGCCCTTGGCGGGGGGCCGCGCCATTCTGACACGTCTGGCGCGGGCGCGTCTGGCCGCCGCGCCCGGACAGGCGGTGGTGGCGGGCGCCGGCGTGGTGGCCAGCGTCGCCCTGGCGGTGTCCATGGCCATCATGGTCAGCTCCTTTCGGGATTCGCTGGACGACTGGCTGACCCAGATGTTGCCCGCCGATCTCTATCTGCGCGCGGCCGCGGCGGGTACCAGCGGTTATCTGGAGCCCGAGTGGCTGGACCGGGTGGCCCGGTTGTCGGGGGTGACGGCGGTGCGTCCGGTTCGCTTCGAGAACCTGCGCATCGGGGCGGGGGGCGAGGCGATCGCGCTCA
Source organism: Chromatiaceae bacterium (assembly GCA_044228695.1). GTDB lineage: Bacteria > Pseudomonadota > Gammaproteobacteria > Chromatiales > Chromatiaceae > M0108. The sequence goes on along the minus strand of JBGAUK010000019.1, from coordinate 26,604 downwards.
TCGCCCGTCCCGTCACGGACCGGGCGGGCCTGCCGCTAGTGGCCGGTACGACCGCACCGGAGCCAGGACCGGCCACGGAGCCGCCGGCCTGGATCTCGGAGGCGGTTGCCGATCGACTGCGCCTCGGGGTCGCCGATCTCATCCAGCTTCCGCTTGGCCAGGCCGTCCAGACCTTTCGGGTCGCGGGCATCTGGCGCGACTATGCCCGCCAGCAGGGAGCGGTCGTGGTGGAACTGGAGACCTTCCAGCGTCTGACCGGGGACCGGCGCGTCAACGATCTGGGGCTCTTTCTGGCCGTCGGGACCGACCCCTCGGGGGTGATGAGCGCGATCCGCGACCTGCTTGGCGCGAATCTGAGCGAAATGATCCTGCCAGGAGAACTGCGGACCATGATCCTTGAGGTCTTTGATCGCACCTTCCTGGTGACCTACCTGATGGAGGCGGTCGCGGTTATGATCGGTCTCTTTGGGATCAGTACTAGCTTTGCCGCTCTGGCCACCAGCCGGCGTAAGGAACTGGGCATCCTGCGCCATCTCGGCCTGAGGCGACGCCAGATCGGGACACTGCTGGCCACCGAGGCGGCCCTGACCGCCGCGGTCGGCGTGGTTATTGGCCTGGTCGCGGGCGCGGTCATCGCCTGGATCCTGATCGAGGTCATCAATCGCCAGAGTTTCCACTGGAGCATGGATATGCAATGGCCCTTTGGCTTGCTGCTGGTCTTTAGTCTCACCATGATCCTGCTAGCGGCCCTGGCCGCCCGTCTCTCCGGCCGTCAGGCGATGCGTCAGGATGCGGTCCTGGCGGTGCGGGAGGATTGGTGAAGGGGGCCACCCTGGGCGAGGGGCCTCGCCTACCTGGGCCGGGCCGGCGCGGTCTTGTCCCGCGCCTGGGCCTGGGTATCATCCTGTGCTTGACCCTGATCCTCCTTGCCGCCGTTCAGGCGAGCGACTTTGCCCCGGTGGTCGAGGGTCGCCCCCTGGTCTTTCCCGCAGATACCGGCGCCCACCCGGACTACCGGACGGAATGGTGGTACGTCACCGGCTGGCTGACGGACGAGGACGGCGCCGAGCGGGGGTTTCAGGTGACCTTCTTCCGGGTCGCCACTGGCATCGGCGCGGATAATCCCAGCCTTTTCGCGCCCCGTCAGCTCATTCTGGCCCATGCGGCCATCGCCGACCCGGCCACGGGCCATCTGCTCCATGCCGAGCGGGCCGAGCGCGGCCTGGAGCCCCTCGCGGGCGCTGCGCGCGAGCGGACCCATGCCTGGATCAAGGACTGGGGGCTGAGCCTTGATGGCGACCAGTATCAGGCCCGGATCGAGACGGAGGCCTTCGCGCTCGACCTCAGCCTGATTGCCGCCGGTCCCCCCCTCCTGAATGGTCGCGCCGGCTTCAGCCAGAAGACCTCGGACCCCAACCATGCCAGCTATTACTATAGCCGCCCTCAACTCGCTGTGACCGGCCGGATGCGCCTGAATACCGAGGAGCACCAGGTCACGGGGCGGGCCTGGCTGGATCATGAATGGTCCAGCCAATTGCTGTCGGAGGAGGCCCAAGGCTGGGATTGGATCGGCATCAATCTCCATGATGGCGGTTCCCTCATGGCCTTCCAGATGCGCCACCCCGACGGTTCGGTACTCTGGTCCGCCGGGACCCTGCGCGAGGGAAGCGCCAGTGCGCGGCACCTGGCCCCCGCCCAGGTCCAGTTCCATCCCCAACGTCGCTGGCGGTCGCCGCGCACGGGCAAGTCCTATCCGGTCACCTGGGGGCTGGAGATCGATGGCCACGCCTGGCAACTCCTGCCCCTGATGGATGACCAGGAGTTGGATGGTCGGCAGTCCACCGGGGTCCTGTACTGGGAGGGCGGGGTCCGCCTCATGGCGGCGGATCGGGAAATTGGCCGCGGCTATCTGGAGATGACGGGGTATTGACGGTCTGGGCCCCGCCGGAAAAACCTGCTGGATTGTAAAGAAATAGGAGGAGCACCCGAGGACATGATTGACTTGAGCGCGACCTTGGCCGCCTGGCCCACGCCGGAGCGCGATGCCACTCTGAAGCGGGCCCTGGAGGGCCTGGATGCCGCTTGCCTGCCCTTGCAACAGGCCCTGGCGCGTGGGAGTCAGGTGTCGGCGGAGCCCTTCCAGGTCATGGTCCTGACGACGGCGGAGCCCGAGGACGGCTTGCAGGCCCGGGTGGGGATCTTTTTCACCAGCCTTATCGGCGGCTGTCAGTGCGCGGATGATCCGACGCCCCTGGAGCCTTTGCCGGAATATGCCCAGATCGAAGTCACCATTCAGCGGGAGACCGGTATGGCCTGCCTGCGCCTCCTGGATTGAGCCGGCTGAGGGCTGGATTCAGGGGTTTTCCATGGCCTTTAAGGCCCGCTTACGGAAGACGCCCATCTCCTTGGCGGCCTGGATATCGCCTTTAGCCTCAGCAACGGCGATGCCTTGATCTAGGACGGCAATGGCCTCGGTTGCGCGGCCGCAGGCCTGGAGGGCCTTGCCCTGGAGCTTCCAGGCGGCTGAATAACGAGGGTCGAGCCGCGTCGCTGCGGCCAGATGCTCAATGGCCCGTTCCAGGTCCCCTAGCTTGAGATATTCATTGCCCAAGCTGTAACGCAGCAGGGCGCTATCGGGTCCCTTGGCAAGCAGGGCCTCCAGGTTGGTGGCGATAGTCATGGGCGTCTCCCGAATGGATGGAATTTGATCAGAATGATTTGGGATGTGGCAGCATGGCGTACAAGGGGTATGGCCAAATTCCGGGCGCAAGGAACGTACCAGGGGCGAGACGGGGATGCCCCGGGCGCCATGCCCTGGCAGATCCTGGTCTGTCATCCCGCCGCCCCGGGGCCGGGAAGTTGGCGCTTGCGCGTTAGATTGGCCTGGGCAGGGGATGGCGCTCTCAAGCTGGATTACCGCCTGCGGGCACCGCTGCGGGCCTTGGCCATGCCGCCCCGGACAAACCCTGTCCGTCAGGATGGGCTCTGGCGGCATAGCTGCTGCGAGGCCTTCATCGCCCTGCCGGGGGAGACGGCTTACCGTGAGTTCAATTTTTCTCCCTCGGGGGCTTGGGCGCTTTATGACTTTACCGATGAACGCGTCCCCTTGCCCCTCCCTGAGGTGGAGGGGCAGGGTGACGCTCCCGGCGTCCAGTGCGAACGCCGCCGCCACGCCTGGCGCCTGGGCGCCCGTATTCCCGCGGATCTGCTCCCCAAGCGATCGTCTGGCGCGGCCCTGCTCTTGGGGCTGGCGGTGGTGGTCGAGGATAGGTGGGGCGATCTCACCTACTGGGCCTTGGCCCATCCCTGCCCCAAGCCGGATTTCCATCACCCGGGCGGGCGGGTGCTGACCTGGTCAGGGCCTGGCCGATAGCGCCGGGTAGGGACCGGAGCGGGAGCATATCCCGGGTCGGCGGTTGCTGATCTGGTCGGGGCCTGGCCAATTGCATCCGGATGGGACCGCAGCTTGAGCCTATCCCGGTCCAGGCGGCTTTGGATTCAGCCCCACCGCCACCAGATTGGCGCCATCCAACCTCGGGGGACTTGAACATGCAGGATAAACCCATCATCCGTTCCGCCATTCCCAAGCGTCGCTATCAGATCGGCGACCACGCCGTCAGCCTCTTGGCGGAGATCGAGAGTGGGGATGCCCGGACCTTCCGGTACATCCTCGCCTTCGTCGCCCTGGGTAAGACCGAGCCGTGCCTTTATGTCTTGTCCGAGCTTAGCCCCCCGCGCGAGGCGGACCTGGGCCGTTATCGCCTGCGCCTCGTCAACGAGACCCTGTCCGAGGTCATGGATAGCGATGACCGTTGGGGCGATCTGGAGACCTTTGCCGAGCAGGCCCTCAAGCTTGGCATCCAGGCCCTGGGCCTACAACGGGAGGCGGTGGTTCGTCTCATGTAGCGTCGTGCCAAGGTCCAAGGGGCCTGAAAATCTGCCCCGGACCCTCCGGGCCCCTGGTCCTCCTCCAAGTGGATTATTCCAGCGACAGGATAAAATCCCACTGCTCGGGGGTCACCGGCATGACGGACAGTCGGTTGCCCTGGCGTACCAGGGGCATGCCCGCCAGGGGACCATCGGCATGGGCCTTGAGTTCGGCCAGGGTGATGTTGCGCCTCAGGTGGCGCACATAGCGCACCTCCACCATGACCCAGCGCGGCTGGTTCGGGTCGCTCTTGGGGTCGTAATACTTGGCCTCGGGATCGAAGGCGGTGTGGTCGGGATAGGCCTCCCGGGCCACCTCCATGTGGCCGACGATGCCGGGCTCGGCGCAGTTGGAGTGGTAAAAGAAGACCTGGTCGCCGACCTTCATCTCGTCACGCATCATGTTTCGCGCCTGATAGTTGCGCACCCCGTCCCAGGGTTCGGTCTGGCACGGGGCGGCGACCAGGTGGTCGATGCCGAAGACATGGGGTTCGGATTTCATCAGCCAGTAGGCCATGATGGCTCCTCTCTGTTAAAGATGGGGTTCGTGGTGTTAGCGGCGCGCGCTGGATCGCTCCAGGGCGGCGCTCATATGCAGGAAGTTCGCTAGCCGCACCGGGTTGAGTTCCCCTGCCGCCACGGCCTCCTTGAGGGCGCAGCCGGGCTCCTGGTCGTGGTGGCAGTTCGCGAAGCGACAATGCCCGATGAGGGGGGCTATGTCCCGGAAGCCATGCTCCAGATCGGCCTGACCGTCCAGGGTCAGCCGGAAGCTGCGTACCCCGGGGGAGTCGATGAGGTGGCCCCCACCCGGCAGGTGGTAACAGGTGGCGGTGGAGGTGGTGTGACGGCCCAGTCCGGTGGCCAGGGACAGGCGTCCGATCTGGATGTCGAGATCCGGCAGCAGGGCCTTGACCAAAGACGACTTGCCCACCCCCGACTGGCCCACCAGGATGTTGGTCTCCCCCGCGAGCCGTGCCGCCAGGGGCCGCATGTCTTGGTCGTCGAGTAGGCTTAGCCAGACCAGGGGGTAGCCAATCCGCTCGTAAGGGGCCAGCAGGCAGGCCATGGTGATCCGGCCCTGGGCATCCAGCAGGTCGGTTTTGTTGCAGGCGATCAGGGCCTTGACGCCCAGGCGCTCGGCGGCGGCCAGGTATTGATCGAGCAGGTAGGTGCTGGGTTCGGGCCGGGGGGCGAGGATGGCCACCAGTTGCGTCAGGTTGGCCGCCAGGGCTTTGTCGCGGCCACTGTAATCCGGACGTGCCAGGACGGTCGCGCGCGCCTGGATGGCGGTCACCACGCCGCGATCCGGGCCGCTGGCTTGCCAGACCACCCGGTCACCGCAGACGGGATGGCCCATGTTCTGACGCGCCAGGCAGTGCCAGACCTGGCCGGCCTCGTCCTCCACCGCCAGCTCGGCCCCATGACGCACCACTACCCGGCCGTGGCGAGGTTGGTCGACCTCGCAGGTTGCCAGGACCTGTTCGGCACGCTCGTCGAGGCGCTGCCGGCGCTGGTCCTGAAGGTTGAGGATGCGCGCCTTCTGGCGATCCGAGAGCCGGCGGCCCGGCATCAGGGTTTGAATTTGTAGTAGTGCGTGTTCAGGTAGCCCGCCATGTCGGTGATATCGTCCTCGAACCACTTGAGCCCCAGGGACTGCTCGCAGCGCCGAACTTGCGACTCCAGACTGGCCAGGGAGGTCACTTTGCGATCGGTGCGCGTATAGACCTCGGCGCCATGGCAGGAGGTGCAGTTGAATTGGTAGAGGTCGGTGACCTCCTTGTCCGCGGCGGCCGGGACCGGAAAGGCGGTGGCGAGGCCGAGGGACAGCATAATCAGGCGTGGGTGCATGGGTAGGTCTCCTGGAAAAGGGTTGTCGTTGGGATTCTATGCCATTTCGCTGGGCTGCCGATATCGGGAATGGCGGCCGGCATCATGGGGCCAGGGGCGGGACGGGAAGCTTGAGGTTACACTGAGGTCTTTCTCAGTGCGATGCAAGACAGCATGAAACCCGACGACAACCATCTGGTCTGGCTGGACCTGGAAATGACCGGCCTGGAGCCCTCCCAGGATCGGATCATCGAGATCGCTACCCTCGTCACCGACACTCACCTGGAGGTCATGGCGGAGGGGCCGGTCATTGCTATCCATCAGCCCGAGGCCGTGCTCGCGGCCATGGACGATTGGAACCGGGAACACCATGGGGCCTCTGGCCTTTTGCAGCGGGTCCGGGCCAGCGATCGGGACGAGGGAGGGGCGGAGCGCGAGACCCTGGCGTTTCTCGCCGCCTGGGTTCCTGCGGGTAAGTCGCCCCTCTGCGGCAACAGCATCTGCCAGGACCGGCGCTTTCTCGCCCGGTCCATGCCCCAGCTGGAGGCCTGGTTCCATTACCGCAATCTGGACGTCAGCAGCCTCAAGATCCTAGCGCAACGTTGGGCGCCGGCCGTGGCGGATGCCTTCAAGAAGCAGTCGGCCCACCGCGCCCTGGATGACATTCGCGAATCCATCGCCGAACTCCGGCACTATCGCGAGCACCTGCTGCGCCTCTGACGGGCCAGGGCCCAGGCGACGTGCTCGCGCACCAGCTCGCTGGCATGGTCGCTGCGAGCCGCCAGGGCCGCGATCGCGGCGGGGGAGGACGGGGCATTGCCCAGGGCGACGGCGAGATTGCGCAGCCAGCGGGGATGCCCGATGCGGCGGATGGCGCTGCCCGCGGTGCGGTGCAGGAACTCGGGCTCGTCCCAGGCAAAGAGGGCGATGAGAGTGGCGGCTTCCAGGTTCTGGCGGGGGCGGAAATCCCCTTCCAGGGTGAGTTGGGCGAAGCGGTTCCAGGGGCAGACCAACTGGCAGTCATCGCAGCCGTAAATCCGGTTGCCCATCAAGGGCCGTAGGGGTGCGGGGATAAGGCCCTTCAGTTCGATGGTGAGATAAGAGATGCAGCGGCGCGCGTCGAGCTGGTAGGGCGCCAGAATGGCGCCGGTCGGGCAGGCGTCCAGGCAGGCGTGGCAACGCCCGCAGTGATGGGTCGCCAGCGGGTCTAGGGGGAGCGGTAAATCGACGAAGAGTTCGCCGAGAAAAAACCAGGAGCCTGCCTGGCGGTTGACCAGGTTGGTGTGTTTGCCAATCCAGCCCAGGCCGGCGTTTTGGGCCAGGGCCTTCTCCAGCACCGGGGCGGAATCGACGAAGGCGCGGTGTCCAAAGGGGCCGATTTCGGCGGTGATGCGCTCGGCCAGGCGTTGGAGGCGGGTGCGCATCAGCTTGTGATAGTCCCTGCCGAGGGCATAGCGGGAGATGAAGGCGGTGGCCGGTTCCTCCAGGCGCTCCTGAAGGTGGTCCTGGGTCTCGGGGAGATAATCCATCCGCGCGGACAGGACGCGCAGGGTTCCCGGCATCAGTTCCGCGGGCCGGGCGCGCTTGACGCCGTGGCGGACCAGGTAATCCATCTCGCCCATGCGGCCTTGTTCGAGCCAGGCCAACAGCCGGGCCTCGTCCTCCGCCAGGTCGATGCCGGTAATGCCGACCTGCTGGAATCCCAATTCCCGGCCCCATTTCTTGATGCGCTCGGCAAGTAGGGCCAGATCCGTGTCGCTCAGGGATCCTGGGTCCGCTGGCGGGGCAGGGTGGCAAGCGCCTTCGGCTGCCCTTACAGGGCTGCGGAGGTCTTCGGTTTCATTATCTGAGAGAGGGGGCTTCATGGATATCGTGTTCCTGCGCGGGCTGCGCATCGAGACTACCATCGGTATCTACGATTGGGAAAAGCAGATCAAACAGCCCGTGGTGCTAGATCTGGAGATGGGCGCGGATGTGGCCAGGGGGGCGGCCACGGATCGCATCGAGGACGCCCTGGACTACAAGCGGGTGTCCAAGCGGCTCAAGGAATTCGTGGCTGAGAGCCGCTTCGAGCTGGTGGAGACCCTGGCGGAGCGCTGCGCGGCGCTACTGCGCGAGGAGTTTGGCATTCCCTGGCTGCGGCTCAGTGTCAATAAGATCGGCGCCGTCAGCGGCGCGACGGACGTGGGCGTCATCATCGAACGCGGGGAGCGGTCTGGCGGTGCCTAGGGTCTGGCTCAGTCTGGGGAGCAATCTGGACCGGGAGTCATCCTTGCGCAACGCTATTAGTGCCCTGCGCCAGCTCTATGGCGACCTGGTCATCTCCCCGGTGTATGAAAGCCGGGCGGTGGGTTTCGCGGGCGAGCCCTTTCTGAATCTGGTGGTGGGATGCCAGACGGAACAGTCCGTGGCGGACCTGCGGGCCTGCCTGCGCGCCATCGAGGATGCGGCGGGACGAGTCCGGGGCCCCGATAAGTTCGCGCCCCGGACCCTGGATATCGATCTGCTGACCTACGGCGATGCCCTGGGCCTCATCGATGGCTATGCCTTGCCACGCGACGAGATTCTGCGTTATGCCTACGTGCTCAAGCCCCTGGCGGACGTGGCCGGGGATGAGCCGCATCCAGCAACCGGACGCACCTATCGCGAACTCTGGCAGGACTTTAGGGGGGAGGCCCTTGACCTGGAGCCACGGGTCCTGGACCTGACCGGGGAGCCGTCGCACCCGGCCTCCCACCCCCGGATCACTTGAAGAGATCCTGGGCGCGCTGCAGCAGGTCGATGGCACGCGACTGGCCTTGGCCGGTCGCGGATAAGGCGACGGGATCGAAGAGTACGCAGAAGTTGGCCTTTTCCTTGTCGGCCACTAACTCGGTCATGGGCTCTAGGCAGGCGTTGGGCCGCCCTGGGGCGAATTGGCGGCAATTGCGGCAGACCCGGGTGGGCTTGCCACAACCGAGACAGAGGGCCTCGCGGCCATAGTCGGAGGGGGCCAGATCGCGGCCGCAGTGCCAGCAATGGCCGATGATGTCGTTAGCCATGCCTTGGGCTCCAGCTTTAGTGGGTGCTCATGCGCAGGTAATGTTGGGCCGCCTCCAGCAGCTTGTTCCGCCCGAAGACGATCTTCCACCGGCTGCCGCCAACCTGGCGCCAGAGCCAGGCGGCGCGGATGCCGGCCAGAAGCAGGGCCCGGATGCGGTTCTGGTTGTCGGGGTTTTGCAGATAGTTAGGCTCGCCCTTCACCATGATGCGGGGCTGGAGCTGGCTAACGGTCTGACTGTAGATGTCGGCCAGGTGTGCCAGGAGGTTGGGGTGCAGCATGGGGAAATGCACCAGCTTGGCACGGGCCCCCTCGATGCCCTGGGCAATCTGCTGGATCATGGTCGGGCGACCGTTGAGCACGGACTCCAGCTTGAGGAGGGCGAGCAGGTAGCGGGTGAATTCCAGATCCTTGGCTGTCTTACCGCTGAGCTGGTTGGCCAGTTCCCGGATACCAGGGGTGAGGGCGCCGGGCGGGCCGAAGATCTCGGCGGTGGAGTCGGCGTCGGTTTGGAAGAGACTGTGGATACAGGGCTCCATGAGGTCCGTGTCCACCGTGCCCTTGGTGGCGATGCGGCGGACACAGAGGCTGGCCTGATAGATGGCCCCCAAGGCGATGAGGCGGTCTTGAACGGTGTAGATCATGGGCTTGGCGAGTTGCGAGCTATCAAGTTGCCATCGTGGCGGTGAAATCCCGACGGGGGAAAGAGCCCTCGGCCAGCGGTCAGGGTTCCGTGGCCTCAATGATGCCACCCCCCAGGCATTCCTCGCCTAAATAAATGACCGCCGATTGGCCGGGGGTGACGGCCCTTTGGGGCTGGGAAAAGCTGAGTCTGGCGCTATCCCCGCTGAGTGCCTCGCACCGGCAGGCTTGCAGGGGCTGGCGGTGTCGCAGGCGGGCCTGGCAGGCGAAGGGCGGCTCCCGGGGCGGCTGACCGCTTATCCAGTGCATCCGGAGGGCGGTGAGGTGGCGGCTGAGCAGCAGGGGGTGGTCGTGACCCTGAACCGCAACCAGGGTGTTACGGGTCGCATCCTTGGCGGCCACGAACCAGGGCGCCTCCAGTCCAGCCGCCTGGCCACCGATGCCAAGCCCCTGACGCTGGCCGAGGGTGAAATAGGCCAGCCCCGGGTGCTCGCCGAGGCGCCGGCCCTCCGGTGTCTCGATGGGACCCGGATTAGACGGGACATAGCGGGAGAGGAAGTCGCTGAAGCGGCGTTCGCCGATGAAACAGATGCCGGTGCTGTCCTTTTTGGTCGCCGTCGCCAGGCCGGCTCGCCGCGCCAGGGCCCTGACCTCCTGCTTATTCAGTTCCCCGAGGGGGAAGAGGGCGTGGGCGAGTTGCTCCTGGTCCAGGAGGTGGAGGAAATAGGTTTGGTCCTTATCCTCATCGCGGCTGAGATAGAGGTGGTAGCCCCGGGCGTCTTCGATCAGGCGGGCGTAGTGGCCGGTGGCGATCCGCCGCAGGCCGAGGGTCAGGGCATGATCCAGGAAGGCGCGGAATTTGATTTCGCGGTTGCATAGGATGTCCGGATTGGGGGTCCGGTTGGCCTGGTACTCCGCCAGAAAAGCGGAAAAGACCCGATCCCAATACTCAGTGGCGAAGTTGACGGTACCCAGGGGGATGCCGAGCCGCGTCGCGACCGCCATCGCATCCCTCAGGTCCGCGGCTGCCGCGCAATAGCCGACCGTGTCGTCCTCCTCCCAGTTCTTCATGAAGAGCCCTTCCACCCGATACCCCTGTTCAAGCAGGAGCAGGGCCGCCACCGAGGAATCCACGCCCCCCGAGAGGCCGACCATGACAGGGCATTGGGTAGGGTGGAGGGATATTGGGGATGGAAACTGCATCGATTTATATAATTGATTAATAATATATTTCTAGGATGGACGGAGGGGTGAATGATTTCCGACCCTGGGAGGCATATTATTTGCGTAGCTATACGCAAGCCCCGAATCGAGTGCTAGACTAACTTTATTTGTGCAACCCCAAAGAGACAGACGATATGGCCTACGACAAAATTCAGGTGCCCGCCAGCGGCGAGAAGATCCAGGTCGATGACAATTATGCCCTCCTGGTCCCCAACAAGCCCATCATTCCCTATATCGAGGGCGACGGCACTGGCGTAGATATCTCACCCGTCATGATGAAGGTGGTGGATGCCGCGGTGGCCAAGGCCTACGAGGGCAGCCGCCAGATTCAGTGGATGGAGATCTATGCCGGCGAGAAATCCACCAAGATCTATGGCGATGATGTCTGGCTGCCGGCGGAGACCATGGACGCGATCCGTGACTACGTCGTCTCCATCAAGGGCCCCCTGACCACGCCCGTGGGTGGTGGTATCCGCTCCCTCAACGTGGCCCTGCGCCAGCAACTCGACCTTTACGTCTGTCTCCGTCCCGTGCGCTACTTCCAGGGCACACCCAGCCCGGTCAAGGAGCCCGAAAACACCGATATGGTGATCTTCCGCGAGAATTCCGAGGATATCTATGCGGGAATCGAGTGGCAGGCCGGGTCGGCCGAGGCCAGAAAGGTGATCGATTTCCTTCAGAAGGAGATGGGGGTGACCAAGATCCGTTTCCCGGAGACCTCCGGAATCGGTATCAAGCCCGTCTCGGCCGATGGCACCAAGCGTCTGGTGCGCAAGGCTATCCAATACGCAATTGACAATGATCGTGCCTCCGTGACCCTGGTGCACAAGGGCAACATCATGAAGTTTACGGAAGGTGCCTTCAAGACCTGGGGCTACGAACTGGCCATGGAGGAATTCGGCGCCGAGGAGATCGATGGAGGTCCCTGGTGCGCCATGAAGAATCCCAAAACCGGCCGCGAGATCATCATCAAGGATGTCATCGCTGACGCCTTTCTGCAGCAGATTCTGCTGCGCCCCAAGGAATACGATGTCATTGCCACGCTCAATCTCAACGGCGACTACATCTCCGATGCCCTGGCGGCGCAGGTGGGTGGCATCGGGCTGGCGCCAGGGGCTAACCTGTCGGATTCCGTGGCCATGTTCGAGGCGACCCATGGCACCGCACCCAAGTACGCCGGCAAGGATCAGGTCAATCCGAGTTCCATCATCCTCTCGGCCGAGATGATGTTGCGTCACCTGGGCTGGACCGAGGCGGCGGATCTCATTATCAAGGGCGTGGAAGGCTCCATCCTGGCCAAGACCGTGACCTACGATCTGGAGCGTTTGATGCCAGGGGCTACCAAGCTGAGTTGTTCGGCCTTCGGGGAGGCGGTAATCGCCAATATGTAGGGATGCCGGGGGAGCCCGACCCGAGGTTGGGACGGGTAACCTCCTTGTCGAGCCGGTGAGTGGGGATGAGTTCCTTGTTGGAATGGGCCAGTGCGGATTGCGGCGCTCTCGGTAGCCGCGGCGTAAAAACCCCGCGCTCCTTCACCCGGAGCGCGGGGTTTTCAAAACTAGTTGAGGCGGTTGACGCGGGCGGCGTGGAGACCCTTGGGACCCTGGGTGATCTCAAACTGAACCTTCTGCCCCTCCTTGAGGGTCCGATAGCCATCCATGTCGATGGCCGAAAAATGAACGAAGACATCATCTTCTTTTTCATCGGCCTTTACGAACCCATATCCCTTGGCATTATTGAACCATTTTACGGTACCGGTCATCATCGCTGCTACTCCTCCAGGAGATGGGTGGGGTTTTCCCCCTGTTAGTATTTCAGGCCTGGAACCGACTCCTCCCGGCGCCTTGTCCCATGCCCTGTAAGCTTCCCTGGCCGTAGGAAAATAGTGATACACCAAGCGGTCCAGGGTACAGCTGGGGCGCTCCGAACCTTACGGGCAGCCTTCTTATTTATATCCGGCATCCTGCACCGCCAGGCGAGCCGATGCCATGAGTGCGAAGTATAATGACCCCATTGCAAGGGTCAAATCCAAAGTGACATTTCCGTGGGATTTCGCATTGACATGAGTGGATCGAATGTGAATCGGGAGCGCGATGAAGGGGTGGCGGTCCAGGAATCCAGACCGGAACTCAAGCCGCCGCCCCGTTACAAGGTGCTGTTGCTCAACGACGACTTTACCCCCATGGAGTTCGTCGTCCAGGTGCTGGAGACCTTCTTCCATTTGAATCGGGAAAAAGCTACCCAGATTATGTTGCATGTCCATACCCGCGGCGTTGGCGTCTGCGGGATCTACGCGCGGGACGTCGCTGAGACCAAGGTTGCCCAAGTCATGGACTTTGCGCGACGGCATCAGCACCCCTTGATGTGTACCATGGAAGAGGCCTGAAAGACCTCTGAATACCGGATTGGTGACCCTTTATGTTGAGCAAAGACCTTGAATTCACGCTGACCCAAGCCTTCCATCAGGCCCGGGAGCGCCGGCACGAATACATGACTGTGGAGCACCTGCTTCTATCCTTGCTCGATAATCCGAGCGCGGCTAAGGTGTTACGCGCCTGCGGGGCGGACGAGGGGCGGCTGCGATCGGATATCAACCTCTTCATTGAGGAGACCACGCCGCTCGTTCCGACCGGGGAAAAGCGTGAGACCCAGCCGACCATAGGTTTTCAACGGGTCTTGCAACGGGCCGTCTTTCATGTTCAGTCCGCCGGCAAGAAAGAGGTTACGGGGGCCAATGTCTTGGTCGCGCTCTTCGGCGAGCAGGACTCCCAGGCGGTGTTCTTGCTCAACCGTCAGGACATTAGCCGTCTGGATGTGGTTAATTATATTTCCCATGGCATCTCCAAGGTCCCAGGCGAAGGCGGGGACGAGGAGGCTCAGGGCGAACCGGGCGGGGAACGGCGACAAGATGCTAAGGAAAGCGCCAGCCCCTTGGAGAGCTTTACGTCCAATCTCAACGAACTGGCGCGCCAAGGCCTGATCGATCCCCTCATCGGTCGCGAGACCGAGATTGAGCGCACCCTGCAGATTCTCTGTCGGCGACGCAAGAACAACCCCTTGCTGGTAGGCGAGGCCGGCGTCGGCAAGACAGCCATTGCCGAGGGCCTGGCGCGGCGCATCGTCGCGGAAGAGGTACCCGAGGTTTTGGCGGATGCCGTCATCTATGCCCTGGATCTGGGCGCTTTGGTGGCCGGCACCAAGTACCGGGGGGATTTCGAGAAACGGCTCAAGGCCGTCATCGCCCAACTCAAGCGTCAGCCTAAGGCCATTCTTTTCATTGACGAAATTCACACTATCATTGGCGCCGGCTCCGCCTCGGGCGGGGCCATGGATGCCTCCAACCTCATCAAGCCGGTTTTAGCCTCTGGCGACCTGCGTTGTATCGGCTCCACGACTTATCAGGAGTTTCGTGGCATTTTCGAGAAGGACCGGGCCCTGGCCCGGCGCTTTCAGAAGATCGATATCGAAGAACCTAGCGTCGAGGATACAGTGGAAATCCTCAAGGGCCTCAAGAGCCGCTTCGAAGAGCATCACCAGGTCAGCTACACACAGCCGGCCTTGCGCGCAGCTGCGGAACTCTCGGCCAAGCACATCAATGACCGCCACTTGCCGGACAAGGCCATCGATGTCATCGACGAGGCGGGGGCCCACGTCCAGCTATTGCCCGCGGCCAAGCGCAAGAAGCGTATCGATGTCCTGGATATCGAGCGCATCGTGGCCAAGATCGCCCGCATTCCGCCCAAGCAGGTGTCGTCCTCGGATACCGAATCCCTGCGAAACCTGGATCGGGACCTGAAGCTGGTGGTATTTGGCCAGGAGGCGGCCATCGATACCCTGACCTCCGCCATCCGCATGAGCCGCTCTGGTCTGGGCCAGGAGGAAAAGCCTATCGGCTCTTTCCTCTTCGCGGGCCCTACCGGAGTCGGCAAGACGGAGGTGACGCGTCAGCTTGCCCGCATCCTGGGCCTGCGGTTGATCCGCTTCGACATGTCCGAGTATATGGAGCGCCACACGGTCTCGCGCCTCATTGGCGCCCCGCCCGGCTATGTCGGGTTTGACCAGGGCGGGCTGCTAACGGAGGAAATCAACAAGCACCCTCACGCCGTGCTCCTGCTGGACGAAGTCGAGAAGGCCCACCCGGACGTTTTCAATTTGCTGCTGCAGGTCATGGACCACGGTACCCTCACGGATAACAACGGCCGCAAGGCGGATTTTCGTCATGTCGTCCTGGTGATGACCACAAATGCCGGAGCGGCGGAGGCCAGTCGTCCCTCCATCGGCTTTACCGAGCAGGACCATGCTACGGATGGGATGGAGGCCCTTAAGCGCCTCTTTACCCCGGAATTCCGCAATCGGCTCGATGCCGTGATCCAGTTTGGTGCCCTGTCGCCCGCCACGATTGTCAACGTAGTGGACAAGTTCTTGTTTGAACTGGAACAGCAGTTGCTGGAGAAGAAGGTCAGCATGAACGTGGATAGCGAGGCGCGTGCCTGGCTGGCCAGCCGGGGCTATGACGCGCGCATGGGCGCCCGCCCCATGAGCCGCATTATCCGTGAGCACATCAAAAAACCCCTGGCCAACGAACTGCTGTTTGGACAGCTCGTCAATGGGGGCAAGGTGCGGGTCATGGTGGAAGGAGAGGAGCTAGGGTTCGAGGTTGAGCCTAAAACCGCCTAGCGCTTCCCTGACTGGCGTGGGTAGGGGCAGTCCGCTGCCAACCTCGCCGCTCAGCGGGCGCGGTAGGTGATACGTCCCTTGGTCAGGTCGTAGGGTGTTAGCTCCACGGTAACCTTGTCTCCGGTAAGAATGCGGATGTAGTGCTTACGCATCTTGCCCGAAATATGAGCGGTAACGACGTGGCCGTTTTCTAACTCCACGCGGAACATGGTGTTAGGAAGGGTGTCAACCACCGTACCTTCCATCGAAATAACGTCTTCTTTTGCCATGGATCTGGATTCTTCGCCTTCCGAGTTTTCCTCAACTGTAAAGCCGCAGAATTATAGCACGGAGCTTCATAAAAGCCTTCCGCTTTCTCCGTTGCATAGGGCCTGGCTTGGATGAAGGGTTTGCCGAACCGGTTGAATCCTATTCTCATGCCTCCCCCACAAAACCTTTAAAAAATTAGAGAATTACCCTCAACCCCCCTGATGATATCTCTGCACTTAGGGTCGATAGTGCCTACGAACGCTGGGTGAGGGAATGGTATGCTGAAAATAGGTTTACTAGCATATTGCCAACCGATTTGTCTCTAAGTAGTATCCCCGAACAAGGGTTGGAAAAATACGGGACATCTTCAGCGTTCCGGTCGGTCAAGCCAGGTTTAAAGGTCACCCTGCCTGAGCTACTCGTTGCTGAATCGTCTCTAACACGAGGCCTTGTCCCCAGCGTGTTCTCATATCTCGTGGAGGGGAATTCTCAATGAACGATGCGGCTTACAAGGTTACGCTTTGAGCAAGGGAAATTGCGTCCCCCGGGTTTTTGATTCGCAACCCCGAGACCGGCCACCACCGGAAGTCCTTGCCGCTTTCCCTAGCCGGGATCTTTGCCTGAATCCCCGCTTTTGTTGATGTTACGGTGAGTGATCACCCACCCGGCGGTATTAAATATATGAAATTTAATGTTAATCCCATGGTGGTAGTTTCGAAGGTGACCGAGATTGTTGTCTTTGCGCGCTCGCAAACTGCCGGCTACCTGGGGTTGGGTTACCGCTCCATCTCTTGGCGTTGGTTTTTCCTGGCCTTTCTGACCTTTCTGGTTGCAGGGTGTGCCCTCAAGCGCGACCAATATGATACCCCCACCGTTCCCATGCCTGACCAGTATGTCGCGGCCACGGCCGCGGCCGCCGAGGTTGAAGCCGCGTCGTCCCCCAGGGATCCGGAGTTGGCGAACTGGTGGCGACTCTTCGGCAGCCAGGAACTGAACGATTTATTAGATCGCGGCCTGGCCAACAACCAGGATCTCCGGATCGCGGCCCAGAAGGTATTCCAGGCCAAGGCGCGCGCCATCCAGGGTAAGGCGGGTCAACTGCCCGAGGTCTCCCTTCCCGTGCAATTCCAGGGCGAAGCCCCTCAGGACGGCATTGGCTCGGTGGAGCAGGAGGGGCAGGTCGAATCGGAGACGACCTATCAGGTGGGACTGAATGTTGATTGGCGGGTCGATCTATGGGGAGAGCAGAGTTCCTTGGCTGAATCCGCCGAACTGCAATTGTGGCGGGCCATTTTCGAACATGACGACCAGGCGCGTAAGCTGGTTGCCGAGTTGGTGGGCGCTTACGTCGAATACCTGTCCCTCAACGACCGCATGCGCGTGGCTCAGGAAACCGAGGTGGTCATGAGCAACATGCTCCAGGGCATGGAAATCCGTCTTCAGTCTGGTGATGCGACCTTGATTGACGTGGAACAACAACGTACTGCGGTTTTCAGCGTTCGTTCCGACATGCCTGAAATCGAACTGCGCCGCAAGCAGATTGCCAACCGCCTAGCGCTGCTGCTGGGCGGCGTACCAGAAGGGGTTGCCCTGTCCGATGAGGGCCTGCAAAAACTTCTTTACCTGAATGTCAAGCCCGGCGTGCCCACGGCGCTGCTGTTGCAGCGACCGGATGTCAGGGCCATCGAGGCCCGGTTGTTGGCGGCGGATGCCAATATCGATGTTGCCCGTGCCCGGGTTATGCCCCCTCTGGACCTGACGGCGCAGGTGGGTTATGGCAGCCTGTACATCGACGAAATCTTCATGCCCCACACCTTATATTGGAATTTCATCTCCAATCTCTCCGCAACCATTTTTGATGCGGGCCGGCGTAAGAGCGAAGTGGAATACAGCAAGTCCGCCTATGAGGAAATGGTGGAGACCTACGTCAAGGTCATCCATGGCGCTACCCTGGAAGTAGAGACGGCCTTGCAAACCACTGAACTCACCCGCAAGCGTTTGGCCATCCAGCAGGAAGCCACGGATGCCGCGCGGCGGGCCTGGATGTATAGCCAGGAGGCCTATGAAGCCGGCGCCATCGACTATTTGGTGTATCTGGACACGATTCGGACTTTTCACCGCAATCTGGATCAGCTGCATAATTTTCGCAGGAACACCTATCAGGGCCAGGTGGATCTATTCACCGCACTCGGTGGGGGGGCTCCGAGCCGCGCGGTATTGCCTGGCAGGGGCCAGCGTCCTGAAAGGCAGGTTGGTTCTATCCTAGCTGGGGACGCAAAGCACTTGACCGTGTCCGAGCACTGGCTTCCCAGCGGGGGCTGGAAAATAGCTACTCAGAAAGAGCATATCGAATTGAGGGTGGCAGAGCAGCAACGCTGGCTGGTGGAACTGACTGGCGATCATAGTCGAGACGGAGTCGAGGCCACATGGCGAGACTTGCGCAACCAGAATCCTAGGTTGGTGGAGAATCATGCCCTGCTGGCGCGAATTCCCAAGGATACCGTCGCACCGGAGGGCCCGGCGGCGACCTGGTATCGCCTGGCAGTGGCGGAGTTTGCCGCCAAGGATGATGCGGAAAAATGGTGCAAGCGCCTGAAGGCAGGAAAGATGCGTTGTAAAGTTATCGAGTTTGATAGCGACTCACGCATCGAGGGGCGCTTCCCGTGGCCGGATCCTTTGGAAAAGGATCTCGCCAAGGTTTCTAAAGGATTCTACGCCTCGTCCTCTAAACCGGTTGGCCCTTGACGAGTTCAGATACTTGACCGTGAACGGCCCCCCCCGTGGTTCGGTGCCGATTAGCCGGAGAACGGTCGCCTTGACCCCTCGACAGCGCGAAATACTGGGTTTGTTGTGCGAAGGCAAGGTTAACAAGGAAATTGCACGGGAACTCGACATTGGCCTGGGCACGGTCAAGCAGCACTTGGTATCTTTGTTTAAACGCCTTAACGTCCGTAATCGGAGCATGGCGGTTTCTCAGGGCATGGCGATGCTGGCCGATAATACGGGTCAGGAAGCCTCAAGCTCGGCCTCGACGTTTGAAGATGCCCGTTGGGCTCAAGAAGGGATTTTGGTGCGCCGCCCCTGCGTTGTCCTGAGCCTGGCGTTACCGACTGCGGTTTCAGATCAGCAAAGGGCGATTTTTCAACGCACCACGGCCGGCTTTGCCTGTGACGCGGGAGTGCTCTTTATCCCCCATGAAAGCGGGCATGGAGACATACTCTTCGGGATTCGGCGGTCATCCGAAAACGACTTGATTGCGGCCCTGCAATTCCTCCAGGTACTTCAGCAGCAGGTCGCCCAGGCAGTTGGCACGGCTTTGGCGTTTACGGGGATGAGCGCTGTGCTCAATGCCGGTATGGCGGTTGTCAGCAAGGGGCGTCGAGGTGGCTGGTCGGGCGAGGTGGTGGCATCACCCGTGATTGCGGCTAGTCATCGCCTCTTACAAAAGACTCCTGATGGAGATTTTTGTTTGGGTCCCATGGCGCGTGAGGTTTTAAGGTCCTTCAGTCCCGTGAATGCCCCGCTCTTGTCTGAATCCTTGCCAATGGCCAGTATCTCCAGTTTGTTCCGGGTTGATTTTGATTTGCTTGATACCTCGAGTGTGCATCGAGCCACCTGGCAAAAATTGGCTGGGCTGTTATGTGACCCTTTCCAAGGCAGCATGGCCTTTATCGAAGGTGAGACTGGCATGGGCAAATCGCACCTCTGCCGAGCCCTTGTGGCCAGATGTCGGGCCCTCGGGGGTCAGGGGATATATTTTCGCGCCTTACCGATTTCCGCCTTCGCGCCCCTGTGCGACACCGCGACGGGTGATGCCGTTTCTAGCGATGAAGCGCTGGCAGTGCTCTCATCGCCCAGACACGCCAGTCCGGATATATTGGTCATCGATGACATTCATCTCCTCACGCACGAGGCGCGATCCCGATTGGTGGCCATGGCGCCTCAAGCGATTGAACGGGGTCGTTTTCTACTGTTCGCGGGGCGCAAGACGGGCAACGAGAACCCTGATGTCATCCCATTACGACGTCTCACCGATGAGGCTGTGAGTAATCTGCTGGCGCGTCTCCAGTCATCGGCTATCCTGCCTGCGGCAGGGGCGTCGAGACAGCGGATTCAGGATCTTGCCGCGGGGGTTCCCTTATTCGCTATCGAGTTGGCGCGTTCCGCCACGGCAGAGCCCACCCTGGCACTGCTGATGATCATCGCGTCCCGGCTTGATGGCTTTGATTTGGATTGGAAACTGCTGCAAACCTTGGCAGTGGGACCTACCACGATGAATATAGCCGCGTTGGCCGAACTCCTGGGTGAACCTCGGGAGGAGGTCGAACAGGCGGTAACGACGGCCATTCGATCAGGTGTTCTGACCCTAGGGGCTGGATCGGACAACACCGTCGGCTTTCGTCATCCACTGGTACGACAAGTCATCAGTTTGCTTGGTATATAAGGAGTAGGATCTCAATGATCTTTCCGCGCACGAGTTCGTCAGCCACCCCGGAAGCCGTTGGCGATCCGGCAGCCCAAAGGGCCTTGGATGGATTATTCCGATCCGATGATTTGCGTCACGTCTTCCCCGGTCTTCTGGTTGGGTCCTTGCTGGCCAATATTCTGGCCTTGGCATTGCCACTGGCGATACTCCAGATTATGGACAGGGTTATCGTCAACCAGTCCATGTCGACTTTGAGTTTCCTGACCATGGGTCTGTTTGCGGCCATGATCCTCGAAGCACTCCTCCGGGGTGTCAACGGCATCGTCACCAGTTGGTTAGGGACTCGCTTCGAGCATCGGGCCACCATGGCGGCCCTGAAGCACCTGTTCCAGGTCCCCCTCCGCCGCTATCTGCGGGAGGAACCCAGCGCCTACGCTGAAAAATTGCGGGCTGCCAGCCAGGTGGCCAGTTTCTATTCCGGGCAGTCTTTGTTGTTACTCCTGGATTTGCCTTTTGCGCTCATTTTCCTGGCGGTGATTTATCTCATTGCCGGAAATCTGGTTCTGATTCCGGCAACCCTGCTCCTGCTCTTCTCCCTCCTGACCCTCCAGTTCGGGCGATCAATCCGCGATCATTTGGAGACCCGCAACATCAATGATGACCGACGCTCCGGCTTCCTCTTCGAGGTGATTTCCGGCATCCACTCCGTCAAGACCATGATGATGGAGAAACTTATGCTGCGCCGCTATGAAATGCTGCAGCGCGCTAATGCCGAGCAGGGGCAGGAACTTACCCGTAGCAGTGCCCTGGCCAACAGCCTGGGTTCCTTTTTCTCCCAGATCATGATCGTGAGCGTCATTTTCGCGGGTGCCTGGAAGGTTATCGATGGTGATATGACCCCAGGTGCCCTGGCGGCTTGCCTGATGCTCTCGGTGCGTTCCCTGACGCCTTTACGCCGTGGACTCAACTACTGGACCCGTTATCAGGCCTTCATAACCGCCGATCGTCGCCTGCGAGACCTCATAACCCTGCCCATCGAGGTTCAAGCCGGTAAGGAAATGCTGCCGCCCGTGCGGCAAGGCATGGAGTTGCGTGATATTGAGTTGGGGTACGGTAGTAACAAAATCTTTTCGGGTCTCAATCTGGCCATTCCGGCTGGAGCTTGCATTGCCATTCGTGGTGAGAGTGGAACGGGAAAAAGCATCCTCCTCAATTTGTTAAGCGGCATGGAGCAGCCCGATAGGGGTGAGGTACTGATCGATGGCCAACCTCTGATTAATTTCGCCATGGATTCCTTTCACCGCCGGATCGCGCTGTTACCCCAGACCGGTACTGTAGTGACCGGTACCATCCTGGACAATTTGACCATGTTCGACGCTTCCCTGACCGACAAGGCATTAGCGGTGGCCAAGGAACTGGGATTAGACACGATCGTGGCGGGGATGAAGTTCGGCTATGAGACCCGCCTGGGAGAAAATGCCTCCGAGAACCTGGCCATGGGTGCTCGCCAACTCATCACCATCGTCCGCGCCCTCTGTCGGGACCCGGATGTCATCTTATTCGATGAGGCCAATATCGCCCTGGATATGGAAGGGGACCGTATTCTTCGTGAATATCTGGAGCGGGCGAAGGGCAGCCGCACCCTGGTGCTCGTCACCCATCGCCCATCCCTGTTGTCCCTGGCCGACCAGCAATACGAAATCTCCGGCGGCCTACTCGTTGCGGGCGCACCGCATCGTGCCCCCCTCAATGACACCGTCGCCTTAACGACGCCACACCCCGAAGTTCAGGCAGACATCTCACAAATCGTCGGGGGTGGGTTTGTTCAGCCGACCGATCTTTCCCTCTGTCTTTTGCCCCTCTTGACCCAACTCGGTTGGCATGGCCGGCGACGGGAGTTGGCGGAGGCACTCCCCCATATGGAGAATAAGCTTGATCTATCAGGTTTTTTTGCCGTTCTGGCAAATCTGGATTACCAGCCCCGTTACGTCGGGTCCAGCACGCGGCCGCCCGATGAACGCCTACTTCCCTATCTGTTCCTGCCTAAGACAGGGGGCGCCAAGGTGGCACTGGCGCGGGAAAATGATGGACGTCTGCGTGTCTTCGACGGCGCGACCGGCCAGGTAGTCTGGATGGGTGGTCTCCATGAGCATGGGGATTACTATATTTTTCAAGAGGCTGAGGTAGGCCAAACGGGCAATGTCCACTCAAGTTGGGTAGCTGGGATCGTACGCCGTTTTCGCCGTCATTTGTCCTTGATTCTGGCCGTAACGCTGCTGGCAACCTTTCTGAATCTCAGCCCAGCCCTTTACATTAGATCCGTCTACGATCAGGTCATTCCGGTAGGCGATATTCAGATTGGCTTCCACTTGTTGATTGGCGTCTTGATTGCTGTCGTTCTAGCCGGGCTTTTAGGTATTTTTAGAAGTCGACTTTTGGCCTATGTCGGTGGTAGGTCCGAGTATATCCTGGGCGTTAGTATCTTCCAACGCATCCTGGGGCTTCCCGCGACGGCTATTGAGGGGGTGCCGGTCAGTCGCCAGGTGGGACGTATTCGTGGCCTGGAAAGGCTGCGTGAATTTTTTCTTGGCCCTTTGGCTCTCCTGGCCTTCGATCTGCCAGCAACATCGATCCTGGTCCTGGTTCTCGCCATCATCAACCCCTGGATGTTGGTGGTTCTTCTGGTATCCCTCCTTGCCTTTGGCGTTACAGGTTTTGTTGTGCGCCAAGCCAGTGGACAAGTGGTTTGGGAGGCCTCGCGCAGCTCCGTTGCCCGCCGGGAATTCATTAACGAGAGCCTCAGTGCCATGCGGCTGATACGTAGCACGGGTTCGGAAGCGATCTGGATTGAGCGGCTCCGCGGCTTATCCGCCGAGGCGGCCCTAAGCGGATTCCGGGAGCAGGATTTCACTCAGCGGCTTCAGGCCGTCGTCCAAGTGCTGGGAAAAGGTACAGGGTTGATGGCCATCGTGGTGTCCGCCGTCCTGGTCCTTAATGGTGAGATAACCACCGGCGTTCTGCTTGCCACCATGATCCTGGTTTGGCGGCTGATTGGACCCTTGGAGAACCTGTTCCTCGCGGCGACATCCATCGCCAGAATCAAGGAAAATGTCCGGCAGATCGACAATCTGATGCGTATGCCTGGGGAGAAGGACCGCGGCGTGCGTCAGACGATCAGGCCCGAGACCCATGGCGGAATTGAGCTGGCGCGAGTCTCTTTCCGGTATGCCAATGATGCCGACCCGGCACTGCTCGGGGTCAGCTTTAAGGCCGAGCCAAAGGAGATGGTGGCGCTGACGGGCCCCGATGGGGCAGGCAAGTCCACCCTCCTGAAACTTCTGATGCGGGTCTATACCCCCCAAGCGGGCGCTTTGCGACAGGACAGGATCGATATCCGGCAAATCACCACGACCGATTTGCGGGCACGCATCAGCTACATGCCCCAGAACTGCGAGCTATTCTATGGGACCGTGGCGCAGAACCTGCGGCTAGTGCATCCAGATGCCTCGGACGAAGAATTACGCTGGGCAACGGAGATGGCTGGCCTCCTCACGGACGTCGAAGCTCTGCCCCAGGGCTTCCGGACCCGTATCTCCCATAGTCGGGCCGACGAGCTACCTCGTGGCTTTCGACAGCGGCTCTCCCTAGCAAGAACGATGCTAAAACCAGCAACGCTGGTGCTGATGGACGAACCGGGAACCGGGATGGATCAGGCGGGGGAAGTGGCCCTGATGCGGTGCATTCAATGGTTGCGGGGTCGGGCCACGCTCATTGTCGTTAGTCTGAGACCGGGTCATTTGCGTCTAGCAGATAAGGTGGTTTACATGGAAAGGGGGCGGATCACCGCCATGGGACCATTTACACAGATTGCGGAAAAGGTAATGGCGGGGTTGCGTTGATGAATAAAAGCAATGAATTGGAACAAACCAACGGCACAGCCGTGAATATCGACTTTGGTGGCCGCGAGCGGCGATTGCTTTCGGAGACCGTACTGGTCGAGGAAGAACTGATTCCAGGTTTTGTCAAACCGGTACTCTATCTGGTCTTGGCCTTGATAATCTCCTTCTTGGTCTGGGCGGGCACCACCGAAATCGCGGAAGTGGCGACGGCACCCGGGCAGATTATTCCTACTGGTAAGATCAAGGTGGTCCAACACTTGGACGGCGGTGTCGTTGAAGCGATCCAAGTAGAAGATCGCATGCTGGTCGAGCAAGGTCAGGTCCTCTTGCGCATCGATGGCTCCCAGGCCCTGGCTGACCAGTTGCAGATGCTGGCCCGTCAAGCAGCGCTCCAGTTGCGGTCCGAACGACTGCAAGCCTTCATTGACAATCGTGAGCCAGATTTTTCTAAATATAAGGATACCTACCCCGATCTGGTCGCGGATCAAAAGACCATTTTTCTCAATCAATCCGCGACCCGTGATTCGACATTAGAGATCGTGGGCCGGCAGATCGAACAGCGCAAACGTCGCCTGGAACAATTGGAGGATTCATTATCCTCAGCCAAGCGGCATCAACAACTGACTGCTGAGTTGATCGTCATGCGTGAAGATTTGGGGAAGCGAAAATTGATTGACCGGACGACGTTATATGAGACACGCCGGGCCCAAGTCACTGCGGAGGGAGAAGTCGCACGAATCACCCAAGAGATCGATGTGGTGAACCAGGAACTTGCTGAATCCGAAACTCGGCTGTTGGATACCGATAACCAGTTGCGTGGTGATGCATCGAAGGAATTGGGTACCACCCGTGCCGAAATGGCCGAGGTGGAGGAGACCTTGCAGCGTCTGGGAGCCCGGGTCGAACGTCTGGAAGTGCGTGCACCTGCCCGCGGATATGTGCATGATCTAAAAGTGCAAACGGTGGGCCAGGTGATTCAGCCCGGTGCACTACTGATGCAGATCGTGCCCGATGACACGCCGCTTAATGCCGAGGTTAAAATCGCACCCAGGGATATAGGGTACGTACAGGTTGGTCAAGCCGTCAATATGCGCGTAAGTGCTTATGAATACTCGCGATATGGTTTTGCCAAAGGGACCCTAAACCGCATCTCCGCATCCAACATGGTAGGTGATGATGGCACCCCCTATTTTATGGGTTGGGTAGAACTAACAAAGACTTATGTTGGTGAAGATCCCAAACACAATCCCCTACAAGCAGGAATGGCGGTAGATGCGGAAATTCTCACCGGTTATAAAACCCTGCTCGCCTATCTCGCAAAACCCATCGTGAATGCTTTGTCACGGGCATTTCGCGAAAGATAATCAAATTTCCTCGTTAAATCAGTTAGATCGGGCTTCGGGCTAGAAGCCCCTCCACCCAAGTTATAACCTTTGGCCAGCTGGCGCCCATGTGCGCCGATGTTATTGTGTAAATTGCGTAAAAGACTTTGAGGATTAGATCATGGCCGAGCAAAATCAAACACCTACAGATACCACCCCTGAAGGTGGAGAGAGCTTGGCCACCTATAACGAAGCAGTCTCTTTTGATGAGATTACTTCCTTAAGCGAAATACTTGAAAGTAAAGAACCTGATAATCCAGAGGATACTACCCCCCCGTTGGAATCCACTATCGAGGATGACAACGAAAACATCCAGGTAGCCAACGTTGACCATAGGGATATCCGAGAGCCTGCTATCGTTCAGGAAGGTCCCATTGACGACGAAGGGATTGAGATCCCCTCCAGAGAGCCAGTTGGTACCGAACCCCCTCCCGAGCAACCGGGCACCACTGAAGGCATGCAGGCTCCCATACCCCCCGTAGATTTTCCCATCCCGGAGGGTGGTGTTGAGTTTCCCCCAGAGCCCACTCCTCCAGGCTCAGACTTTGATGCCGTTGAATTCCCCGTCGTTGAACCAGAACCTGTAATAGTTGCTGAAGATTTCGTAGATTCAGACGACGACACGGACACGGACACGGATACGGACACCGATACGGATACGGACACGGATACCGACACCGACACCGATACGGATACCGATACCGACACCGACACCGATACGGACACCGATACGGACACCGACACCGACACCGATACCGATACGGATACCGATACCGATACGGACACCGATACGGACACCGATACCGACACCGATACCGATACCGACACCGATACCGACACCGATACCGACACCGATACGGACACGGATACCGACACCGACACCGACACCGATACGGACACCGATACGGATACCGATACGGACACCGATACGGACACCGATACCGATAACGATACGGATACCGACACCGATACCGATACCGATACCGATACCGATACCGACACGGATACCGACACCGATACCGATACCGATACCGATACGGACACCGATACGGACACCGATACCGACACCGATACCGATACCGATACCGACACCGATACCGACACCGATACGGACACGGATACCGACACCGACACCGACACCGACACCGATACGGACACCGATACGGACACCGATACGGATACCGATACGGACACCGATACGGACACCGATACCGATACCGATACGGATACCGACACCGATACCGATACCGATACCGATACCGACACGGATACCGACACCGATACCGATACCGATACGGATACGGACACCGA